>DASCNH010000204.1:0-9682 GCA_036011365.1 Planctomycetota bacterium | reverse complement strand
CGCCGGCGATCCCCTGGTCTGGATCACGCCCCTGATGGGGCAGCAACGGCAGCTGCTGGGGCGCGCCGCTGCGCCGACCGCCGCCGGGAAGCCCGCGCCGGATTCACCCGCTGGCACGGACACCGAGGCCACTGGGCAGGCGGGCGCCGGGGCCAAGCCAGGCGCTGGCCTGAGCGCCTCCGACGCCGCTCTTCTCAGGGAGCTGCGCCAGGACATGGTCCTCAGAACTGGATTCTTCTACGAGGCCCTGCTGGGCAGCGGGCGCGGCGCGGACGCTGACCGTCTGGTCAAGCACGTCGCGGACTTTCACCCCACCGGACGCCTGTTCAGCCTTCTGATCCAGCACGCCCTGCGCCTGGAAATGCCCCAGGCCGCCCGGCGCCTCGAACACCTGGCCGGCACACTGCTCACAGAAAAGGGCATGCAGCTGGTGCGCCGGACCGCGCGCAAGATCCCGGGAGAGCAACCGCCCACGCCGCACGACGACACGCCGAGCGACACGCCGAGCGACGACATGCCGAGCGACACGCCTTTGGACAGCGCGCCCTCGGACAAAACGCCCTCGGAAGGCGAGACCGGCATCCAAGAACGCGAAATCTAGCCACCTGCGAGCTAGCCCATGGCCGCCCAGCCCGCCCTAGACAGCACCCCGGGAGGGAATGCCAGCCCAACCCGGGCCCGGGGTACGCGGACCATCCTGGCCATCGTGCTCTTGGGGCTCGTCCTGCGCGCCCTGCTGGCCCTGGCCGCCGGCACCCCGGAGCTGCAGTCAGATGAGGCCAACTACACCTACCTGGCCCTCTCCTGGAACCACCTGGGATTCTACGGCGACAGCTACCGCTACCTCTGGCCACCGGGCTACCCGTTCCTCCTGGCCAAGGCCATCGACCTGTTCGGGATGCAGGGCTTCGAGGCCATCAAGCTGCTCCAGATCCTGGCTTCCGGAGTCATCGGCGCGGCCACCATGCTGCTGGCCAGGCAACTCTTCGGCCAGCGCGCCGCCCTGGGGGCCGGTCTGGCCTGGTGCCTGTACCTGCCCCTGGCCGCCTTCACCCACCTCTTCTGGACCGAGCCCCTCTTCCTGGCCCTGTTCCTGCCGGCCCTGCTCTGCCTGCTGCGCGCGGCGCGCCTTCCAGAACGCTCCAACGCCCCCCTGCTGCTGGCCGGCCTGCTGCTCGGCCTCTCCCTCTATCTGCGCGAGGTGGTCCTGTTCCTCATCCCGGCCCTCGCCCTGTGGGTCGGCTGGGGAATCCGGGGCGGCCTCAGTGCGGCCATGGCCACCCCGGCGGAAGGCCTGCGCCGGGCCAGCCTGCTGCTCTTGGCCGCCGCCGTGGTCATCTTCCCCTGGACCCTGCGCAACCACGAGGTCTACGGGCGCTGGCTGGTGGTGGGCAGCAGCATGGGCGAGAACGCCTACCTGGGCCTCAACGAGGGCTACAAGAACTTCGACCTGACGCCCTACGCGCGTCAGCTCCCCGCCGGAGCCCAGGATCCCATGGACGAGGTGCGCCCCTTCTTCGCCGCCTCCCACCTGGACCAGGTGGGCACCCACTGGGAGCGTGCCGAGGACATCAAGAATGTGCCCGACCGCCTGGCGGAGAACGCCGCCCGCGGCCGCGCCTGGGCCCTGGCCCACCCCCTCGACTTCGCCCGCACGCGCATCAAGAAACTCGCCGACTTCGTGGCCCCGCTCTCCTTCTTCCTGCGCCACCAGGCCCTGGACCGCTACCCAGGCCCCCTGGGCGGTCCGGCCCTGCGGCGCCCCCTGGTCATCTGGGCCCTGCTGTGCCCCCTGGCCGCACTCCTGGCAGGTCTGTGGGGCGGCATAACCGTCCTGTCCCCGGGCCCGCCCCGACGCCTCTTCGCCCTGGTCGCGCTCTACTTCCTGGCTACCTCGACGCTGGTCAGCATGTCCCGCTTCCGCCTGCCGCTGATGCCCCTGGCATTGGTCCTGGGCGCCGGCCTCATCTGGGGCCACAGGCCCGCGGCCCATTCCCCCTCTGCCCGCCGCCGGGCAGCGGCACTGGTGGCCACGGCCCTCTTGCTCTTCCTGTGGTGGGTTGACCTGCCGGAGGTCCTGGCCGTCCTGGAGCTGGCCCTGGCATGAAGTTCCCCCGCCCCTGGCGCATCCACCTGATCTTGCTGGCCCTCTTCGCGGGCCAGGCCCTGGTGGCCACGGCCCTGCACCGGGACCGGGACGCCCTGTTGGAGGCCTGGCACACGGGCGACACCTCGGAACGCCTGGGTGCCCTGCATGTGCTCACAAACCGCGGTGAGCCCCGGGGCATCGATCAGGAGTTCGTGCTCGAGATGCTCGGCGATCCAGATCTGCGCGTTCGCGAGGCCGCCATGGGCCTCGACCTGGCCAAGTTCTCCCTGCCAGCAGCCCAGGAGAACTACCTGAGCGCTGCGGACTTCGGCGCAGCCGTGAGGCGCAGCGGCACCGCCGGCTGGGGCCAGCCCCCTGTCAGCCTTCCCCCAACGGAAGAACTTGCCCACTGGTGGCGGGCCCACTTCCTCCACCGGCGCAAGGTTGGCGGCTATATTGTGGGCAGCACAGTGCGGCCACGACACCAGGAGATAGCCTGGTTCCTAGATGCCATGGAGGAAAAGCCCCCGCCGCGCCAGGCGCTCTTCGCGCACATCATTGCCATTCACGCGGAGAAGGTGCGGCGCATGGAGAAATCCGCTCCCGAGCCCACCGCACAATAACTCCGGCCATGACCCAAAGAGTGATCAAGACCCCCTACAGCATCCTAGTCCCGTCCTTCGCCATCTGCCTGGCAACGCTGCTGGGAGGCTGTGGCAACGGAGAGCAAGGCCAGCCCAATGTGCTCCTCGTAACTCTCGACACCACGCGCGCCGACCACCTCTCCTGTTACGGCTACGGCAAGCAAACCACGCCGCGCATCGATGCCATCGCCCGGGAAGGTGTGCGCTTCGACGCGGCCATGTCCACCGCGGGCATCACGCCCATGTCCCACGCTTCCATCCTGACCGGGCTCAATCCCTACAGCCACAACCTGCGCGTCTTCTGGGGTGACGCCGGCCACCGCCTGCCGCCGGACATCCCGACCCTCCCGGAAATCCTGGCCACGCGCGGCTACGAGACCGGCGCCTTCGTCAGCGCCTATCCCGTCTCCGCCGCCTACGGCCTCGACCGCGGTTTCGAGACCTTCGACACGGGTCTCGACGATTCCCTGGGCGAGCTCGACCTCAGCCAACAGCAGAAGCACGACAGCCACTGGTTCGACGGGCCGCGCAGCAGCACCCAGCGGCGCGGCGACCAGACCACGGACGCGGCCCTGGCCTGGCTTGGGGAACGCGGCTCAAAACCCTGGTGCGCCTGGGTGCACTTCTTCGATGTGCACGATTTCTCGATCGTGCCCCCGGCGGCCTTCGCCGCCCGCCACGGTGTCACCTACGACCCTTCCGTCAGCCCCCGTGACCCCGATGCCCGGGAAGCCCTCTACGATCCGGAGCTGAACTTCGTCGACACGCAGCTCGGGCGCATTTTCGATGCCCTCAAGGCCAGCGGCCAGGACCAGAACACGATCATCGTGATCACCGCCGACCACGGCCAAGGGCTCAAGGACGGCAAGGCGCGCCACGGCTGGATCAAGCATCGCCTGCTCTACCAGTGGTGCCTGCGCGTGCCGCTGATCCTGCGCATCCCCGGCAACGCGCCGGCGGTGGTCGATAGCCAGGTACGCTCCATCGACATCCTGCCCACGCTACTCGAAGCCCTGGACCTGGCCCCTCCCGCGCCGGTGGAAGGCAAGAGCCTCTTGGCCCTGGCCCGCGGTGAAACGGAAGCCAGCCCGCGCCTGGCCTACGCCGACGCCCTCAACCTGGTGGATACCCATTCTCCCAAACGCGGCCTTCCGGCCCACTGCATCGACAACCTGTTCTGCGTCAGCGATGGCCGCTGGAAGCTGATCCACCACGGCCAGCACCCGGAGAACAGCGAGCTCTTCGACCTGGAGAACGATCCCCTTGAGCTGCGCAACCTGGCCAGCACGCACCCGCAGCACGTGACGCGCCTGCGCGCCTTCCTGGAGGAGACGCGCGCCATGGAGGTCCGCGCCGAGGTGGCCGGGGAAGAGGACGCCGCCGCCGCCGCCCGCCTGCACGGGTTGGGCTATGTGGGCGACTGATAACCGCAGCTCAGCCCCGGACCAGGCTGTGCCAGGCGCGCTCTAGTTCCCCGAGCGTTGTACCCGCCGCGGCGCAGGCCGCGCCGATGGTGCGCGCCGTGGCGCCGTAGAAGTGCCGGCGCAAGGCAGCCAGGCCATGCTCCTCCACGATCGTGCTCACCAGGGCCCCGGCCAGGGGATAGGAGGCCTGCTCCGGCAGGGAGTGGAAGCCCCGGCCCAGGAACTCCACCAGGGCCGGCAACTCTCCCTTGACCTCCCCGCGCCAACTCTCCAGCGGTCGGCCGCCATAGGCGCCGGCCACCCAAACCGCCAGGCCCTCGCCCCAGGCCGCAGAGCCCGCCGCGCCCCAGGCCGCGGCCACCAGGACATGGGTGCCCTCGTGGCGCACCAAAAGGTCCAGGGGTCCGCCCGGACCCGCCGGGTAGTTCATGACATGCACGGCGCCCAGCCCCCCCAGGGCGTGGCCGTCGCCGCCCACCGTGGTCAGGCTGAGCTTGCTGCGCACGTCCGGGTGGATGTGCACCCAGACCGGCCAGGGATCTGAAATGGACAGGCGCCTGACCACCGCCTCAAGGGCCCCCAAAACCGTGTCCGTGACCGCGTCATCGTTTTCCTGCTCGGGGATCACCCGGGGCCAGAGCACCCTGATGGTGGCCGCCCGCACCGAGCTCTCTCCGCTCTCCAGGCGTCCGAAGAGGCCCCGGCGGCGCTCGCGCCAGGGAATGCGCCGGTAGGCAATGCGCTCCACCGGCAGGAGCTGGCCATCCCCCTCTCGGTGCCAGGCCCCGGCCATCAGAGGACCGCAGCGGTCCACCAGCAAGTAGCCGTCACGCCCGTGGGTGATGCCGTTGATGTCCACCACGCCCGGGCTGCCGCTGCCCGCATAGAGCAGGAAGTCCGGCCAACCGGGACAGGGAGCGGCGCCGCTTTCCGGGGCCTGGTCCTTGCCATCGGCGACGCCCGTCTCGTCCGTCTCGCCGGGGTCACCGGACCCCGCGAGCATGGCGGGCACCGCGGGCACCGCGGCCCGGGCGGGCATGATGGCCAGCAGCCCCTTGTCTCCGCCCCGCAGCCGGTGGTCCCCGAGCACCACGAGGCCGGCCTCCACGGTGACCGGCAGGTGGGGAGAAAGGGCGGCGACCACGTGGTTCACGTGGGCTCCCCCGTAGAGCACCGCGTTCGGCGGCCAGGCCCCGGGGCCCCGGGTCGCATCGAGATCCGTGTCAGCCATGATCTCGGCCTCCGGAAACAACAGGTCCCGCAGGAAACGGGCCTGGCTCCGAAGCAGGCGGTCCTCCCGCTCGTCTCCGGCGGTCCCCACGACAAAAGTCGGCGTGCCGCGCGCCAGGAAACCGTTGGGGGTCAAACTCTCAAGGAGTGCCGGAGGCTGACCGCCCGGTCCCGGCGGGGCACAATCCTGCGCCAGGCCTGCGCCGAGAAGCATCAGGAGAAGCGCACCGACCATTGGGGTATGGTAGCCGACGACTCCCGCTCCAGCCCATGTTCTTCAGCCACATCCCCCCCCGCCACCTCCTCTTGGTCCTGGCCACGCTCTGCGCGGCCTGCGGTCCGGCCCCGAGTCCCCCGCCGGCGGCCCTCTCCATCGTGGCCGGGGGGCAAGGCGAGCGCGCGAACTTCCACGACCTGGGCACCCTGTCCTTCGGTGAGGAGGCGGAACACGTCTTCTCCATTCTGAACCCCGGCCCCGAGAGCGTGCGCATCCTCAATGTGCGCTCCGCCTGCGCCTGCAGTACGCCGAGCCTCGGCTACCGAGACGCCGCCGGCCACTGGGTCGCCGGAAACACGCGCAACACCCAGGGCCCGGCCCTGGTGCTGCCGGCCGGACGCACTGCGGAGCTGACCCTGCGCGTCTCCACTGCTAGCGTGCGCACGCTCAACCGGGACAAGCTGGTTCTCGTGCGCCTGCAGTCGGACGCCCCACAGACTCCTTTTCTGACCTTCGAACTGCACCTGATCGTCGAGCGCCTGTTCCAGGCCACACCCGATCCCCTGGACCTCGGCTTCACCCCCCGCTCTGGCGGCGGATCCGCCCGGGCCGAACTGGCCCGGGCCATCACCGACGGCGCGGCCAACATCCTGCGCCTGCGCTCCGTCACGCCGCCCTTCAGCGCCGACCTCGAGTCCTGGGACAATTTCGGCAAGCCCATCTGGGGCCTGGCCGCTTCCCTGCCAGCCGGCCTGGACCTGGGCCCGGTTTTTGGCCAGGCCGTCCTTGAGACCACGGCCCGCGATGGAACCGGCAGCGCGGGTCGTTTCACCCTCGACCTGCGCGCCCAGGTGGTCACGGATTGGATCGCCAGCCCGGCCCGACTCCTGCTCCGCCCCGCCCCCGGTACGCCGCCGGGCACGCCGCCTGGGGAGGCGGCCCTGGAGGCCAGCTCCCTGGTGAAGTTCCTGCTGCCCGGCGCCCGCCAGCCCGCCCCACGCTGGGAGTTCGATGGGCCCACCGCCCCGGCCCTGACCGTTTCCCTTGAGCCCCCCGCCGGCGCCCCGGCCCCCGGCGCGACCCCCGCGCCGGGCGCCGCCTGGAAGCTGACCCTGCGCGCCGCCCCGGGAGCCCTGCCGCGCCGCGCCAGCGGCACCCTGCGCCTCTCCGCCGCAGAAGAGAACCTGCCCGACCTGCTCCTACCCTGGCGCGCTCCCTAGCGGTCTGCACCGGCGGGCGGACGCACGTCCCCCCCCGTTCGCATGCCACGGTTGGCGGCCGACACTGCGCCAGCGGGTCGACCTCGGGCAGCGCAGCCGCAGCCTCACGCAAACCGAGCTTGCCGGTGACCGCAGCGGCGGGCTGGCGTGTGCGGCACTAGGAGTCGCGCGGGATGCCGTCGGCGATGCCCCGGATGCGGCCGGTACACCTTCTGAGCGGAGTCGTTTCCATGGCTTCCCGTACCTGCTCTAGGGCGCATGGTCCCCGGGCGGGAATCAAGCGGCGCTAGAGCAGCCGCGCAAAGCGCCGCCGGCCCACCTGCAGGATGCGCGGAGCGCCGCCTTCGGTGCCGGGGGAGATGGGCCGCACGGGATCGGTTTGGACCTCGCCATCGATGCGCACGCCGCCCTGCTTCACCAGGCGGCGGGCCTCGGAGGTGGTCGGCGCCAGGCCCACGGCCTTGAGCAGCACGGCCAGCTGCAGGTCAGCCCCCTGCGCGTCGGGCCAGGCGTGCTCGGGCATCTCCTCGGGCACCTCGCGCTGCTTGAACTGACGATCGAAGGCGGCCGCGGCCGCCGCTGCGGCTTCGGGACCGTGGAAACGGGCCGTGATGTCGGCTGCCAGTGCGGCCTTGGCCCGGCGCGGGTGACCGGCCAGGAGTTCGCCTATCTCCTGCTCCGGCAGGCGCGTCAGCAGGGTGAACCACTCACCCATGACGCCATCCTCAATGGCCATGGTCTTGCCGAACATGTCCGCCGGTGCGGCCCGGAAGGGGATGGCGTTGCCGTAGGACTTGCTCATCTTGCGGCCGTCCGAACCGTTGATCAGGGGCAGGGTCAGGCAGACCTCTGGCATCTGACCTTCCTCGCGCTGCAGGTCGCGGCCCACGAGCAGGTTGAAGAGCTGGTCCGTACCGCCCAGCTCCAGGTCGGCGGTCACCATCACCGAATCCCAGCCCTGCATCAATGGATAGAGGAACTCGTGGATGCCGATGGGCTCGGCGGCTTCCATGCGCTCTTGGAACGTGTCGCGCTCGATCATGCGCGCCACGGTCATGCGGCTGGCCAGGCGCACCAGGCCCTGGAAGTCCATGGCATCAAACCACTCGGAGTTGCGGCACACCTCCGCACGTTCCATGTCGATCAGCTCCCCGGCCTGATCCGTGTAGGTGATGAGGTTCTCCTCCACCGCCTCCCGGGTCAACTGGGGACGCAGCTTGTTGCGCCCCGTGGGGTCGCCGATCATGGCCGTGGCGTCACCGACGATCAGCACAACCTGATGCCCGAGTTCCTGAAAATCACGCAGCTTCAGAAGCTGGATCGCATGGCCCACATGCAGATCCGGCGAGCTGGGATCCAGGCCGAGCTTGATGCGCAGGGGGCGGCCCAGCTCCAGCAACTTGCGAAGCTGCTTCTCCTCGATGAGATCGACGGCACCGCGCCTCAGGATTTCAAACTGCTGGTCTGCGCTGGCCATGGGTTGGGAGGTGCTCATTGCTTGGAAGGGGGCAGCGGGACAGCTGGGCTGCGCGGCATCATCACCTGGGGACAGCGGGCATGTCCAGGCTGCGGCTGCGCTCCTCGCCCCTGGGACGGGCCGCGGCACGGCGGCCTAGCTCCGCCCGCCAGAGATCTGCGCTGGCGAACTCACGGCGCTCCGGCACAAGCCAGCGCAGGGCCGGCAAGATGTACTGCCAGGCGGAGCGGCCCAGGTTGGGCTCGTCCCGGCCCAGGGCCTCCAACACCTCGGCGGCCGCCGAGGGAGAGAGGCGTACGGTGCGCTCCAGCAGCGGGGCCAGGGCGGCCCGTGGGGACCCCGCCCAATCCATCCACTCTTGGGCGGTGACCGCTTCTTGGGGCAGAAAGGACGCCAACACCGTGCGGCTGGCCCGAGGGTGCGGCAGGGTCTGGGCGGGCAGCTCCCGGCCATCGACGAGCACAAAACCTGGCAGATGGCTGATCAAAAAAGTGGTGCGTGCCGCCATGCAATCCCCGGGCACGAGCAGGGGATAGACACCCAGGCTGCGGCGTTGGGCACCGCCGGCCGGCAGCACCCAGGGGCCCAGGCCCGCCAACACCTCCGTGCTGATGCGGCTCACAAGGTGGCCGCGGGCATCCAAGCTCTCCCGCGTCAGGCGACGGGAGGTCGGCCCCGGCCGCAGCTCCACGTCGCGCGGACCGAGGTTGACCCACACCTGGAAGACCTCAACCGGGGCCGCGCGCGATCCATCCTGCGGCTCCCTGGATTCCAGGACCAGGGTTGTGACCAGATCGGCGACGGCCGCGCGACCAGCCAGAATGCGTTCAAATCCCTGAGCCAGGTCCAGGGCCTCGCCCAGGGGCTTGCGGGCCAGGAGACGCTCCAGTATGTCCCGGGCGGTCTCGTCCTCGTGGTCGTTGACCGCCGCCCGCAGGGCCATGAGGGCCGGCTGGAACTCCGGCGACACGCCGGCCAGACGTTCCTCCACCGAAATCCCTCGGCCAGTCGCGGCACAGGCCGCACCCAGGCACAAGAGGAGAAGCAGCCCGAGGAAAAGGGCGGCACTCCCCGGGCACCGGCATGGCCGGTGGCCCCGGAAGCGCCGCACTCGGCCCTCAGCCAGCGTTGTCTTCCCCATCGGCGGGCGTGGCTTCCGGGGCACTCGCGGCTGCTTCAGCCGGGGCTTCTTCAGCCGGGGCCTCTTCAGCCGGGGCTTCTTCAGCCGGGGCCTCTTCAGCCGGGGCCTCTTCAGCCGGGGCCTCTTCGGCCGGAGCCTCTTCAGCAGGGGCTTCCTCAGCCGGAGCCTCGGCCACCGGGGACTCCTCTGCGGAGGCCTCTGCCGCCGGGGCCTCTTGGGCCGGGGCATCCTCGGCGGCGG
>DASCNH010000203.1:0-19252 GCA_036011365.1 Planctomycetota bacterium | reverse complement strand
CGTGAAAAGCAGAAGCTCAAGCGTATATATGGCGTGATGGAGCGTCAGTTCCGCCTCTATTTTGTCGAGGCTGAGCGCCTTAAGGGCAATACCGGAGCCAACCTGTTGATGTTGCTTGAGCGGCGCCTGGACAATGTTGTACTGGCCAGTGGTTTCGCGCTCTCGCGCAACCACGCCCGTCAGCTGATCAACCACGGACACTTCATGGTCAACGAGCGGCGGGTAGATATCTCATCCTACCAGCTGCGTCCCGGCGATGTGGTCAAGCCCGGAGCCAAGGACAAGACGAAGAAGCTCGTCTCCGAGGCCATCGAAGTTAACAAGTCCCAGCCCGTCCCCACCTGGCTCGATGTGGCCGGAGATGCGATGTCGAGCACCGTGACGGCCTTGCCCAAGCGCGAGGATGTACCCCACCCGATCCAAGAACAACTCATCATCGAGCTCTGCTCGAAGTAGACAACCGCGGAGACACAGACATGAGAATTCGTTGGCGCAATTTTGAACTCCCCAGCAAGGTCAATGCAGAGCCCGGCTCGCGGACTGAAGAGTATGGCAAGTTCCTCATCGAGCCTTTCGAGCGAGGCTTTGGTCACACTATTGGCAATGGGCTGCGGCGCGTGCTGCTCTCCTCCATCGAAGGAGCGGCCATTCGATCAGTGAAGATCGCTGGGGCAACCCATGAGTTCGACACCCTCGAAGGGGTCTATGAGGATGTGTCAGACATCATCCTCAACCTGAAGCGCTTGCGCATCAGGCACGATGGTGAAGGCACCCTGACCTGCCGCATCGAAAAAACCGGTCCTTGTGAAGTCACCGGAGCAGACGTGATCTGCGAGGGTGATGCGGAGGTCTGCAACAAGGATCTGCGTATTGCCACGTTGACCAGTGAGGTCGAACTGAACATTGAACTGACCGGCGAGCGCGGCCGCGGCTACCTGCCGGCGGATGCCGAGCGCGGTGAAGGTGAGGAACTCACCACCATTCCGGTGGATGCTATTTTCTCGCCTGTGCAGCGAGTGCGTTACGCCATTGAGGCGACGCGCGTGGGCAAGTTCACTAACTACGACCGCCTGGCCCTTGAAATCTGGACCGACGGCACTGTCACGCCGGAACTGGCATTGGTCGAGGCCGCCAAGATCTATCGCAAGCACCTGAACCCCTTCGTGCTCTTCGGCACCAGCGTTGATGCCGACCCTGTGGTCGAAGAACCCAGCGCCTCCGAGTTCAATCAGGAGCGCGTTGAGGTCAACGAACTTGGCCTGCTGCTCGACCAGTCGATCAGCGAGCTGGAACTCTCAGTGCGAGCGCGCAACTGCCTGGATGGAGCCAACCTGACCACACTTGGTGCTCTGGTGGCACTCTCCGAAAACGAGGTCATGCACCTCAAGAACCTGGGTAAAACCAGTCTGACCGAAATCAAGAGCAAGCTGGCTGAGAAGGGCCTTTCGCTCGGAATGACTGCTCAGTAGTCCTCCAGCAGTCTCTAGGAACCATCTAGGAAGAACACATGCGACACCGCATAGCCGGATACAAACTAGGTCGTACGACCAGCCACAGGACCGCCATGATGCGCAACATGACGGCCTCGCTGATCGAGCACGAACGCATCATTACCACCGTCCAGAAGGCGAAGGCCGTCAAGCCATTCGTTGAGAAGCTGGTCACGCTCTCCAAGGAGCCGACCCTGCACCGTCGCCGCCAGGCGATTGCGACCCTGCGCAACAAGGACGCCGTGTCCAAGTTGTTCAGCGTCCTGGGGCCGCGTTTCAAGGAGCGCCCCGGTGGCTACTGCCGTATTCTCAAGCTGAGCAAGCCGCGCCTGGGCGACAACGGTCAGCGAGCCATCCTCGAGTTTGTGGAGCGCAGTGTCGTGGAGGAAGAAGCCTCAGCGGAGGCCGCAGCCGAGTAGGCTTGGTCACAACTCTGGCGCTGCGGAGCAGCGTGTGATTGTTCGGGCGCCCGCGACCCCCCTTCGGTGGAGGTCGCGGGCGCCCGGCTTAAAAGCGCGTCAGACAGACGCGTTCCCGGCCGACTAGCCGCACCAACTCCTCGGCCATGGCGTCCGAGAGGGAGACCTGGTATTCGCGGCCGGCGCGGATGCGGCGCGAGCGCCCATCGTCCCCGGTCACCTGAAGGTAGACCGGACAGTTGCCGCCGTTGGCCGCCAGGCAGGTGCGCAGCTCGGGCAGGAGCTGCGCGTCGGAGGGGGCGAGGTGTAGCAGCAGGCCCCCGGAAAAACCGCTCAGGGCCTGGTCCAGGGAGAGTATCTCGTCGAGCAGCAGGCCCGGATCATCATCGCTCGCCTCGAGCTTGCCGCGGCAGACGACCACTGCGCCGTCCTCGATGAGATCCCCGGACTTCTCATAGGCGTCCGGGAAGCAGGTCACATTCACCCCGCCCTGCAGGTCCTCCAGGCGGAATCTCCCCATCTTGCGGCCTGCCATGCGGCCGGAGCGCACGACAACCTCGCTCTTGCCCAAGACAAGTCCGGTCAAGACCACTTCCGAGCGGGGGGCGAGCTCCGCCAGATCGCTGGTGGCCGTGCTGGAAAGGAGAGCGACGAGGCCGGCACGCTCCTCAAGGGGATGCCCGGTCAGGTAATAGCCCATGGCCTCGAACTCCAGAGTCAGGGTGTCAGCGCGGTCGAGGGCTGCGGCGTCGTCGATGCCGTCGCCGGCGGCCTGGTGGTCGGCAGCAGGTCCCGGCTCCGCCGGGCCGGCGCCGAACAGGCTTCCCTGGCCCGAGCGCCGATCAGCGGCGGCGCGTGTACCGTCACTGATGGCGGAATCCAAGGCGGCGAGTACTGCTCCGCGGTTGTGCCCGGTACCGTCGAAGGCGCCCCCCTTGATCAGGGACTCGAAGGTCAGGCGGCCGATCTGTGGCGGATCGAGCTCGGTGCACAACTGGTGCAGCCCGATGGGGGCCGCGCCCGTGGCCAGGGTGTCGCGTGTCTCCAGCAGGAGCTCGATGGCCTTGCTGCCAGTGCCCTTGAGTGCGCCGAAGCCATAGCGAATGCCATCCTCCGTCGCCCGGAACTCCCACCCGGAGTAGCGGATGTCAGGGGGCAGGATTTCGATGCCGGCCCGGCGCGAGTCGTCCACGAGTTCCTTCACCTTGCCGGTGTCAGACATCTCGCAGGACATGTTCGCAGCCAGGAAGGCCTTGAGATGGTGGGCCTTCAGATAGGCGGTCTGATAGGTGATACGGGCATAGGCCGTGGAGTGCGACTTGTTGAAGCCATAGCCACCGAACTTGACGATGTTGTCCCAGACTTCCTTGGCAGTGCGCTTGGGACAGCCATTGGCCCTGGCGCCCTCCAGGAACTGGGCCGAGAACCTCTGCATGATCTCCGGCTTCTTCTTGCCCATGGCCTTGCGCAGATTGTCAGCGTCATTGAGCGAGAAGTTGGCCAGGCGGTTGGAGATCATCATCACCTGTTCCTGGTAGACGATGCAGCCGTGGGTTTCCTCCAAGATCTCCTCCACGCTGGCGTGGGGATAGACCACATCCTCCTCGCCGTGCTTACGCCGCACGAACATGTCAGCCATGCCGGACTCCAAGGGGCCCGGCCGGTAGAGGGCCAGCACGGCGATCAGATCCTCGAAGCAGTCTGGCTTCAGGCGGTGCAGCAACTTGCGCATGCCCTCGGACTCGAGTTGGAAAACGCCCAGAGTGTCCCCGGCCGTGAGGAATGTGAATACCTTGGCGTCGTTCTCCGGCAGATTCTCCAGGTCCGGCGGCTCGCCACCGAGCCGCGCGATATTCTCCAGGGTCCGGTCCAGGATGGTCAGGGTCCTGAGACCCAGGTAGTCCATCTTGAGCAGTCCGAGCTCCTCCAGGTGCCCGGCGGACCATTGGGTGGTGATGTCGTCGCCGTTTTTGGCCAGGGGCACATAGTCGACGATGGGGCGATCGGCGATGACCACACCGGCCGCGTGGGTCGAGATGTGACGCGCCATTCCTTCCAGGGCCACGGCGTAGCGGAAGAGCTCGGCGTACTCGGGCTTCTCCTGGCGTATGGCGATCAGATCGTTGTCAGTCTCCAAGGCATCCTTCAGGGACGGAGCACTGGGACCCTGGGGGATCTTCTTGGCGATGCGGTCCACATCGCGAAGGGGAACATCAAGTACCCTGCCGACATCGCGCACCACCGTGCGCGAGGCCATGGTGCCGAAGGTGACGATCTGGGCCACATTCTCCGAGCCGTAGCGCTCACGTGTGTACTCCATCACGCGTTCGCGCCCCTCCTTGCAGAAATCGATGTCGATATCCGGCATGGAGACCCGCGCGCTGTTCAGGAAGCGTTCGAAAATCAGCCCATACTCCAGCGGGTCCAGGCGGGTGATGTCGAGCAGGTAGGCGACGATAGAGCCAGCCGCCGAGCCGCGGCCGGGCCCCACATGAATGCCGTGTTCGCGCGCCCAGCGGATCAGATCCCAGACTATCAGGAAGTAGGAAACGAAGCCCAGTTCAGTAATAGTGGCCTTCTCGTATTCGAGTCGTTCGCGTGCCGCAACGCAGTCTTTCCCGTAGTACTTGTCCAGGCCCTCATCGAGCAGGCGTGAGAAGATGGCATCTGGGCTCTCGCCAGTCTCGCTCTTGAAGATCGGCAGGTGATAGGTGCCGAACTCCAGCTCCACCTCTGTCTGGCTGGCTACGTCCAGGGTGGCCGTGAGGGCGGCCGGCAAGTCCTTGAACATCTCTCCCATCTGCTCCTGCGTCGTGAAAAAGAGAGAGCTCGTATCAAACCTGAACCGGTCTGGTTCGTCCTTGCGGGCACCGGTATGGATGCACAGCAGGACATCCTGCACAGCACAGTCCTCCTGGCGCAGGTAGTGAATGTCGTTGGTGGCCACCAGGGGGATTCCCGTACGGCCGTGGATGCGCGTCAGAACTTCATTGGCATTCGTCTGGTCCTCGATGCCGTTGCGCTGCAGCTCCAGCCAGAAGTGCTCCTTGCCGAACAGGTCGCTGAACTCCGTGGTGAGGGCCTCTGCTTCCGCTTCTTGGCCGGTCAGGGCCAGCTGGTTGATCTCTCCGCTCAGGCAGCCGGACAGGCAGTTGAGGCCTCCCGCGTATTGGGAAAGCAGCTCGCGATCGATGCGCGGCCGGAAGTGGAAGCCCTCGGTGTAGGCCCGGGAGGCCAACTGGATCAGGTTGCGATAGCCTTCCTGGTTGCGGGCCAGCAGCGTGATGTGGTTGTAGCCATTGCCCTTGGCCTTACTGTGGGGCTTGTGCCGCGATTGGCGGGCCACGTACATCTCGCAGCCGATGATGGGGCGGATGTTCTCGGCGGTGCACTCCTTGTAGAGGTCCACAGCTCCGAACATGTTGCCGTGATCCGTGATGGCCAGGGCGCGCTGCCCATCCGCCTTGCAGGCGCGCACCAAATCCGGAATACGGTTGGCGCCGTCCAACAGGCTGAACTCCGTATGGACGTGGAGGTGGGCAAACTCGGGCGCGGTCATCAGGGTGTGGAATCAGGTTGTGCGGGCGCCGTACGACGCACCTCTGGGGCTGGGGGGTGGGGCGCTCCTAGGCGTCTTCCCGGGGCCCCAACAGATTGGCCAAGAGGGCCTTTTGGGTGTGCAGGCGATTCTCCGCCTGGTCGTACAGCAGGCTGCGCGGGCCATCCAGCACTTCGTCGCTGGCTTCGAGGTTGCGCCGCACTGGCATGGCGTGCATCAACGCCGCGTCGTCGCCGCGTTGCAATAGCCCCTCGTCGATCAGCCAACCCGAGGTGCGCGCCAGGCGGTTGGCGGCCAAGGTCTCGTTGCCATAGACCTCGAGTGAGTTCCACGAGCGGCCGTAGATGATGTGCGCGCCGTTGGCCGCCTGTTCGAGATCATCAGTGAGTGTCAAGGCCTCGGCGCCGGCCAGGGAGCGCGCTTCGTCCAGCAGTGTGCCGTCCAGGTCATAGCCGCCCGGATGGGCGATGGTTACTTGCATGCCCTGGGCCAGGCAGGCGAACAGGGTCGAGTGCACCACCGTCGGGCTGGCGGGCACCGGCGAGCGCGTCCAGACCAGGGAGATGCGCTTGCCCCTGAGCTCGCCCAGGCGTTCGCGCATGGTCATCAGATCGGCCAGCGCCTGCAGGGGATGCCAGAGGGCGCTCTCCATGTTGATCACGGGCACGGTCGCGTGCTCCGCCCATTCTCGGATGCTGGCGTCCTGGCGGTCGCTTTCCCAGGAACGGCCCGCCGGGCGCGGCCTGATGGCGATGGCGTCCACATAGCGCGAGAGCACCGCGGCCGCGTCCTTGATGTGCTCCGGCGCCGGACCGTCCATCACGCCACCCTCGCGTGATTCCAGCTCCCAGAAGTCGGAGGCGGCAGTCAGATTCACACAGTGACCGCCAAGTTGGTTGACCGCCGCCTCGAAGGAGGCTCGCGTGCGCAGGGAGCCGCGGAAGAAGAGCATGCCGACGGTGCGTCCGGCGAGCGGGGCCGGGGCGGAAAGGGCCCCGTGGGGGTCGCGGGCCTTCATGCTCCGGGCCGTCTCCAGGATCGCCTCCAGCTGCCCCTGGGAAAGGTCCGCCAAGCGTAGGAGATGTGCGCTCTTGCCTTGATTGACCATGGGGGCAGGATACCCGGAACGGGGCGTTTTTCCAAAAGGAGAGGCCCCGGGGAGGCCCAGAAATGGGCGCGCCGAGCAGCTGTCGAGATCCTCCTTCCGGGCATCCCAGGCGACCCCCAAGGTTGACTCTCAGAGGGGAGGTGGATACAACTCTCGGTCGCGCACCCGTGGCTCAACTGGATAGAGCACCTGACTACGGATCAGGAGGTTACAGGTTCGAATCCTGTCGGGTGTACCAGAACAACTCCGGCCCGGTCCGTGCCCGCCGGCTGGCGAGCCCTGACCAGATCCCCGGAGAACCGCCCCTGACGGGGGCAGCTCCCACACAAGTAATGAACGATCCGTCCCGGACCGCCGACCTGACCCCGCCCTCACCCGAGGACGAGGCCTTCATGGCGTTGGCCCTGGAGGAGGCTCGCCGAGCCGCCGCCCAGGATGAAGTCCCCGTGGGAGCGATCATTGTCCAGCATGGGACCGTGCTCGCCCGAGCCCACAACGAGACGCGTGCCCGCCGGGATCCCACGGCCCACGCGGAGATGCTGGCCATCTCCCGCGCCACCCAGGCCTGCGGCGACATGCGCCTGACCGGTGCCACGGTCTACTCGACCGTGGAACCCTGCTTCATGTGTGCCGGTGCCCTCTCCCACGCCCGTGTTGAACGGGCAGTGTGGGGGGTGCGCGACCCGAAGTTCGGTGCCTGCGCCTCCCTCGGAGGAGTGCTCACTGACACCCGTCTGAACCATCGGGCGCGGATCACCGAAGGAGTCCTGGCCGCTGAGGCCCGGCAGCTCCTGAAGGAGTTCTTTCAAAGCAAACGCTGATCTCATGTTTCGCTCCGCCACGCCGGGGGCCCTTGGGCCCGTGGCAGGCGAGCAAGCCTGAGCAACACCTGGAGAGGTGCCGGAGCGGCTGAACGGACTGGTTTCGAAAACCAGCGCGTACTTATGTGCGCCGGGGGTTCAAATCCCTCCCTCTCCGCCACCCCCTGGCCAGGCAGTGGTCCCGTACTATCAGCGAGTTTGCACGGAACAAGGAGAGGTGACCGAGTGGCTGAAGGTGCTCGCCTGGAAAGCGGGTGTGTCAGCAATGGCACCGCGGGTTCGAATCCCGCCCTCTCCGCCAACCCCGCGGACCCGAGAGTGGGTCCGGTCCCGGGCGATGGATCGGATTCGAACCGGGTCAGGCCGGGAACGGAGCAGCCCTAAGGATACCGAGCCAGGCGCCTGGTGCCCGGACCCTCTCACGGGCCCGCTCCGTCGATCTTCCCCCACATATCAGCAAAGCGTAGACTGCTCGCATCATGGCCGCCGACGCTTATCAGGTCCTCGCCCGCAAGTGGCGTCCGCACACCTTCGACACGGTGGTGGGCCAGGATGTGGTCACGGAAGTCCTCGGCGGCGCCATTCGCGAGGAGCGCATCGGCCACGCCTATCTCTTCACCGGCCCGCGCGGCACGGGCAAGACGACCTGTGCGCGCATCTTCGCCAAGGCCCTCAACTGCGAGAGCGGACCCACCCCAGAGCCCTGTGGCAACTGCGAGCGCTGCCTGGCCGCCGATGCCGGCGCCGAGGCCGACCTGATCGAGATCGATGCCGCCACGCACACGGGCGTGGACTCCGTGCGCGCCCTGCGCGACCAGGCCGTCTATGTGCCCATGCGCGCACGCTTCAAGGTGTACCTGATCGACGAGGTGCACATGCTCTCCAAATCCGCCTTCAACGCGCTGCTGAAAACCCTGGAGGAGCCGCCGAACCATGTGAAGTTCCTGTTTGCCACCACCGAGCCCCACAAGGTTCCGGACACGGTGCTTTCCCGCTGCCAGATCCTGCGCCTGGATCCGGTTCCGGAGCAGGCCATCGCCGATCATCTGGCGCACATCTTTAAAGAGGAAGGCGTGCGTCCCGGCGCGGGCGTCCTCACGGAACTGGCCCGGCGTGCCCGGGGGGGCATGCGCGACGCCCTCTCCCTCAGCGATCAACTCCTGGCCTTGGTCGGTGACGAGCCGAACCTGGCCGACCTCGACCGGCTTTCCGGCGAAGGCGGCCTGGCCACCACCGAGACCTTGGCAAGGGCCCTTGAGGTGGGCGACAAGGCGGCGCTACTGGCGGCCCTGCCGGCGGGCTGCGGGCGCGAGGAGGAGCTCGTCGAGGGACTCCTGGTGCACCTGCGCGGCTGCCTCATCTCAGTCCTGTGCGGAGACAACTCCCCAATCCTGATGCAGACGGCCGCCAGCGCCGACCAGCGCCGGGAGATGGGAGCGCGAGCCAAGAGCCTGGGTGGGGACCGCCTGGAAATCTGGCTCCAGGAGCTGCTCCACGCCCGCGAACGCATGCGTCTCCTGCCCAGCCAGGCGCGCCTGATCCTGGAGCTGACGCTGCTCGATCTGCTCCAGGCCGAGACCTCCGCGCCCCTGGGCGAGTTGACTCAACGCCTGGAGGCCCTGGAGTCGCGCCTGGGAGCCGCCCCGGCCGCCCCGGCTACATCGGCTGCGCCGCGGGCAGCACCTGCCGCACCTCCGGCGACCGGTCGGGCCCCGGCGGCCTCCCCGGCTCCTTCGCCTCCGGCGCGCGCCCGGCGCCCGGAGCCCAGCCAGCCCGCGTCTCCCGGAGCTGCGGCCCCCGCGGAATCCAACTCCGAGCGCAGCTCCAGCTCCCAGTCCCTGAGCAACCGTGAGACCTGGGACGCGGTCCTGGAGGAGTTGCGCGGGCGCGCCCCCTCCCTGGCCGAGCTCCTGGCCCGGTCCGGCAAGATGGTGACCCTCTCCCGGGACGAGGGCCGCGCCGTCATTCAGTTCGGGCGCCTGCCTGCGTCGGAACTCCTGCTCATCCGCGACGGACGCAACGGGCGCGTCTGTGCGGACGCCTTTACCTCGGTCGTCGGCCTGCCGGTGAGCGTGACCCTGGAGGACCCCGCCGGGGATTCCCCCGGAGCCGAGGACCTCTTCACAGCCCGGGTGGCCCGCGAACTCGGCGGGCAGATACAGGAGCGATCATGAGCGGCGCCGCCGACGACATGGGCAGCCTGCTGAAGCAGGCTCAGAAAATGCAGCGGGAGCTGGACCTGGCCCGGGAGGAGCTGGAGGAGTTGCGCGTGGAGGGCAGCGCCGCCGGCGGCCTGGTGACCGTGATCGTCAGCGGTTCGGGCCTGGTGCGCTCGGTCAAGATCGCCCCGGAGACGCTGGACCAGGGCGGCCTGGCCGGCGTTGAGGAGTGGGTTCTGGCCGCGGTCACGGACGGCCTGCAGCGGGCCAAGATGCTGCGCGAAGAACGCCTCTCCAAGGTGACCGGCGGCCTCAACCTGCCGGGCCTGCTCTGAATACGGATCCATGGCCTACCCCGCCGCACTCGAAGCCCTGGTCGACGCTTTCGAGCGCTTTCCGGGCATCGGCCGCCGCACGGCGGAGCGCCTCGCCTTCCACATCCTGCGCGACCCCAGCTCCCGCGCCCTGTCGCGGGCCATCGAGGATGCAGTCGCCCGGGCCCGGCGCTGCGGGCGCTGCTGCAATGTGGCCGAGAGCGACCCCTGTCCCCTGTGCGCCGATCCGGACCGGGACGACACCCTGTTGTGCGTGGTCGAGGAGCCCCGCCACGTGGAGGCCATGGAGCGTTCGGCGGCTTTCAAGGGCCGCTACCATGTCCTGATGGGGTCCTACAACCCGGCGGAGGGCAGCGAGCCGCGCCACCTGACCCTGGCGGAGCTGGTGCGCCGCGTGGGTGAGGAGCGGCCCCGGGAGGTGATCCTGGCCACGGATCCGGATCAGGAGGGCGAGGCCACGGCCTGCCTGGTGAGCGAAGCCCTGCGCAGCGCCCTGCCGGAGGAGACCGGCTCCGAAGCGGGGCCGCGCATCACACGCCTGGCCCGGGGACTGCCCGCGGGCAGCGCCATCGAGTACCTGCACCGGGGCGTCCTGGAGGACGCCCTCGCGGGCCGCCGGCCGGTCTAGGGTCCGGCCCCCGGAGAGGGGATTTCCGCGCTGGACCAGCCCGGGAGGCAGCCTGACGCGCGGAAGGCCTCGGAACCGCTTAAGCGGGCTCCTGAGCCCCTCCTGGCTCCTGGAGAGGGGTCCATCGCCTCCTGGCCCGGACCTTGCTTCTCAACCCCGCAGCCCGATGCGTCGATACGGTCCCCATGGACCATCCGGCACTCTCCCAGGGGCTGCGCCAGCGCGGCGAGCAACAGCTGGCCCTCGCCCCACGCATGCTCCAGTCGATCGAGGTGCTGCAGATTCCCGCCTGTGATCTGGAGTCCTGGCTGGAGCAGGCCGCCGCCGATAACGGCGCCCTGGTCATCGGTCCGGTCACAAGTGGCTTCGGCGCCGGCTCCGATGGGTACTACCGGGGTGGCGCCTCCGCCGGGCGCGCGGCTACCGAGCGCCATGACGAGATGCTCCGCAACCACCCGGAAGGCCCGGGCAGCCTCTCGGAGCAGGTGGCCCGGCAGCTGGCCGACTTGGGCGATGAGGACGAACTGACCCCCTGGCTGCACTTCCTGGTCGGCTGCCTGGATGAGGCCGGCTATCTCTCGGTGGATGACGAGCGCCTGTTGGAACTCGCGGTGGAGGCGGACCTGGACGCCGATGCCGGTCTCCTGGGCCGGGCCATCGCCCGCCTGCAGACCCTGGAGCCCCGGGGCCTCGGCGCCCGCAACGCCATCGAAGCCCTGCTCCTGCAACTCGAGCCCGGCGATCCGGACTACGGGGATCTCTGTCGCCTGCTGGAGGACTTTCTGGAGGAGCTGGCCCAGAACAAGCTGCCGGCCGTGGCGCGCGCCATGGAGCTCGACATGCCCGGCCTCAACACCCTCCTGGCGCGCCTCGGGGAGCTGGAGATGCGTCCCGTGGCCGTCGGGCGCGAGATCAGCGCCGAGGTCATTCGCCCGGATGTGCTGGTGGACTGGACCGGCAGCGGCTACGAGGTGCTTGTGGACAGGAGCGCCTTCCCCGCCGTTTCCGTGGACGAGGACATGCAGGCCCTGGCCCGCCGCCCGGACCAAGAGCGCGAGGCGCGTGATTGGCTGCGCCAGCGATTGGACCAGGCTCGTTGGATTGTCGAGGCCGTGGAGCAGCGTGGGCGCACCCTGCTGCGCGTCGCCCGGGCCGTCTTTCACCACCAACGCGCCTTCCTGGAGCAGGGACCCGGCAACCTGGCGCCCCTGCGCATGCACCGCCTGGCGGAGGATCTCGGCATCCATGTTTCCACGGTCAGCCGCACGGTTTCCGGCAAGCATGTGCAGACGCCCTGGGGCGTCTTTCCCCTGCGCCACTTCTTCCAGGCCGCCGGAGGCACGGAGGAGCCCGGCGGTCGCGGGGCAGCCCGCGGGGATGTGTGCGAGGAGGTGCGCCGCGTGGTGGAAGCCGAGGACAAGGGCGCCCCGCTCTCGGATGATGCCATCGCCGCGCTGCTCTCAGAGCGCGGCCAGCCCCTGGCCCGGCGTACGGTGGCCAAGTACCGCCGCGAACTCGGGATCCCCAGCTCCTACCGCCGCCGCCAGTTCGACTAGGGCCGGCGGGCCAGCGCAGCCGCGCCCGAAAGGGCCGCACCCCACAAGGCACGCCGGAGGATCCGCGCCCGAGTACTCAGCGCGGACCCGTGACCGACCGCGGCCTTCACCGGCTATCATCTGGGGCGATGGCCTCTCCCCGCAACATCCGCGTGCTGCTCTCCTATGACGGGTCGCGCTTCTTCGGCTGGCAACGCCAGGCGGGCTTTCCTTCTGTGCAACAGGCCCTGGAGGAGGCCATCGAGGATCTGTGCGGCGAACTCATCAGGGTCTACGGTTCCGGGCGCACGGACGCCGGCGTCCACGCCCTGGGCCAGGTGGCCAGCTTTCGGTTGGACGCGGCCATGGCCGACGATCGTCTGCGCCATGCCCTCAACGCCCACCTGCCCCCGGGCGTCGTCATCCGGCGCCTGGAGACCTGCGCGGACGACTTCAACGCCCTGCATTCCGCGCGGGCCAAGCGCTACCTGTACCTGACTGCCACCCAACGTTTTCGCCCACCCTTTGGCGAACAGTACAGCCACTGGGTGAACTCACCCCTAGAGCGCTCCGCCATGCTGGAGGCCGCCCGCCTATTGGTCGGCACCCACGACTTCCGGGCCTTCGGCAACGCCGGCTCCCCGCGCAAGACCACCGTGCGCACGGTGCACTCCCTGCGCATCATCGCCCGCCGGGAGCGCATGGCCTTCGTGATCCAGGGCTCCGGTTTCCTCTACAACATGGTGCGCACCATCGCCGGCACCCTGATCGACGTGGGCCGCGGCCGTCTGGATCCCCAGTGCGTCAGCCGGGCCCTGGAAACCGGCGAGCGCACCCAGGCCGGCCCCACGGCCCCGGCGGCCGGGCTCTACATGTTGCGCGTGCTCTATGACGAGCCTGTTTTCCGCGGACCGGATCGCGGGCCCCGGGGGGCGCCGGGACTGATTCCCTGAGGGGCCCGGGCGCCGTCGCGGGCCCCGGCGTCATCTCTGGCCACCGCCGGGAGGGGGGCAGAGGCCCCTTTCGGCTTGCGCCGGGCCGAACCGAAAAGACTCCCTTGACCGTTTTGGCCATCGGGTGCAGAGTAGATTCTGGTCTTGAAGGTCACCAACCCGTGCTTTGGCAGGTTGCTAGTGACCCCCGCCGCAACGGGGGGCAGGGAGGAAAAATCTCCCGCCCGGACCCGGCGGCAACCTTTGACCGCCCCCGCGTCGCGCACCGCTTCGTCCTGGGCTCGCCCGTTATTGCGGGCTATGCGTGTCCCATCCGAAAGGGCGCGGCGTGGGCCTGTTCACGGCTCCGGAGCCTGGGTCTCCCCCCGGCACCGGCTCATCATTATCAACCAACACAGTGCCGACGCGCTCGGCCAGGAGACACCCATGAAAACCGAAGTTTCCATCCTGCACCACGCTTACCCGCCCCAGGTCCGCGACACCGTGGAAGAGAAGTTGCAGCATTTGGTCAAGTTCTACGACCGCACCGTCTCCATGCGGGCCTTGCTCGAAAAGCAGAACGAGGAGCACCGGGTGGAGTTCGTGGCCAGTGTTGGACAGGGCAATGTGCTGGTGGTGGACGCCCGCAATGAGTCCTTTGGCAGTGCCCTCGATGAGGCTACAGAGCGCATGACGCGCGTGCTCACGCGCCACAAGACCAAGCAGGCTGACGCCCGCCGCCGTGGCGGACGCGTGGGTCACTGAGGCCGGCCAGCAAGGGGCCCCGCGTCGGGGGCCTGCCGGCGCCTGCCGGCTAGCCCCCGGCGCTCCTCACGCCAGCCATTCATGCGGCTTGCGGATTAGGGGGGCGCTGGGAGCGCAGCGGTCTGCTATGCTCCCCGGTCGCGCCCTGCCGTCCCACACCTCGACCCCGGTGCGCTGCCCCCAGCGCACACTCTCCGGCATCCCCACTCCCCCCCGCAACATCCCGCTACGCCCCGTTACACCGCGCAGGCGCACCGGTGCGCCAAGGCACCCGGGCACGCCGGCAACCTGACAAAATGACGACAACCGTCTCTATGAGTTACTGGAAACAGTTCAAGGCTTCCTCCTGCAGCATCTCACTCAAGGCCCAGGACAAGGAGGCGGCCCTGGAGGAGATTGTCTCCCTGCTCGTCAAGGGCCGCGCCCTTCCGAAGGACATGGCCGAGGCCGCCCTGGAGGCCCTCTTGGAACGCGAGCGCCTGGCGACCACCGGAGTCGGTATGGGAGTGGCCATTCCCCACGTGAAGGTCCCAGGTCTGGAGAAGACAGCCTGTGGGCTTTCCGTACACGTCGAAGGCCTGGAATGGAGCGCCGTGGACGGCTCCCCCGCCCATGTTTTCTTCACCGTTCTACGCCCGGACGAGGCCGGTGAGCAACACGATCCCGAAGCACATCTGGACATGATGCGTTGGATCGCGCGCCTGGCTCGGGAGGAAGATTTTCGGCGCTTTGCCCGCAAGGCCGAAAAACGTGCTGATCTGATCGGCCTCCTGAAGGAGATGTCCGCCGTCTGAGTTGGCGGACGCCAGCCGCTCGCGCCCATGGAGTTGCGCCGCACGGTTCACGTGGTCAACGAGCAGGGCCTGCACGCCAGGCCTTGTCACGCGGTGGTGGCCATGGCCCTTGAGTACCTGGCGGAGCTCAGCGTGTGCCACGGGGAGTATCAGGTGAATGGCAAGAGCATTCTCTCGCTGATGACCCTGAACGCACCCCAGGGGACGGAGCTGCTCCTGGTGGCCAGCGGCGCGGATGCGGCACAGCTGCTGGATGTGCTGGAGGACCTCTTCCGAGCAGGATTCGCCATCGGCGAATCCTGACTTCCCAGGGAGGACACGCTCCAGGGCTCTGAGGCGGTTCTTGAATCGGGCTCAACTGGCGCCACTCCCCTGGCCGAAGGGGAATGTTGGTCGCAGCCCTGGAGAGCCCGGCCCATTGTTTGAGGAGTTTTTTCAGGAAGAGAATCCGCCGTTCCATCGGCCTTGATCTGGGTAGCACCTCCGTCAAGTCGGTGGAGCTCACCTGGGATGGAAAGAGCGCAACCCTAAGCGGGTTGGCTTGCGCCGAACGCTGTCCCGGAGAGGAACTGGCTGAGACCCTGGGACGCGTTCTCGGGCAGGCCGGTCTCAAGGGGCGTGAGGTGACCATGGCCGTGGGGGGGAGGGGCGTCCTGGTGCGTTACGTTCCCATGCCCAAGGCCTCGGATGCGGAGCTGCGCCAGGCCATGCCCTTTGAGGCGGAGCGGCTGTTGCCCCTCGACCTGGAGGAGATGCGTCTCGACTACCAGGTGTTGGGACCGCGGATGGATGGGAACGGACAGGAAACCGAGGAGGTCAGCGTGCTGCTGGCCGCCTGCCGGCGGGATGAGGTCCTGGAGAGAATCGAGCTGGCCCGGGGGCGCGGCCTGGTTCCCGGGGTCGTGGATGTGGAGCTGTTCGCGGTGGTCAACGCCTGGGAGCGGGTCGCCTCTGGCTTGATCGAGGAAGCGGAATCCGAAGATCCGGATGAGAGCGCCGAGGGCGTCGCCGTGGACACGGAGCGCGCAGAGCCTGGCCCGGAGAATCCTGATGCGACGCCCCGAGGCCTGCCGGAAGCCGAGCCCGCGGGCTCCGCCAGGCAGAGTGCTTGCGTGGCCCTGGTGGACATGGGGGCGGAGCGCACAACGATCAGCGTGGTCACCGCCGGCACCCCTTGCTTCAGCCGTGAGATAGGCCTGGGCGGAGCTGATCTGACCCAGGTCGTGGCCCGGGCCCTGGGGCTGGGAAGCGAGGAGGCGGAGGTGCTGAAGCGTTCCCCTGGCGAGCGCATCGGGGAGCTGCGGGCGGCCACCGGCGGCGTGCTGGAGGACCTGGGGCACGAGCTGGCCCACTCCCTGGATTACGTGGAACACAACGAGGGCCGACCTGTGGAGGCGGTCTGGATCTCCGGCGGCGGCTCCCGGGCACCGGGAGTCATCGACTGGTTGGGCGAGGTCCTGGCGCGGCCCGTCAGAGCCTGGGACCCCCTGGCCGGCCTGGACCTGGCAGATGATGCCCGAGGCATGGCTGACCTGGAGTCCTGGCGCGACTCCCTGGCAGTTGCCCTGGGCCTGGCCTGGAGAGGGCTCGACACATGATCCGGATCAACCTGGCGCCGCGGGAAGTGCGTGGTCCCGCGCGGGCTCCCCTGGCCCGGGCGGTGGCCCTCTCGGGCCTCGCGGCCCTGGCCACCGGCGCCGGCCTGTGGTGGGTCTGGCTGATTCTGGTGACCGTGGCCGGCCTGGAGGGTGAGCTGGCGGCTCTGGAGCTGGAGCGCGCTGGCCTGGCTCCGCGGGTGGCCCTCTGCTCCGAGCTGACAGGGGAGTTGCGGGCCCTGGAGGCGCGCGAAAAGGCTCTGGGGGAGATCGCCGCCGAGCGCGTGCCCTGGACCGCCAAGCTGGACCAGTTTGTGGACACCGTCGCCGACGGCGAAGCGGACGGCCGCTACCTGGTGTGGTTCGATGACCTGCAAGTCACCGGCCGCGACAGCGGGCGCGGCCCCGGCTCCTTGAGTGCCTCCGGCCAATCCGGATCCGAGGAATGGGACCAGGTGGCGCGCTTCCTCGAGGACCTCTCGGACCTGGAAAGCACTCCGTTCATGGAGGGCTTCGCACCGCCGGCCTGGCCCGAGGGCACCCAATCCTCCGTGGACGAGGAGCTGGTTCCGGCCGTGGTCTGGTCATTCCCCCTGGAGCTCGAGTTCGAGGCACAGGAGGTAGGGCGATGAGCGAACGCCGACGCTGGAGCTGGATCCTGGGCGGCGGCGCTGCGCTCCTGGGCTTTTTGGCCTGGGGCATTCACAGCGCCCGGGGCCGGGTGGAGGCCCTCACCGGAGATCTGGGTGCCATGCGTGGCACCCTGGCCGCCGCCCACCGCACGGTGGAAGGCCTGCCGCAGTTGGAGCGGCGCGTGCTGATCGCCCGTGCCGTGGCTCCAGCGGTGGAACGCGCCCTGCCGGCGGAGGAGGATGTGCACGACCTCGTGCATCAACTCCACATGTACTCGCGGGAGGCCGGGGTGCGCATTACCGGCTACCGTCGCCGGGCGGACCCGCCGGCGCGGCGGGGCCAGAGCCGTGGCGCCGCCGTGGAACGCGCCGCCTACACCTTTACCCTTGAGGCCGGCGCCTTTCAGTTCCTGGCCTTTCTCGAGCGCGTCGAAAACCACCCGCGTTTCCTGGCGGTTCCCAACCTCAAGCTGACCGCCGCCCGGCGACATGGTGCCGGAGAGGCGGGCCCCGCCTGGCACCGCATTCAGCTCGATGTGGAGACCTATCGCCATGGGACGGAAACCGAGGCCGGTTCCCGGGCGGCGATTCCCGATGGGGAGCGCAAGCACGAGCGCCTGGCAGAAGACATGACCGAACGCCGCCTGGCCCTGGCAGTGGACCCGGTGCCCTATGGGGGACCCGCCGGGCGGCGAGACCCCTGGGTTGATCCACGCACTCCCCTGGTGAGGCCGGAGGCGACCAAGATCATCGAGTTGGAACGCGAGCAGGGCCTCGCCGCTGAGCTTGAGCGACGCACCCAGCGCCTGCGCCGGGCCTGGGAGCGGGTTGCGGGGGAGGAGGAGGCGAGCCAGGGTAGTGAGCTCGGAGCGCGGCTGATCCTCAAGGCCGAGCTGGACAGCATCGAGGGAGACTTTCGGCGCGCCCAGCTGGACCGCTCACTGACGGATACGGATACGGCGAGACGCCTGGAAAACAGCGTTCTCGCGGTCCTGAAGGGTATCTCCCGGGAGATGATCAGGAACCCGGAGCCTGATCCCGGCGTGGCTCGGGAGGAGCTCCTGGCGCTCCTGGCGTTGCTGCGCCAGCGCACGGGAGAGGGAGATTGGGAGGCGGTCCTGAGGGCCGGCCGGGGGGCCGAGCCGCTGCTGCGCGAGGCCCGTACCAGGGGGCAGCACACGGGCCTGGTGGAGGGCGTCCTGCGCCTCAGCTTCGGAGCCCGCACAGCTCGGGATCTGGCCGCTCTGGAGCTGGTGATCTCGGGCATCGTCTGCCTGCGCGGGGGCAACTCGGTGGCCCTGGTGAATGGACAAGCGGTCACCGTCGGTGATCGCCTCGAGCGGGAGGTCACCGTGTGTGACATCCGACCGGGAGCAGTGGAGTTCGAATTTCGCGGCGTGAAGCTGTCGCGCGACCTGTAGAGACGACGGATGGCCGTTGATTGAAACCCCCTGGAGTGAGCACATGAAAAAGAGATTCAGCGGTGCCCTGGCGCGCGTCTGTTACCTGTTGTTGATCATTGGCGCGGGCCGGCCGGCCCTGGCACAGGTGCCCAGCCTGGATGCCCGCCTGCGCCTGGATGTGGAGGACGAACCGTTGGAGGAGGTCGTGCGCACACTTCGGCGTTACTCTGGAGCAAACATCGTAATCCTGGAGGGGGGCGACACGCCGGTCACCCTTGAGCTGAGCGATGTCCACTGGCATGACGCCCTGGACTACGCCGCGGAGTTGGCCCGCTGTGCCGTGGACGAGAGCCCCTCCGGTGTGATCGAGGTCTCCCGGCCACCGTATCTGTCGGACTACAACTTCAAGGACGCGCCCCTGCGCGATGTGATTGAGAACATCGCCCGCGTGGCCGGCGCCAATGTGATCATCTCACCCGAGGTCGAGGGCAGCGTCACATTGCGCCTGGCCGAGGTGCCCTGGCGCGATGCCCTGGAGGTGCTCTGTACGACCCTGGGATACTCGGTGGTGGAGGAGCGCCGCGGCATTCTGCGCGTGGCGGATCCGGCAACCCTTGAGAAGCAACTGGTGACGCGTAGCTACCAGTTGCGCTACCTGCGCCCGCGCGGGAACTACGTGCCCGTCATCCAGTCCGAGTTCGTGGAAGGTCAGGCAGCTCCGCCGAGCAGTGTGGAGGACGACTTCACCGTGCTAAAGGCCCTCAAAAAGGCCCTCAGTCCCTTGGGGATGCTTGATTTCATCGACTCCCAGAATGTGATCATCCTGCGGGATACGCCCCAGGTGCAGGACGTGGTGCAGGAAATCCTGCGGCGCCTGGATGTGGAGCCGGTCCAGGTGTATGTGGATGTGAAGTTCGTCTCGACCACCGAGGGCGCCCTGTTGAATCTGGGCGTGGACTACGGTGACGCCGGTCCCATGGCCAGCATATCCGGCGGTCAGATCCCGATCACCTTCCCCTTCGACCTGGCCGGCAACAACGGCTTCGAGGACGGCATGATCGTCAACAACAACGGCGG
>DASCNH010000202.1:0-23930 GCA_036011365.1 Planctomycetota bacterium | reverse complement strand
AAAGTGGGTGATATTGACAGCCAACCGCTGACCGTGCCCTGTGGAACGGTCACGATTAGTCTGGACGGCTGACCCAGACCAGTTGCTAGCTCGGCATTGAAGTAGCCGCATCACCTAAAGCGACCTGTTCACAGCCCAGGACAGGGGCTGGCAAGCGCGCTATCCTGGAACCACATGAAGTTCATCGAAGTGAAGAGCGGCCCCCTGCGCCTGGTACACGGCGAGGCGGTGTCCTTCGAACTGGCTGAGACCTGGCTGGTGGAACTCGGCGGCCAACTTGAGCCTCAGGACGGCTCCCCGCCCCCGCCCCACCAAATGGACGCACCTCGCGGCCCCCTGTTCGTCAAGCATGGCGGCCGAAACGCCGCTCGACGCTTCGTGCGCAGCCTCACGCGCTCGCCATCACGCTCCCTGGCCGCCTTCCGTCTGGGCTCGGTACTGCACGCCTACGGCGTACCAACACCTCGTCCTCTGGCTGCCATCGAACGGCGAAGAGGACCAGCCGGCTCGCTGGTGACGGCCGACCTTCTGCTCACAGAATGGATGTCCAGTCCGGACCTCGCCCAGGCCCTGCCCATCGCCACGGATCCCGACCGGGAGAACCTCTTGGCCGCCGCTGCCCACTCCATCGCTCTCCTGCACATGGCCGGTTGTCGGCACCGGGACCTGAAGGCCTCCAACCTGCTGCGCTCACAAGACGGTGCGACTGTTCTGATCGCCGACCTGGATGGCGCCCGGGCCTGCCGGGGCGGCCCCTCCCACCGTCAACGCCTGCGCGATCTGGCACGCTTCATGACCAGCCTGGCGGTCATCGAAGGCTGCACCGCAGAAGACGGCAACCCGCGGCCAGAGACAGCCTCCATTGACGGTGGCGAGGAAAGCCGCCGGCAGTTCCTGCGCCATTACTTCGCTTGCTGCCCGGATCTTGTAGGCAACGACGACCTGCGCCAGCGCTGGCAGGTGCGCGCCACAGCCTGGATGCGCTCCAAGGTCTCCAGGAACCTCAGGCGCGAGCGGCCTCTGTCGTGACCGAGTAAGGCACTCGCCTGCTATCTAGTGCTATTGACTGTTACCAAAGATCTATTCTTCTGGCGTATAAAGATCGACAATACACGTGGGAATCACCAGACCTCTCTCCCGTGCCTCAGACGATCGCATTCTTAGGAGGCCCTCCATAGAGTCCCTAAGACCGTGCCCTTCGAATAAAGACCTCTGACCTTCCCTGGCCATGTCGGACATCCTCGCGCATCTCGCGCTAGTTGGGGTGTCCGAAATTGCCAGGGAAGGTCAGAGGCTAGGCTCTGCACAGGGCCGAACTGATAGGTACCCTAGCATGATCCTCTCCACGTAGTCATGCGCCGTCCGCCACTGCGAGCGGTCGCGCCACGAAGAACGACTTGTCGGAAAAGAGGCGCGAGAGGGGCACCAGAGCAACGAGTTCCAGATCTGATGCCTTGAGCTCCTCTACCAATTCCGGGCGGGTCAGGGAAGGTTCGCGCAGGTCCAGCGAGGCACCCAAGGCGCGGCGGACACGGCGAGAACGGTGCTTCAGGCTGCGCGGATCGCGCACCTGACCGATGACGAGGTGACGGGTGACGCGGGCCATCTCGGCCAGGATTCCCCGGCGTGCGGAGGCGTCTTGGATGTGGATGAGAAAGCGCAGGGAGAGGACCACATCCACGGCTTCGTCTGTGAACGGCAAACGTTCGGCTTCCGCGCACAGCATGCCATTCGGCGAGCCCGCCGTGGCGACGGCCTGACACAGCATTTCCCTTGACAGGTCGGCGCCGACCACCGCGTAGCCGGCGGCCGCCAGCGCACCGCCCAGGCGACCGGTGCCGCAGGGGAGGTCGAGGACCAGGCCGCCCTCGCCGCGAACCTCCGGTGGCAGGTGGCGGGCCATGGTCTTCAGCACGCGAGTTACATCGTTCTTGTGCTTGCGCTGCCCGAGGACGGAGCCGAAACGGCGCCGGTCATAGGCGTCCGCCAGCGGCGCCGCGCTCCAACCCCGGCGCCGCTCGCGCCATTCGGGGGCGCTCATCCTGCGCCGCGGAGAGTTGTCCGCCGGCTCAGCTTCACGACCCGGCCCCCGGGCGCAGAGCATCTTCCAGGGCCGTGGCGGCATCCGTAGATTCGTCCCGGTACTTGACGATCAGGGCGCAAGCCTGGGCCAGGCCCTGTTGCCGCGCCCACTCGCCGGAGGCCGGACGCGAACCAGGAACGACTACTGCGCGAGCGGGCACCTCCAAGGGCGCGGAGGGTGAAGAGACCAGGAGCTCCTCCTGCACCAGATCATAGATTGGCGTCTTGGCAGTCAGGATGACTCCGGCGGCAATCACAGCACCGGCCCCCACGCGCACACCTTCGTAAATGCCGACACCGCCGCCGATGAAGGCGTCATCCTCCACGATGACCGGACGCGCGCCGGCTGGTTCGAGGACACCGCCCAGTTGGGCGGCGGCGGAGAGGTGTACGCGGCTCCCCACCTGGGCACAGGACCCCACCAGGGCGTGGCTGTCCACCATGGAGTTCATCCCCACGAAGGCACCCACATTCACATAGCAGGGCGGCATGAGGACCGTGCCGCGCCCCACATGCGCTCCACGGCGCACCGCGGAACCGCCGGGCACCAGACGCACGCCGGATTCCGGCGTGAAACGCCGCACCTTGAGGGGTTCCTTGTCCAGGAAGGCATGGGAAGCAAACCGCGCATGCGGGTCTCGCGGCTCCTCCACGCCCTGGGGGACGACAGCACTCTGGCGGAAGATGTCAAGGAGTGCCTCCTTGACCCAGGCATTGACGGTCCAGGGTGCGCCTCCGTCCGAGCCCTTCGGCGGCGGTTCGGCCACGCGCACTGTGCCTTTTTCCAGGGCGGCGAGCAGGGCTTCGCCGGCGGGTCTCAGATCAGTGTTCATGGAAGCTCGGGTTGGGCTAAGAGGTCGGTGACGCAGCGCACATGGCGGGCGGCCGCCTGCTCCAGATCGAGCAGGATGACCTGTTCGTGATCCGTGTGGGCATCGCGGATGGAGCCGGCACCCATCAGTAGCGGTGTGCCCCAGCGCGGCAGGTGAACGGCATCCGTACCGAAGGCCACGACAGGCGCGTCATCCTCCCCCGGCGGCACATGAAACCGCACCGGACCGTAGGCCACCTCCGGCGTGAGGAGCTCCACCGCATTGTTCAAGTGTCCGCGCAGGCGCGTCTCCACGTCGGACGGCTCCTCCACCGTGCGCACCATGAGGTCCGCCTCGGCTCGGTCCGCCACCACATTCGCGGCAACGCCGCCGCGTATCTGGCCCAGGTTGATGGTACCGGGACCAAAGAGCGGGTGCTGGCCCCAGGTGTCGTTCAGGATGGCGTGGGAACAACACACCAACTCATGTACCGCCGAGGGCCCGATGTCCTGGGATGAATGGCCTGCCACGCCCTGGGCCCGGAGCGTGGCCTTGAAGACGCCCTTGTGTCCCGCGACGAAGCGGCCGCCGGTGGGTTCGCCGATGATCGTGTAACGCGGGGCCCATTCCTCGCCGCCGGGCCCCCGGGGCAAGCGGGCGTTGGCCGCACTGGCGCCCACGCCGTCGGTTTCCTCGCCCACCGTGAACAGGAAACCCACACGCCGCTCCCCGGCCGCCAGGAGTTTTCGCGCCGCCGCTAGCATGGCCGCCGCCTGACCCTTGGCGTCACATGAGCCGCGCCCGTGAATCACGCCGGCGACCACCCGTGATGAGAAGAAGGGCGGCACCGTGTCCAGATGCGTACAGAAGACGATCTCTGGCATGTCCGCCCGAGCCAGAATGTTGAAGCGCCCCGGCGCGACATCCTGACGCTCCACGGCAAAGCCAGCCGCAGACAGGGCCCCGGCCAGAGCGTCGCCGTAATCTCCCTCGGCGCCGGTGGTGGAGTCAATCTCGATCCAGTCGAGGAGGTTGCGTAGCAGGGCATCCATGCCTGCGCCCTCAGTCCGGCACCGCCGCCAGGGTGACCAGTTTCTCCCCCGCCGCCACGGCCTGGCCTTCCGCCACATGCACTGCCTTGACGATCCCCGCCAGGGGTGCATCGATCTCGTTCTGCATCTTCATGGCCTCCAGGATCAGCAGCGGCTGGCCGGCTTCCACCGCCTGCCCCTCATCCACAAAAAGGCTGACCACCACACCGGGCATGACGCTTTTCACCGGTCCGCCGCCACCGCCGGCCGCCCGCTCGGCCGCATGGGCGGCCCGCTCCCGTTCATCCTCCAGCTGGATGTCGTAGAGATAACCGGCGAGCTTGACATCCACTTCCGTGTCATCACCTTCAATGGACACGCCAAAGCTGCGGCCCTCCGAGAAAAGCACGACCTGGCCGAGTTGATCGGCCTCCTCGTAGCTGAGGTCCAGGGGTTCGCCGCCCAGGCTTACGCGCAGGCGCCCGAGGCGCTCCACGACGGAGACCTCGTGGGTGCTGCCGTTGACCGTGACGAAATACTTCATGCGTCAGGCATCTCCCTGCGGGCCGTGCGCCGGGCATGGTCACTCCACTCGCGACGGCTACGCGCCAACCATGGATCGCGGTCGGAGCTGGTGGTGGCCAAGGCACGTCGGTGGGCGCGCTTGTGGCGGAATACAGCTGCCGCGGCGGCGGCCAGTCCCTCCCATTGCTGCGGCGCGGCGAGGTCCAGGTTCTCCAAATAATGCGTGTCGAAGTCGCCCTCCCGGAAGCCGGCGCTACGCAGAACGGAGAGGGCCGCCGGGGCGCCGGTGCGCACGCCTCCCACATTCAGCTCTTCGAGGGCGCGCTCCATGCGGGCGATGGCCCGCTCCCGATCGGGTCCCCAGACAATGACCTTGGCCAGCATGGGGTCGTAGGTGGTGCCCACCTCCAATCCGCGGTACATGGCCGAGTCGAGGCGCACCCAGGGCCCCGAGGGCAGCCGCAGGTTGGAAAGCACGCCGGTGCTGGGCAGGAAACCGTGGGCGGGATCCTCGGCGTTTATGCGTACCTCGATGGCATGGCCGTGGAAGTGGATGTCGTCCTGGGTGAGCCCCAGGTGCTCCCCGGCGGCCACACGCAGCTGCTCGCGTACCAAATCCACGCCGGTCACCATCTCGGTCACCGGGTGCTCCACCTGCAGGCGCGTGTTCATCTCCAGGAAATAGAACTCGCCGTCTTCAAAGAGGAACTCAACGGTGCCGGCACCCGCGTAGTTGACCGACTGCCCGGCGCGCAAGGCCACCTCCCCCATGCTACTGCGCAAATCAGCGTCTATGGCAACGGACGGACACTCCTCCACGAGCTTCTGATGGCGTCGCTGGATGGAGCACTCGCGCTCGCCCAGGTGTACGCCCTGGCCGTGGTTGTCGAAGAGCACCTGCACCTCAATGTGGCGCGCATGCCCCAGGTACTTCTCCACATACAGGCGACCGTCGCCGAAGGCGCCCAGGGCTTCGCCGCTGGCGGTGCGGAAGGCGCCTGCCAGGTCCGCCGCCTTAGCGACAACGCGGATTCCCTTGCCGCCGCCACCGGCGGACGCCTTGAGGGCGATGGGGTAGCCGATGCGCTCTGCGATGGCGAGCGCCTCTTCGGGGCCTTCGAGGGGCTCATCGGTGCCGGGCACGATGGGCACACCGGCCTTCTCCATGGCCTGGCGGCTGGTGATCTTGTCGCCCATGGCCTCGATGGCCTCCGGCGGCGGCCCGATCCAACTCAGGCCGGCGGCGCTCACGCGCCGCGCGAACTCGGCATTCTCCGCCAGGAATCCGTAGCCCGGGTGGATGGCCTCGGCCGCGGTCTCCCGCGCCGCCGCGATAACCTTGTCCATATCCAGGTAGGTACTGGCCGGAGGACCGTCCCCCAGGGCCACGGCCACATGGGCCATGCGCGTATGCAGCGAGCTCTTGTCCGCTTCGGAGAAGACAGACACGCATTCCACACCCATTTCACGGGCCGTGCGGATGATGCGCAGGGCGATTTCACCGCGGTTGGCAATCAGGATGCGCTTGAACATCGGACTAGCAGTGTGCGCCCAGCGAGCACGGCGCTGCCAGCCCGACGCAGGGGCGACGGAACAGGCACGGGCGCGGTAGAGAGGAGTTCATCAGACTGCTAGAGCGGGATGTTCCCGTGCTTGCGCACGGGCCGTACCTCGTGCTTGGTCTTCAGGAGTTCGAGAGAGCGGATCAGGTACGGACGGGTCTCCCGGGCCTCGATGACATCATCCACGAAGCCGCGCTCCGCTGCCCGATAGGGGTGGTTGAAGTTCTCCTCGTACTCGGCGGTGCGGCGCGCCTCCTCGGCGGCGGGATCTTCGGCCGCTGCGATCTCCCGTCGGTGAATGATCTTGGCCGCTCCGGCCGCCCCCATGACCGCCACAGTGGAGCCCGGCCAGGCCAAGTTCACATCGGCGCGCACATGCTTGGAACCCATCACATCGTAGGCTCCGCCATAGGCCTTGCGCGTGATGACGGTCAGCTTGGGGACAGTGGCCTCGGCATAGGCGTAGAGCAACTTGGCGCCGTGACGGATGATACCCGCGTGCTCCTGAGCCGTGCCGGGCAGAAAGCCGGGCACATCCACGAAGGTCACGATGGGGATGTTGAAGGCGTCACAAAAACGGATGAAGCGCCCGCCCTTGGTGGAAGCGTCAATATCCAGGCAACCGGCCAGAACCGCGGGCTGGTTGGCGACGACTCCGACGGCCCGCCCCCCCAGGCGCGCAAAACCGATGACCATGTTCCTTGCATGGGCTTCCTGGACCTCCATGAATGAGCCCACATCCACAACGCGGTCGATGGCCCCCTTGATGTCATAGGGCTTCTGGGGATCAGTTGGCACCAGGCTATCGAGCTCCACATCGCAGCGGTCATGGGGATCGTCCGTGGGCACAAAGGGCGGGTCCTCGGCGTTGTTGAGCGGCAGATAGGACAGCAGGCGCCGCATGAGATTCATGGCGCTCTTGCCATCCGAGGCGGCGAAGTGCGCCACTCCAGATCGTTCGTTGTGCACGCTGGCACCCCCCAGTTCCTCACTGGTGACCTCCTCGTGGGTGACCGTCTTGACCACATCCGGCCCGGTGATGTGCATGAAGGAGTTGCCCTCCACCATGACGATGAAATCTGTGATGGCCGGGCTATAAACGGCGCCACCGGCGGTGGGACCGGTGATGGCTGAAAGCTGCGGCACGACGCCGGAGGCCTGCACGTTGCGCCAGAAGATCTCCGCGTAGCCACCCAGACTGCGCACCCCCTCCTGGATGCGAGCTCCACCGGAATCGTTCAGGCCGATGACGGGTACGCCGACCCTGACGGCCATGTCCATGATCTTGCAGATCTTCTCCGCGTGCGTTTCCGAGAGGGAGCCGCCGAAGACGGTGAAATCCTGGCTGAAGAGGTAGACCGGCCGGCCGTCGATCAGGGCGTGTCCGGTGACCACTCCGTCACCGAGGATCTTCTGGCTTTCCATGCCGAAATCCGTGCAGCGGTGCGTGACAAAGCGATCCAACTCGACGAATGAGCCTTCGTCCACGAGGAAGTCGATGCGCTCGCGGGCGGTCAGCTTGCCCTTCTTGTGTTGAGCCTCGATGCGCTTTTGGCCGCCGCCGATGAGCGTGGCCTCGCGCAGGCGATGCATGCGTTCCGTGGGTGTTTCTTGGGTCATCTTCAGCTTTCCGGGTCTTGCACGAGTTCCATGAGAACACCGGCCGTGGCCTTGGGGTGCAGGAATGCGATGCGCGTGCCGTGGGCGCCGGGGCGCGGGACCGTGTCAATCAGGCGCACACCGGCTTCCCCGAGTGTAGCGAGGGCGGACGCGATGTCCGCCACCTTCCAGGCAATGTGGTGCAGGCCCGGCCCGCGGCTGGCCAGGAAGGCCACCAGCGGGGAATCATCGCCCACTGGCGCGACCAACTCGATGCGCTGACCTCCGGCGGTCACCACCAGCACATCGACACCCTGGTCCGCCACGCGCTCCACCTCAGAGGCCGCCAGGCCCAACTGATCCACGTAGAGTCCCCTGGCAGCCGTCAGGTCAGCGACGGCGATGGCGATGTGGTGCAGGCCGAGCACCAGCCCTCTCAAGACTCCAGGCTCATCCATCACAGGACCTCCGGTGGGTGAAAGCGCCCGAACACCTCTTCCAGGATGCCGCAGACCTCGCCCAGGGTGGCACGTGCCGCCGCCGCCGCGATAATGGGTTCCATCAGGTTGCCGCTCCCCCGGGCCGTCTGGCCCAGAGCGCGCAGGGCACCCTCCACTGCGGCCCCGTCCCGCGTGGAACGCAGGGAGGCCAGATCCTCCAGGACTCCCTGGCGATCCGCCTCGTCAGGGCGGAAGACCGTGGGCGCCTCTTCCTCCACGGTGAACTTGTTGACTCCGACAACCGGCCGCCGCCCGGCTTCCACATCCCGCTGCCAGGCCAGGGCGCTGCGGTGGATTTCGCGCTGCATGAAGCCCGCTTCGATGGCCGCCACGGCCCCGCCGTACTCGTCAATGCGCGCCATGAGAGCCGCCGCCCGCGCTTCGATCTCGTCGGTCAGGTGCTCGACCAGGGGCGCGCCCCCCAGGGGGTCGATCACATCGGCCACGCCCGATTCAAAGGCCAGCACCTGCTGGGTGCGCAGGGCCAAGCGTGCGCTCTCGGCGCTCGGCAGGGAGAGGGCTTCGTCACGGCTGTTGGTGTGCAATGACTGTGTGCCGCCGAAGATGGCCGCCAGGGCCTGGACGGTGACGCGTACCACGTTGTTGTCCGGTTGCTGGCTAGTCAGCATCGAGCCCGCTGTCTGCGTATGGAAACGCAGCATCTGGCTGCGTGCGTCCTGGGCACCGAACTCCTCGCGCATGATGCGCGCCCACATGCGGCGGGCGGCGCGGAACTTGCCCACTTCCTCGAAGAGGTCGTTGTGGGCGTTGAAGAAAAACGACAGGCGCGGGGCAAAGTCATCCACGGCCAAGCCGGCGGCCAGGGCCGCGGCCACATAGGCGCGCCCGTTGGACAGGGTGAAGGCCAGCTCCTGGACTGCATCGCTGCCGGCCTCGCGAATGTGGTAGCCGGAGATGGATATCGTGTTCCAGCGCGGCACCTCCGCCTGACAGAAGGCCATCAGGTCCGTGGTCAGGCGCATGGAGGGGCCGACGGGGAAGCGATAGTTGCCCCGGGCCACGTACTCCTTGAGGATGTCGTTCTGAATGGTGCCTGAGAGGTTGGCAGGATCGATGCCGCGCTCCCGGGCCAGGACCACCACGCAGGCGAGCAGGAAGCTGGCCGTGGCGTTGATCGTCATGGAGGTCGAGACGCTGTCGAGGGGAATACCTTCGAAGAGGCGCTCCACATCTTTAATGCTGTTGACCGGCACGCCCACGCGCCCCATTTCATCCAAGGCCAGGGGATGATCGGAGTCGTAGCCGATCTGGGTGGGCAGGTCGAAGGCCACGGAGAGGCCGGTCTGGCCGCTGTCGAGCAGCAGCTTGAAGCGCTCGTTGGTGGCCCGGGCACTGGAGAAACCAGCGTACTGGCGCATGGTCCAAAGGCGGCCGCGGTACATGGTCGGGCGCACGCCGCGGGTATAGGGGTACTCGCCGGGCCAGCCGCCGTCCGGGGCTGCGCCGTAGGTGGGCGCCAGGGGCAGACCCGAGGGGGTCTCGAAGGCCTCCTTGCGCTCCGGATGGCGGACCAGGGCGCGCTCCCAGGTGCGCTCGCGCCAGGGCGCCGCGGGATCCGGGGACCGGGGACCGCCGCCCGCCGGGGCCTTGCCCAGCGCTTCCGCGGGGTTGTCGGGTGTATCTCTGGATGGGGTCATTGCCGGTAAACGCAGATCTGGAGCGCGTGATATTAAAGGAAGGGACCCGTCAGTGCCTCCCCCCCGCCCCAGTTCGGACAGATTCTGGAGCCCATAAGGTCCTTCTCCTGCCCCCTACCAAGCCCAAACATGCCTCCGGGCTCCATCCAGGGCAGAATAACGGCAGAATGCCGGGGCGCGGGGAGGCGTATGCCCAGGCCCGTTCCCGCTCAGGTCCCCAGGTCACAACCCTACGCCATCATCAATGAAGCGCTTACTGCCCCTCCTTGCCGTTCTCACAGCCGTCGTGGCCGCCCTGGCCTGGCTTTCCAGTAAGTCCGGGCAGGAATCCGATCCCATGCAGCTAATCGCTGCAGCGCCAGACGCCCCGGCCGATCCCGGAGGATCGGGGGCCACGGAACTGGCTCCCGGGCCCGGTTCAGAGCAGGCCACGGACATGGCAGAGCCCGCACCGGATGAATCTTCGAGGGCTGCCCTGGAGGAAATGGACCTCGTCTCCGTGGGCGCAACTCTGCCCCTGGCCGGTGCGGTGGACCTCTCCGCTGCCTGCGACCTGGACGAGCATCTTGAGGTTGTGGCCCTCGCTGCTGCCACCACCTACGAACGCTACAGTCGCTGGTGGTCACCTGCGAAGGATAGCAAGCGCGTCCTTGCTCGCTCTGTTGTCGCCGCCGACGGCAGCTTCTCCCTGGACCTGCCCGTGGATGCGGCTGCGGCACACCTGCTCCTCCTGGGCGAGCGACTCTACACGGAGAAAACCTGGGACGCTGACCTGGTGGACGGCACGACGACACCTCCACCGTTCCTTGTCCCCTCCATTGGAGCCAGTATCCAGGGGCGCCTGAGACCTCCGACAAACTCCGATTCAGACCTGACGGCCGTCGAGATTGCCCTGCGCCCGGACCTCTCCACTTTCAGCACAACCGACGGAGCGGCCATCCCCATGATCACCCAAGAGACGAAGGCCACCGCCGATGGCAGCTTTGCCTTTAGGGGCGTGCCCACCGGGCTGAAGTACACCATACGCGCCTTGCCCACGGACCTGGCGGGCAGCCAGTTGGTCGTCGATGACCTGGCCCCCTGCGAGGGACGCTCCCTGGAGTTGTCCCTCTTTGCCGGTGCCACGCTGGCCGGACGCGCCGTCGACGATGCCGGCCAACCGGTCTCCGGGGCAAAGATCCAGGCGCGCCTGCCCGGGGAGTGGTTCGGCATGGGTGGCGAGCGCGTGCGGAGCGAAAGCAGCGCGCAGGACGGCAGCTTCATCCTGAAGGCGGTCATGCCCGGTACAATCAAGCTGCACGGGGAAGCCGAAGGTCACCTGGAGGCCAGCAGCGAGAGCATGATCCTGGCCGACGGTGACCAACGGAAAGACCTGGTCCTCGTCTTTGAGAGCGGCGGTGCTGTGGCCGGGCGCGTGCTCTGGGACGACGACACGCCCGCAGCCACCGCCAAGGTCAAGGTGAGCTTCGACCCCGCGCACCTGGTGGGCCTGGGGGCTTTCAATGCGCTCAGGGGCAGCGATGGCGAGGCGCAGTGCCTGGAAGATGGGACGTTCCGCGTGACCGGACTGGGCAAGGGACCCTTCGTGGTAAGGGCCGAAGCTCGGGAACGGGATCCCGGTGAAGTCGAAGACCCCATGGAATGGCAGGCGCGCCTGGTCGGGGTAAAGCCCGGAAGCGAGGAGCTGGTCCTCAAGCTCGAGCGGCCACGGCTGCTTGAGGGACGGGTCGTTGACGGAGCGGGAGAGCCGGTGCTGGTTTTTGCCCTGAGCGCATCGCAAGTGGTCGAAGGGCCCTTGGGCGTTCCTGGCCAGCCGCCGGTACGGGGTTCATTTGAGAGCGACGACGGCCACTTCGCCCTGGCAGGTTTGACCTCGGGCACATGGGACCTGGCCGCCTCCGCTGAAGGCTATGGCGCGGTCGAGCTGCCCGGCCTGGCCTTCCCTCCGGAGGAAGGGGCCGAGCAGCTGCTCATCGTGCTGCAGGAGGAGGCCGTGGCGGAGGGCACCGTGTACGGCCCGAGCGGCGAGCCGGCGGGCGGAGCCCTGGTCGAGCTCGACACGGGCGAGCCGAGCTGGAGGCGCCTGGCCAAGGGCGGCTCTGAGCAGCCCCAGGCCACCAGCGCGGAAGACGGCTCCTATCGCCTGCAGGGCCTGACTCCGGGCTCTGTCACGCTCTACGCCCGCGGCAAGGAATACGCCCGAGGTGAATCGGTGACCATCGACATCTCCGCGGGCGGAGTGAGACGCAATGTGAATCTCAACGTGCTGGAGGGTGGCACCTTGACTGGCATCATTTACCGCTCGGACGGCGAGCCCGCCGAGGGGCGCATGATCACAGTCACCAACATGGGGAGCTTCGCCACCAGCGTGACCCAGAGTGATCGGCATGGTGAGTTTCGCGTCGAGCACCTGGACCCGGGCAAGCTGCAGGTCGTGGCCATTGACCGCGGCACGGACATGGCTGACATGGCCGGGGGCGAGGGCCAGGAGCTGGACATGGGTGGCCTGCTTTCGAGTATGAAAATGACCATGGCGGAGATCATCGACGGCGAGGAGACCCATGTGATCCTCGGTGTGCCGCCGGAGGATCCCGTGAAGGTCTCGGGGCGTGTAACCCACGCCAGAGAGCCTTATGTCGGGGCCAGTGTCACCTTCTACTCCGGTGGCGGTCAGCTGATGGAGCACATGCGCATGTGCTCGGTGGACAAGGAAGGTCACTACGAAGCTGTGCTAGATGGACCTGGCTTCTACATGGTCGCCATCCAGAAGCTACATGGTGGACCGGGGCAACAGACCTCCGTGGAGTTCCGCCGCGACATCCCAAAGCGGGCTGAGGTGCACCTGGACTTCGCCATCCCCGAGGGACGCATCTCCGGGCGCGTGCTGGATCCGAATGGCAAGCCCGCCGGCGGTGTGCGCGCCACGCTGACCGTGGACGGTCCCATGAAGAGCGGCTTGATGATGGGAGGCCAGTACAGCGAAAGCTCCACCGACAGCGAGGGGCGCTTTGACATTCCTGGGCTGCGCCCCGGCACCTACTCACTCTCCGTGGGCGGCATGCCCATGGGCGGCATGTTCGGCGGTTCGGCCCAGTTCAGCCGGGTGACGCGCGGGGGCATCAAGGTAGGCGAGAACCAATGGCTCAACGACATCGATTTCAGGCTCGAAGAACCGGGCTCCATTGATGTGACCGTCCTGGACGACTCCCGCCGCCCGGTGGCCGGGGCCGCGCTCTTCGTGCGCGACGAGGCCGGAAACCTACTGGAACGCTTCTCGATGGCTCAAACCGATGCCCAGGGCAAGTTCAGCTATGGCGGCATCTCCCCGGGCCAGTACACGATCTGTGCCCGCTCGATCACCGAGGCCAGCGCCGACAGCCCGGCACTGGCCGTGCGCGCCGGCAAGAGCGTCGAAGCCAGCCTCTCCCTGCAGACCGGCACCATGCTCTTGATCACGCTCCAGGACCGCGAGGGCAATCCCGTGGACGCTAGCATCAGCGTGATCGATGGGGACGGTCGCGATGTGAACGGCATGCTGGGCTTTTCCCAGATCATGGACATCTACGGCGAAGGCGGCCTGGGCCTCTCCACCCACCGGGTCGGCCCCCTGGCACCTGGGACCTATCGTGTGCTGGCGGAAGATGACGAGGGCCACAAGGCCAACAAACCCGTGCGTCTCGCCGGCCAGGTGGAGCGCAAGGTCAAACTGCGGCTGAAGTAGCTACGACCCCGAAATCCCCAGCAGCCCAGGCCGCATCTAATCCATGAACAACAAACGCACCCTGACCCTTGTCCTGTTCGCGCTCATCGCCGCCGGCCTCTGGGGACTGACGGACCTGCTCGATTCTGCTCCCGAGGACAACTCCGTCGGCCTGGAGGTTGCCAGGCCCGGGCCTGCAGGCGAACAGTCAGACAGCCCCCCCGCCGAAGCCCTGGCCGCAGAAGATGCCGATTCCACGGCCACCGAAGAAGCCGTGCCGGAGGGTCGCAGGGTCGCCGGCGCCGGCGCCGGCCTGAAGGGGAGTGAAAGCTTCGACCTGGAGGACGCCCTCTGGCTCGAGGGGCGTGTCACCACACCGGGAGGGTTCCCCGCCGACGAACTCGCGGAGTTGTTGGTGCTCGTCTTCGCGGAAGAGTCCCCACCAGAAAACAGAGAGGCCTCGCGCCGCCTCAAGAAACTGGAAACCGAGTATCCCAATGCCGCCCAATGGCAAAGCAATCTCAGCGAGGACTTCTCTGACGCAGCCTGGGCCAGGCGTCCCGTGGCGGCTGACGGCTCCTTCCGCATTCCCGTGCCCGCCACCGGTGGCGTACTGCGCGCCGTAATCGATGCCCGCTATCTGTATCAAAAACGGGTTTTCACGCAGGAGTTGGCCGCGGTAGCAGAAGATGGCGCCGAGCTGGCCGAGTTGCCCGAGCTAATTGTGGAAGCCGAGACCGGGGCCTGGATAACCGGCAAATGCTCGCCACCGGCCGCCGCTGCTGACCGGGATCCGGGTGAGCTCAAGGCGCAACTGACCGGCATTCCCCGCGAGAAGAGCTCCGGCTTCCGCGGCATGTTCTCCCTTGGCGCCAGCTTCAAGCGCCAGGACGAGATGGACGCAGGGCCCGCATTCGAGTTCCGTGGATTGCCGCCGGAGCTGATCTACACGATCTCAGTCGCCTCTGATGAATTGCTCGACCGGGCCGAATCAGACATCTCCGTGAGCGCCGGAGAGCACCTCGAACTACCCCTGACACTGGCCCTGGGCGCCCGCATCTCCGGGCGTGTATTGGATGCCGCCGGAGACCCTGTGGCAGAGGCCAGGGTGCAAGTGGGTGGGGTCATGGGCGGCATGATGAGCATGGTCTCCTCTTCCATGTCAGCCGGGAGGGTCAATACCAAGTCCGACGAGAGCGGACGCTACGAACTCAAGGGCGCGCTCACCAAGCCCACCAAGCTCAGCGCCTTCAAGCAGGGCTACCTGTTGAGCAGCACTGAAGAGTTGTCGCTAGCCGAGGGCATCGTACTGGAAGATGTGAACCTCGTGCTCGCTTCCGGCCAGCGCATCGCCGGGAGCGTGAAGTGGCCTGACGGAACGCCGGCCGGGGGTGCCCGGGTGCGGGCTGAGAGCACGCAATCTCCCATGGGCTTCAGCATGAGCGCCATGCTCACGTCCAGAAACGGAACCGGGAAGACCGATGATGAGGGGCACTTCGAGCTCTCCGGGCTCTCCGCCGATAGCTTTACTGTCATCGCCTCCGCAGTCCTGCCGCGGGCCAAAGCTGATGTTCCCGTGGAGGAGGAGCCTGAGCTTGGTGAAATGTCGGACGGCGAAGTAGAGGCTCTGGAGCAACTGGAAGAGATGGGCATCGATCTGGCCGACGACGACGAGGACCGGCCACGTTGGCGGGTGAAGCGTACGGAGGTGGCGGCGAACACGCTCGACCTGGTGCTCTTCCTGGAGGAACCCACGGGAGTCGCCGGACGTGTAGTGGACGATCTGGGCGCGCCCCTGACGAGTTTCTCCGTGGGCGCGACCCTGCGGGGCTCATCCCGAAGAGCCTGGGGAGCTGGAAGTAGTGTGGACGGCAGCTTCGAGAGCGAAGACGGCAACTTCCTGCTGGAGGGGCTCAGCGCCGGCGCCTGGGCCTTGGAAGCCAGTGCCCAGGGCTACTCCAGGCAGGCGGCGGAGGTTCAGATAACGGCGCCCTACTCGGGGCCACCCCTGGAGTTGGTTCTGCCGCGGGCAGCCACCGTGTCCGGTTTGGTGCTCGACCCGCTCGGCGCCCCTGTGGAGGGGGCCCGAGTCTCTGCCCGGCGTTCCAGTTCATCGGGCTCCGGTAGAAGTGCACGCTCCAGCAATACCGAGGCGGACGGGTCTTTTCGAGTGGACAGCGTGGACGCCGGTCCCCTGTCCTTCACGGCCAGCTCGGACGACTGGGCCGCTAGCCTGCCCCTGACCCTGGACCTGACCCCCGCCAGTTTCATGGAGGATGTCGTACTCACCTTGCGCATGGGCGGCACCTTGACCGGCGAGGTCTTCGACGCCAATGGCAAGCCGGAGCCGAACTGCTCGATACAACTCATCAGCCCCACCGGCCAGAATGGCGGTGACGACATCTCTACCGATGAGAACGGCTGGTTCGAGGTGAGCCACCTGACGCCCGGTAAGTACCAGGTCATGGCGGAGCCGAGCCGGGAAGCCATCGCGGAGCTGATAGGCTCTGGCGACGAGCCGGACATCGGGTCCATCTTCTCTTCCATGAAGATGGCCTCCGCGGAAGTGCGCGATGGCGAGACCATCCATGTGGTGCTGGGCGAGGAGCCCAAGAACCCGGTCACAGTCACCGGGCGGGTGACCGAAGGCGGCCAGCCCGTGGGCGGCATCATGGTGGCCGGCATCCCCGAGGGCGGCAACATTCTCTCGGCTCTGGGTCTGTCTCAAACCAGGGAAGATGGCAGCTACAAGCTGACCCTCAAGCGCCCGGGGCCCACGGTCTTCAGCGTGCAAGCTTTCAGCGACTCAGACATCCAGTTCTTCGAGGATGTTCCGGAGGGTGAGAGCTTCGTCCTTGACATGGCTCTGCCCCTAGGTGGCGTCTCAGGGACGATTTACGGGCCGGCGGGCAAGCCTCTGGCGGGCGTGCCGGTCAAGTTGGACCAGAGCGGGGGAGTCTTCTCCCTCAGCGACCTGGGGAACGGTGGCGGAAGCGGAATCACGACGGATGAGCGTGGCTCGTATGCGTTCACCCACCTCGCCCCCGGCGAGTACACATTGCGCGCCGGGGGAGGCAGCCGCGGGTTTTCCGGCCGGCAGGCCACCGTTGGCCTCACCTTGCGCGACGGCGTACAGGTATACGAGGACGAGATTACCACCGATGTCAACCTGACCCTGGGTAGCGCTGCCCGCCTGCTGGGTACAGTCACGGACGCCGCTGGAAAACCGGCCGCAAATGCCAGCGTTTTTGTATACGACGAGGCCGGACGCGTTGTCTCCCCCCTCTCCACCTGCATTTCCGATTCGCGGGGCAGCTTCATCTACGACGGCCTCAGCCCGGGCCGCTATACGCTGACGGCCATCCAAGGGGAGCTCTGCTCTCCGACTTCTGCTCCGGTGCGCGTGGATGCGGGAGTGGACGCGCAAGTGCGCCTGCGTCTTGAGGCGGCCACGACGCTCGTCGTCCAGCTCCAGGACCGCGCGGGTCAGGCTATCCGTGCCCGCGTGCGCATCCTGGATAGCGACGGCCGCGAGGTCGGCACACGCATGTCAGCTGATCGCCTGGGCGACCTGTTGAGTGAGGGTTACTCCACCCGAGAACAGCGCTTCGGCCCCCTGCCACCGGGCAAGTACCGCGTCATCGCCAGCGCCACGGATGGCCGCGATGCCAACAAGCCCGTGACCCTCAAGGGCCAGGCTGAACGCAGTGTCAAACTGCGCCTCAAGTAGGGTGGGCTGGCGCTGGCTTTGTGTCAGGCCGTCGGCGGGTATTCCCGCTTGAGGTACGCGAGCAGGTCGGCCATGTCCTGGGGCAGGGGAGCCTCGCAGACCATGGGCTCACCGCTGCCCGGGTGGGTGAACGAGATCCGTCGGGCGTGCAGACACTGCCGCTTGGGGTCCGGCGCCTCATCCGGCAGGGGAACAGCCAGCGTGCCCTGGTGGCGGTAGGTATGGTCTGCGACCAGCGGCAAACCTATGGAGGTCATGTGTACGCGAATCTGATGCGTGCGTCCGGTCTTCGGTTTGCATTCCATGTGGGTGAAGCCCCGGAAGCGCGTCAACACTGAGTAGAAGGTCTCCGACGGCCGCCCCTCTCCCTCCGGGACCACCGCCATGCGCTCCGGTCGTTGGGGATCAGTACCAATGGGGGTCTTGACCCAATCGGAATCGAAGCGTGGCTCCCCATGGCAGATGGCCACATAGGTTTTCTCCACCCTGCGCTTGCGGAACTGCTCCTGGAGGTTGATGAGGGCCTCCTCCGTCCGGCCAATAATCATCACACCACTGGTCTCCCGGTCCAGGCGATGAACAATGCCCGGTCGCGTGCCTCCATAGAGATCGGGCAGGGGGCCATAGCGCGCCTGCATCAGATCAGCCACCGTGCCGGCGACGTGGCGCTCGTTCCGGTGGACAACCAGCCCCGCGGACTTGTCGACGACGACAATCTCCCGATCTTCGTAGAGCACCACCACATCACCGGTCCCGCCCGCGCCTTCCAGGGGCCCCGGGCGCTGGGGAAAGACGACATGCAGTTCGTTGCCGGGCCTGACCTGGGCCCCCGGGCGCTCGCAGAGCTCCCCGTCCAGGTGCACACTGCCGGCCAGTACCAGGCGCTTCAGTTGGCTGCGAGACCAGCCATCCACCAGGACGGCCAGGGCGCGATCAAGCCGGGCCCCATCGAGCTCCGCGGGCACGTCCAGGGTCAGGGGAGGAGGTAAATCGGACATGGCAACACTGCCTAGTCTAGCAGTCCGCCCCCCGCCCCCCCACCTGCAGTTTGCCCGCCCGGCGGGGCGCACTGGGCCAGCCCTTTGGTCAGCGCCAGTGGATTGCTGCGCCGGGGCTTGGTAAAAGGACACCATTCGCCGTCTCCGCCGGCCTCCCAATGACAGCATCCAACTGGAAACCACGTGTCCTCCTAGTGGACGACGAGCCCCGCGAAATCGAAGTCATGGGCCTGGTGCTGGAACGCCAGGGCCTGGACGTGGCGCTGGCCTCCTCGCCGGCGGAGGCCATAACGCGCCTCGGGAAGGAGGACTTCGACGCGGTGGTGACCGATGTGGTCTTCCACGGCTATTCCGACGGCGCGCGCGTGCTCGAAGCCGCCCGCAAGCTGGCGCCCGAGGCCATTGTCGTGCTGATGACCGGCTACCCCGCCATCGAAGGCGCCGTCTCCGCCATCAAGGGCGGCGCCCTGGACTACCTGCAAAAGCCCGTGGCGCCGGTTGTGCTGGCGGCCACCATCCACCGCGCCCTGCGCGAGAAGCGCATGGCCCAAAACAGCCTCTCCTTCGGTGAGCTGGTGGACATCCTCTCGGAGCTGGTAGCCCAGACCATCGAGCGCGTCGATCCCTACACGGCTGGTCACGGGGAACGCACACGCAAATACTGCCGGATCATGGCCGAGCAGGTGGGCATGGATGTGGCCACGCGCGAGCGGCTGGAGCTGGCGGCCATTGCCCATGACTACGGCAAGATATATCTGGATGACCTCAGCTTTCTGACCAAGAACGGCCCCCTGACTGCGGAGGAGTACAGGGAGGTTCAGCGGCATCCGCTCCTCGGGGCAGAGAAGCTGCCGCGCCACGAACAGCTGACGGACGTGGCCCGTTTCGTGGCCGAGCACCATGAGAAATGGGACGGCAGCGGTTACCCGCACCGCATCGCCGGCACCGACATCTCCCTCTCTGGACGCATCCTCGGCATTGTGGAGGTCTTCGACAGCCTTTCCACCAAGCGGTCATACAAGGACGTCTGGGAGCTGCCCAAGACCCGGCAGTATTTCTCGGATCAGCGCGAGCTGGCCTTTGACCCCGAGCTGCTGGACATCTTCTTGGATCTCTTGGAAGTGAACGGTGAGGAGTGGCTGCGGGCACCCCAACTGGACCTGGGGCGGGCCCAGGGCGCCTAGAGGCGCCCCTCCCCGGGGGGGCACCCCGGCCCACCCCTTCCCGCAGCGTCCGGCGCCCCTTAGAATCTCTCGCCAAACCGGCTGGAAACAAGCCTGGCTTCCGCTGCTAGGTACGGACCTGCGCCCGCAGCGGCGACTTGCTCAGCCCCTTATTTCACCCTCACCCATGCCAGCGCCCGTGACCTCCTACGCCAGCCTCTATCTCTTTGCAGTTCTAGCCCTCGTTCCCGGCGGATCGCAGCCCAAGGATGAAATCACGACGCCTCCTGGCCTGGTGGACATCAAGGGAGGGCGCACCCAGATTGGGACCTCCGTCAAGATCATCGAGGGCCTCATGGAAGACAGCTCCAAGATGCAGCGGGCCGCCAACGCCCTGGCGGCAGAGACGCCTGCACACACGGTGGATGTGCCTGACTTCGCGCTGATGGCGACAGAGGTCACCAACGAACAGTACCTGGCCTTCGTCCAGACCGCCGGCGGACAGCCCCCCCAACACTGGGGACAGGCGGCCATCGATGCCGCCAGCCGTGAGTTCCTGGAGACCCAGGGCAAGGCGCGTCAGGCGGCCAGGGATGCCGGTGAGCCCGTACCGGAAGCCAAGGTCTTCGAGCGCGAGCGCTGGTGGGCCAAGAACTGGGAGACGGCCTCCTGGAGTATTCCCGAGGGCGAGGAGCTGAAGCCCGTGGTGTATGTCAACTACGCCAACTCCCAAGCCTACGCCCGCTGGGCCGGCCTGCGCTTGATGAGCGAGTTCGAATACCAACGCGCCGGGCGCGGCAACGGGGACAACACCTACCCTTGGGGGGATGAGTGGGACGACGAAAAGTACTGCGCCACCAATGCCCTGCGAAAGAATCGCCGCTCCTTTGCCGTGGGCAGCTTCCCGGATGGTCAGAGTGAGGCTGGCATCATGGATCTGTCCGGCAATGTCTGGGAGTGGACCAGCAGCGGATACCGCGGTTATCCCAAGTTCAAGATCCCGACCTTCGACATCGGTAAGGGCTCGCGCAAGCAGCCTGTAGAGGGCATCCCGGCCTGGGATTCCAACCAGCGCGTGGCCGTGGGGGGGTCCTTTTCCAATGGAAAAGCAGTGGCGCGCCTGACGACGCGGCGCCCAACGGACCGCACACAGTCCACCGAAGCCCTGGGTTTCCGCTGTGCCGCCAGTGTAGAGCCAGGCCGCGACATGGCCAGTTGGGCGCTGAAGGACATCCCCGTGGAAGCCCGCCCGGAGGATGTGTCCTGGTTCACCGATGGCTCCGTGGCCATGGATCGCTGGAACTCCAAGACAGCGGAGACCACCGAGGTTGGCCGCGGACAGACCCTTCCGGAGAGCTACCGCATAATCACCGGCTACAACTCGATCCTGTTCGTTCCCGTTGAGAAAACCCTGGACACCAGTACGTCCGCCCTGGAGAAACGCTCCCTCAAGGACGGTCCCCAGCACCTGGGCATTCTATCTACCACCCTGCCAATCCTCGAACCGAGCCTTGAGCCGGGCACCTATATGATCGCCTGGCGCGCCGAGGGGGACGACCCCAAGCCAGAGAAGGGTGAAGACGACGCTGAGGATGCACCCGAGTCCGAGCCCACGGCCGCCGAGTTGCTGGGTTTCGACACGGAGATTGCCCAGTTCATCTTCTACGATGCGAACGGGGTACCGGTGCGCTCCAGAGCCTCCGGCAGTTTCGGGTTCGGGCGCCTGAAACAAGGCACCGTCACCTTCGAAGATCACGAGTTCAAGGTCATTGTCGACGAAGAAGAAGTCACTCAAACGGAGAAGTGGATTCACTTCGCCCTCGGCATTCAGAGCCGCCTGCGCGGCAAGGGGCTGACCTTCACCCTTGAGTTGAAGGTGGAGCCCGCCGAATTGGAGCTGGACTGGCGACGCTAGTCAGCGGCGCTATTTCAGGAGATCGGCCAGTTCGCACAGGCGCTGGTAGTAGCCCTCGACCTCCATCCCGAGCAGCGTAGCTCCGAAGAGTTCTGCTTCCATGGGTAATAGAATACCGGCCCCGTCCCGCAAGTCGTTACTCGCGGAACCGGGGCCGGCGCTTCTGCTTCTCGCCTACTTGTAGCGGGCCTTGAACTCCTCGGCGGCCTTTGCGCGCTGTGCGGCCTCCTCGGCGGACATGGCCCCCACGGCGGTGGCCCCGTTGCGCAAGAGGCTGCGCCGATTCATGCCCCCGGGCTCCGGAGTTGCCCCGCATTCAGACGCCTGGCCCCCATTGATGGCGCTCATCGGTGGCCTCCCCGTGCGGGCTCATGCTGATCAGGGCCTTGGCCGTTTACCTGGCCCCTGTGGCTGCACAGCAGGGGATTGAGCCCCTGCCCGGGTGGACCGACTGCCCAAGCCTGGCCTGTCTCTATTCAGTCGGCGCTTTACAAGCCGGCCAGGTTGCTCTCGAGCAGGTCCAGCTCCACCGCCAGTTCCTCAGAACGCTCGCGCTCGTCCTCAACCACCGCCGGATCTGCGCGAGCCACGAACTTCTCGTTCCCCAGCTTCCGCTCCACGGCCTCCAGCCCCGAACGCACCTTGGCCGCACGCTGGGAGAGGGCCTCGCGCAGGCGCTCCAGGTTCACATCCTCGCCCAGGGGCACGCAGGTCTCCATGGCGCCGGCCACGGCCACCGCCGAGCCCTCGGGACGCACCAGCGTGGCCACCACCTCCAGCTCTTCCAGACACGCCAGGGCCGAAAGCGCAGCCCCGTGCTCACTCAGGACAAGACGATCCTCCGCTCCCGGTACCTTGATGATGGCTCTAAGGGGCTTGCGCTCCCCCACCATCGTCAGGCTACGCACGCGCCGCACGGAACGCACGGCATCCTGCAGCAGGCCCATGTGAGCAGCGGCCTCCCGGTCCCGATTCAGTCCAGACCCAGTAGGCCAGGGCGCGACCACCAACATGGATTCCAGCGGCCGCTCAAGCACGCCGTGCAAGGCCTCCCACAGGGCCTCGGTCACATGGGGCGTAAAGGGATGCAGCAGGGCCAGGATGTCGCCCAATGCGCGAGCCAGCACGCTGAGCACGGCGCCGTCCGGCTCGTCACCGCTGAGGCGCGGCTTGGCCAACTCCAGGTACCAGTCGCAGAAGTCGTTCCAGACGAAGCGGTAAAGTTCCATGGCCGCGTCATTGAAGCGGTAGGTGTCCAGGGCCGCCGAGATGCTCTCGGTGACCTGGGCCAGGCGGTCCAGCAGCCAGCGATCCTCCAGCCGCTCCAGAGCGCCGAGGTCCTGACTCACCTCGGCACCTTCCAGGTGCATCAGGCAAAAGCGCGCCGCATTCCAGACCTTGTTGATGAAGCGGAAGCTCTGGCCAAACTTCTCCGGCGAGAGGCGCACATCCTGGCCCTCCTTGGTGAGCATGATCAGCCCCAGGCGCACGGCATCGGCCCCGTACTCCTCAATCATGTCCAGGGGATCGATGCCGTTGCCCGCGGACTTCGACATGCGCTTGCCCTTGGCGTCCAGCACCGTGGCGTGCAGATAGACCGTGTCAAACGGGCAACGCTCCGCCGCGGGACGCTCGTCCATGAACGCGTAACCGGCCATGACCATGCGTGCCACCCAGAGATAGATGATCTCCGGTGCCGTGGACAGGAAGCTGGTCGGGTAGAAACGCGCCAGATCGGCGGTACTGTCCGGCCAACCGAGGGTGGCCATGGGCCACAGCCAAGACGACGCCCAGGTGTCCAGCACATCCGGGTCGCGGCGCACGATGGGCTTGCCCGTCTGCGGGTGGGGAACGCCGAGCTCAAGGTCCACCCGTGAAGCAACCGGGGTGTCGTCCTCGTCATACCAGACGGGGATTTGATGTCCCCACCAGAGCTGGCGGCTGATGCACCAATCGTGCACATTCTCCAGCCAGTTGAGGTAGACCTTCTTCCAACGTTCCGGACGAAAGGCCAGCTCCCCGGACTTGGCCGCGGCGATGGCCGGCTCCGCCAGGGGCTGCATCTTGACGAACCACTGCTCACTTATCAGAGGCTCGACGGGGCTCTTGGAACGATCCGAGAGGGAGATGTTGTGTTGGATCTTCTCGACCCCTACCAATAACTCCTGCTCTTCAAGCTGCTCGACCACGGCCTTGCGGGCGGCCTCGCGAGTCATCCCGCAGAACGGTCCGGCCTCTTCGTTCAGCGTTCCGTCCTCTTCGAGGATGCTGATGATCGAGAGGTTGTGACGCGCCCCGCGCTCGTAGTCAGCGGGATCGTGGCCGGGCGTGATCTTGACGGCACCACTGCCGAAGGCAGGATCCACGCTCTCATCGGCGACGATGGGAATCTCACGGTCGAGAAAGGGCAGCACACAGCAAGTTCCGACGAGTTCTGAATAGCGCTCGTCATCCGGGTGCACGGCTACGCCCGTATCCCCGAGCATGGTTTCCGGCCGGGTGGTGGCCACCACTATGAACTCGCCGGGCCGGTCCTTGAGAGGGTAGCGCAGGGACCATAGCTTGCCCTTGCGCGCCTCGTATTCGATCTCGTCGTCCGAGATGGCGGTCTGCAGCACGCAGTCCCAGTTCACCAGGCGCATGCCACGGTAGATC
>DASCNH010000201.1:0-7636 GCA_036011365.1 Planctomycetota bacterium | reverse complement strand
CTGTTCGTCAGAGTACTCAAGCAGCGCCAGTACAACGAGAACAAGCAAGCAAGCACCGGCTGCCAGGCGAAGCCTAGGGGCACGTTCCACGGTAGCAGCTATGGGGTTAGGCCGGGGGGTTGGAACGTGCCGGTGAACTGCCGCCCACGATTGTCACGCCTTCCGAGATCATTCTGCCCGCGACCAACACGGCTTCCTCCTCATGCCCTTCCGAGGAGCCCGGTCGATCAACCAGGCAAAGGCCCAGGGTGATTAGCGTACAAGCCAGCAGGACGCCGGTAATAAGGTGTCTATTCTTGAACAAGTGCATGGATAAGTTCCTTTGCTTGCGCATTGACGCGCGAGACAATATTCCTCGATATGGTTTGAGTTCGTTCCAGCTGCGCGGCATCACCATCGCCAGTTGTCCGGTCGCTGAACTGCCTGCTGACGGCTGGAAGCGTGCCATCAGCATCCAGTCGATTGCCAGCAATGAGGGCGATCTCCTCGGAGCCCGCGAGAACGGCATTTGTAAAGGCCGCGGCAAAAGCCTCTTCCGCCTGCGGCCGCAGAGTCGCGGCTTCCAGGTAACGTGTCGCCGCAATCGCGAAGCAGCCCTTCTGCGACGCCACACCCCCCAGATTCAGCAGCGCGTAGTACACCTCTCGGTCCGTGCGCGGGGTTCGCAGGATCTCCCGCAGCATGCGTTCGGCAGAGGCATGGTGGCCATGGAAGAGCGTGTCCAGCGCGATCACCTCGCGCGTCGAGCAGGTGTCCACCAGACGCTGGGCCGCCATGGCGAGCGGGATGGCGGAGGTGTAGTTGTCCAGGCCCGCTTCCACGCAACTGCGCAGCAGGTCGACCTCGGAGCCGGGAGAGCTGACGCCTTCCGTGGCCAGCTCGGCGCGGGCGGCGCTGGCCCAGGTTTCGTCGTCGGGGATTTCCCAATCGAGGACCAGGCGGTCTCTCGTTTCCGGTTTGCGTTCGAGGACCTTCCAGGCCGCCAGGCGCAGGTGTTCGGCCAGTTCAGTCCGGTGCACGTCAAGCAGGTGGCGCTCGGCGCTGGTCAAGCCGGCGGAGCGGGCGCTGATGGAAACGCAAGCGCCGGCCATGCCGTCGGCCACGGTGGAGAGCGGCACGCGGAAGAGCGTGGAGTTCTGGTCATTGACCACGTCCAACAGAACTTCGGCCAGATCCGGATCTTGGAAGAGGGTGCTGGTCATGGTGTGAATCCCCCTTGATCATGCAGGCCGTTGCTGTCGGGGTCTGATGTCGCGTTGCCGGGGCCGGGGTGGTCCCCATCGTCGGGATAACCGGGGTAGGCCGCAGCGCCGCCCGCATGCCAGCTGGAACCGGGCACACAGAGGGCCTTGGCGGCGCGCCGGATGTGTTCGCGCACCGTGGACGGCGGGCCGTGGCCTTCGGCGACATAGCGCTTGAGGCTCTTGCCCTCCACCGCCAGGGCGTGCCAGGTCAGGCGCGCCTCCTCGGGCAGACTGTTGAAGGTAGCCACCATCTCCAGGGCAGTGCTGGTGTCAACGCCGAAGGCCTTGGCAATGAAGGCGAAGTGTGAGTCGGCGTTCTCGTGTACGGCCATGCCGAAGAAAGCGCTGCCGGCGTCCTCCTGGACCAAGTCTTCCATGGATGCGTCCACGCATTGCACCAGCCATTCGTCCAGGGGCGGCTTGCCGTGCCACTTCGGCGCGGCGTGGGCCGTGCGCGCCACGGCCCGCAGCAGCACCCGATCGCCGTCGATCAGGAAGGCCCGCTCCACCAGGCGGCGCATGACGAGCTGGGAGAGTTCGAGGGGGTCTCCGTCGATGATGCGCCGCAGGATCTCCCTGCGGTCGCGACCGGCGAGGACCTTGGCGGCGGCGCCGCGCTCCGTGCGCGGAACGTCATAGGTCGCATCACGCCCCGTGCCCTGGCGGGATCCAGCCGCCCCCGCCCCGGTTGTGCCGGTTTCAGAAGTGGGGAATACCGGCTTCTCTTGGCCTTCTCCAGCTATTCCCTTCCCGGCTCCTCTTTCGAGGGCTTCCTCCCGGTCGCCATGCCGGGCGGAGTCCAGCTCCTCGCCCATGATGTGCGTGTGGTTTGGGTTGTGGTTGTGCGCGGCCACCTGGGAGCTGGGGAGCAAACATCGGTCGCGCTGAACGGAGGGAAGCGTGGGACAAGTGCAAGATGTGTGTCAATGAAGTTCCAAATGAAAAAGCGCGCACCGGCCCCTGCGACGCGCAGGCGCCTTCGATAATGCCAAACGAAAACCCGCTCCGGCATAAGCAGTCAATCACTGACCGGGAAGCCAACGCACATGCCGCCGCCTGGCCCTCGCTCGCATGCCCCGCGTGCTCCCCTAATCCCCTTATGACCATGGTACGCCACCCCAGTTGCCGGGCGCGTTGTTAGAATCCCCGCGCCGTGCAAGACCACACACACAACACCTGGGGACCGCAGACCCGACTGCTTCCCGTCGCCCGCCACCTATACCTATTAATAGCAACGGCACTCTGCGCGGCCCACGCGACCAGCAAACCCACCCCCTCCGCTCCCCAGGCGAACGTCCCCATTGATCACATCAGCGATCACACCCTGGCAAACGGTTGGACATTCATCTTCGTCTCCCGGGAAGGCCCGCCGATCCTCACCTTCCAGACGCGCCTGGATGTGGGCTCGATCCACGAACGCGACGGGATCCGCGGCATGGCGCACATGTTCGAGCACATGGCGTTCAAGGGTTCCGACCGCGTGGGCTCTCTGGACTGGCCCGCGGAGCAGATCGCCCTGGCACGGGTCGACACAACCCGCGGGGAGCTCCTGCAAGCCCGTGCCATGGGCGATGCTGAATGGACCAGAACCAGCGCGGACGCCTTCGCCGCCGCCCAGGAAGAGGCCGCCGCCCTGGTGGACGGCGAGGCCTTCAGCCGCCTGCTGGAGGACGCCGGCGGAGGCGGCTCCCTGAATGCCTTCACGCGCGCTGACGCCACGGGTTACGTGGTCAGCCTGCCGGCCAACGCCCTGGAGCTTTGGTGTTGGCTGGAGCGCGAACGATTCACGCGCCCGGTCCTGCGCGAGTTCTACCGCGAAGTCTCAGCGGTCATCGAGGAACGCAACATGCGCGTGGACTCGGCTCCCTTCGGCGCCCTCCTGGAAGCCTGGAAGCTGGCCGCTTTCAGCTCCCATCCCTACCGGCACCCGGTTATCGGCTACGCCCAGGACATTGCCGCCTACGACCGCGACGAGGCCGCCGCCTTCTTCCGCGCCAACTACAACGCCTCGCGCCTGGTGACGACTGTTGTCGGCGACATCGATCGCGACACGCTGATTCCGATGCTCGAGCGCTACTTCGGCGATCTGCCCGCCGGCCCACCCACGCCACCGGTGGGCCCGCCGGAGCCGGAGCAAGCCGAACAGATTCGCATCGAGGTCCCCTTCCCCGCCGAGCCCCTCCTGATCCTCGGCTGGAAGTGCCCGCCCACGGCCGCCGACGATGGTCCTGCCGTGGAAGTCGCCGCGCGCCTGCTCGGCGTCGGCGCCAGCTCGCGCCTGGAGCGACGCCTGGTGCGCGAAGAACAGCTGGCCGCCTACACCGGCGCGGGCACGGCCTTCCCGGACGCTTCCCATGCCAACCTCACCTACGTCATCGCCGTGCCCAACGCCGGCGTCGAGCCAGACGCCTTGGAATCGGCCATCCTCGAAGAAATCGACCACCTGGCCCAAAACGGCGCAGATCCCCAGGAACTAGCCGGCGTCAAGCGCGTGGCCCGGGCCGAGTTCCTGCGTTCCATGCGCGAGTCCGGCGACCTCGCCGGCCTGCTCTGCGAGTACCACGCCCGCACCGGCCACTGGCGCAACGCCTTCCGCGAAACTGAACGCATCAACGCCGTCACCGACGAAGCCGTGCGCGCCGCCGTCAAACGCTACCTGCGCCCGGAGCGCTGCACCGTGGCCACCCTGGTGCGCCCCGCGGAGCCCGACGACCCGCCGGGACCCAATGGCGCCGATGAACCTGGCGCCACCGGAGAATCCACCTCCACCACCAGCGGAAACGGAGGCGGCAACCGATGAACCCCACCCGCCACCTCGGACTGCTAACTCTCCTGGCCGGCGCACTAGCGGCCACCGTCCTCACCGCAGCCACCACCTCCCCCGCCCTCCCCGCCGTCACCGCGTCCACCGCCCTCCCCGCCATCCCCACCTCCCCCGCAGCCCCCGCCGCCCCTCCCCGGCTCCAGGCCTCCGACCCCTCCCAAGCGGGCCCGCTGCCCGCCTCCCCCGCCGAGCTCGTCCTGCCGCCCCTGCGCCCCCATCGGCCCCAGCGCCCGGCGCCCACCACCCTCGCCTGCGGGGCGCGCCTTGTGGTCATCGAGGATCCCACCCTGCCCCTGGTCGATGGCACGCTGCTCTTCCCCGGCGGCTCCGTCCACGAGGATGCCGCCCAGATTGGCCTGACCGCCATCATGGCCGAGACCCTGCGCCAGGGCGGCAGCAGCTCCCGCGGCGGCGCCGAACTCGACACCTGGCTCGACCGCCACGCCGTGGACCTCACCATCGAGGCCGACCATGAGTTCCTGCGCCTGGAGTTCTCCTGCCTGGCCGAGGACCTCGCGGCAACCCTGACCGTAATCGGCGACCTCCTGGCCAGCCCGGCCTACCCGGAGGAGGACCTTCAGCGCGTGCGGCGCCAGCTTCTGACAGCCCTCGAACGCCGCGCCGACGACGCCGGCTCCCTGGCGGACGAGGTGATAGAGATGCTGGCCTACGGCAGCGACTCCCCCTGGGCCCGCCAGCCCACCAGCGAAACCCTGGCCGCCGTGGACCGCGAATCCCTGGTGCGCTTCCACCGCCTGCACATCGCCAGAAACCGCGCCATCGTGGGCCTCTCCGGCTCAGTGGACAGGGGCGCCACCGGGAGCCCGGCCACGGACCTCCGGAGCCTCCTGGAAGCCACGCTTTCCCCCCTGCCCCAGGCCCAGGGCACGCTCTCCTCTCCCCCGCGCCCCTTCAGCCAGCCGCGCGTGACCCGCGTGCACATCCTCGACCGGCCGGGTGTACCCCAGACAGAACTGCGCCTGGCGGGTCCCGGCGTGCGCCGCCTGGACCCGGACTACAGCGCCCTGCGCCTGTGGTCCACGGTGGTCGGCTCCGGCGGCATGACCTCGCGCCTGATGATGCGCGTGCGCACGGAGCTCGGCCTGGCCTACACGGTCGGCGGCTTCTTCGGCTTCGGCTGGGGCCAGGCCGGGCGCCTCTACACCTGGTGCGGGACGCGCAACGAGGCCGTGGGCGAGGCTCTCTCCGCCATGCTGGATGTGCTTGAGGGAGCCCGCGCCCCCTTCCCCGAGGACGAGCTCGAGGCCTTCCGCCGCCGCGCCCGCAACAAGGGCGTCTTCTTCAACGACACGCCCGCCAAGCTCCTGCGCCGCACTCTCTACCTCTTGGCCCAGGACTACCCGGCGGACTTCGATGACCGCTGGCCAGAGGAACTGGAGCGCCTCTCAGCGGCCGACCTCTCGGCAGCCGCCACCCGCCACCTGGATCCAGACTCCCTGGTGGTGCTGGCCGTGGGCCCGGCGCAGGAGATTCGCGCCGCGCTCCTCGCCTCCCCTGACGCGGCCCCGTTCTTCATCGACACGACCGCCGGCGCACCGCCCACGGACACCGGATCCCAGCGCCCCGAAGCGCCCCGCACCATCGAGCTGGTCTTCGTGGATGACCACGGGCGCCCGGCCGCTCACACCGCCCCACCTGCGCCCCAGCCGCCCCTTGTGGACGAGTTGCTGGAGGCCCTCGGCGGCCGCGCGGCCTGGGCCTCCGCCCGTTACATGGAGGCCAGCCTCGCCATGATCCTGCCCGATGGCCGAGAACTCCCCAGCCACCAGTGGAAGGATCTCTCCGCCCCACGCATCTCCCAGACCATCACCCTCGGAGGCGTGGACAACGTCACCGTCCTGGCCAACGGCGAGGCCTGGACCCGCACCACGACCACGCTGACGCAACTCGAACCGGAGACCGTCGCCCAGATGACCCGCGCCCACGACCGCGGCCTCTGGAACCTCCTGCACCGCCTGGCCACCAACACCGATGTGAGCGCCACAGCCAACCCCGACGGCTCCTTGCAACTCAGCACCCCGGCAGGCTTCGCCGGCCGCCTGGACCTGGACGAGGCCCACCGCCCAGCCCGCCTGACCTTCATGGAATCCCGCCGCCGCCAGATCTTCGACTTCAGCGAATACCAAACAGAAGCCGGCCTGACCTACCCCGCCCTGGCCAAGCAAAGCCCCATGGGCACCTCCATCCGCATCCACACCTTGACCCCGCACAAGGAACTCCCGCCAGGCATCTTCGATAAGCCCTAGGGCCCGCCGCCGCCCGCCGCCGCCCCGCACATGGATGCGACTGCGGCGAGCCAGATCACAACCACGCCCCCGCGCCACGCAGCGGGCCTGGTCCGCGAAGAGAAGCGCACCCCGCACGGCTGCTCCGGGCAACGGGCACGGCGCCCAGGCCAGAGCGGCTCCCAGGCGACTGCACGTCCTCGGAGAGGGCCCCTACGCTTCGTCCAGCGCCGCCCTGATCCGCATTACCCGCTTCACATCCACGGGCAGCCGCACATCCCCGTTCGTCTTGACCCAGGTCCCGACGATGGCCCCGTCCGCCAGGGCCATGAGCTCTCCGGCGTTGGCTTCCGTCAGGCCCGATCCCACGAGCAGGCGTCCGCTACCTCCGTCCGGTCCGAGCCCGCCCAAAGCCTCGCGCACTTCCCTGAGCTCCGCCGGGTTCACCTCCCCGCCGGTGGCCCGTCCGCTGACGATCACGCCGTCCGCTCCCCCGCGCAGCAGCGTATCCCGCGCCGCCTCACCGATCGCTCCGCCCCCCAGTGGCACAGCATGCTTCACATGCACATCCGCCAGCACCACCACACCCGGGCAGAGCCGGTCCCGCTCCCGCAGGACCTCCGCCGCCTGCCCCTGGATCAACCCCTGGTCCGTCACCGCCGCCCCGGTGAACACATTGACCCGCACGAAGGAAGCCCCGGTCGCCGCGCAGATCCCCAGGGCCGAGCGCCAGTCATTGCGCAGGACATTCACTCCCACAGCGACCTCACGCTCTCCCCCGGCCAGCGCCTCCAGTCGAACTGCCTGGACGGCCAAGGCCATGGCCGCCACCGTCTCCGCCGGCACATCCTCCGCGAAGAAAGGTACATCCCCGAAGTTCTCGACTATCACCGCGTCGCAGCCCCCCTGCACCAGGGCCCGCCCGTCGGCCACGGCCGCTTCCAGGGCGCTTCCCCAACCCCTCCCCGACTCACCACCCCCACGGGATCCCGGTGCCCCGGGCGTGGCGGGCAGGTGAACAACCCCGACGAGAGTCCGTTTCTCGTCGCTGAATAGCGCGCTTGTGTCCATGTACCTATCCTCCGGCATTGTGCCCGGAAACGCCACCGGCAATCACGCTCACTCCCCGCCCGCGTTCATCCCACCCCGTCAGGCCACCGGCGAACGGCTTCTACGCCCTGAGGCAGAGCATGGCTAACAGGCCCACACCGACCTCGCTGGAGATGCCTGTGATCTCCGGAGGCAGGAACTCCAGGCCCGGCAGAGCGGTGGAAACCTCATCGCCGGGTTCTGTCTCCAAACCAATAGTCCTTGATCAGGCC
>DASCNH010000200.1:0-22133 GCA_036011365.1 Planctomycetota bacterium | reverse complement strand
ACTTGAGGCGCCCATCGGAACCGTAGTCATCAGGTAACCATCTTCCATGTACAGCATCTCACGCCATCTCATTGTCCTGGCCCTGGTCGCGGGCTCCCCCATTGTCGTCCAAGGCCAGCAGCTCCCGGAGCCTCCCTCCCGGACGCTTTGCACATCGCGATGGTCCAGGACTGATCTAGAAGCCTGACGCATCCGGCGGTTGGGTGCCCAAGGCGGCATCTTCATGCATCCCTACCAGTCCCTTGCGTTTGGAAACTTGAGCTGGATCGACGCTGATCAAGCAGTCACCGGAAGTCCACCACACGCAGCTCGAGGTTCTTCCGGCCGCGGAAGGTATTCCAGTTTGGCGTGTAGACGAGTTCGAGATCTCCGCCCAGGCTGAGTTCGTCGGCCCGTTCTCCCATGCCGAAGGCCATGGCCTTGAATACGGTTTCCCCGGAGCGCACGCGCAGCATCAGGTGGCTGCCGTCGCCGACGCGGCGCGGTGGCTCGGCCAGGCGCGCATCGCTGGAGAGAAAACACGGGGCCTCGTTGTGTTGTCCCCAGGGTTCGAGTCGATCCAGTTCGCCCATCAGGGCGGGTGTCATGGAGGCCAGGGGGATGGCGTTGTCGATGGCGAGCGGCTGGGGGGCGTGTCGGCCGCCGTCCAGCATTTCCCGGGCCTTCTTGTTGACGGTTTCGCGGAAGGCGTCGATTTGCGCGGCCTCGATCTCGCAGCCGGCTGCCTGGGCGTGGCCGCCGCCGCGCAGCCAGAGGTGATCCCCGGCGCGCAGGGCTTCGAGCAGGTTGAAGCCCGGGACAGAGCGCGCACTGCCGCGCCCGCGGTCCCCGTCCAGGCCGATGAGCAGGGCCGGACGGCCAAACTGCTCGGCGACACGGCTGGCCAGGATGCCGATCACGCCCTGATGCCAGCCTTGGCCGGCGAGGACCAGCAGCGGGTGTTCGCACTCGTCGCCGAAGGCCTGGGCCTGTTCCATGATGGGGGGCAGAAGCTCCCGCTGGAGGTCCTTGCGCTTTTGGTTCAGGGTGTCGAGTTCCGCCGCGCGCTCGCTGGCCCGGGTCGCATCGTCTTCGAGGAACAGTTCCACTGCGGTCCCCGCGCTCTTCAGGCGACCGCAGGCGTTGATGCGTGGGCCCACGCCAAAGCCGAGATCCATGGCAGTGGGGGGCCTGCCGGGTTCGACGCCGGCGAGTTTCATCAGGGCCGCCAGGCCCGGCCAGGGCGAGTTGGCCAAGGCCTTCAACCCGTAACACGCCAGGGCGCGGTTCTCCTCGACGAGGGGAACCACATCGCAAACGGTAGCCACGGCGACGAGACCCATGGCGGCCACGAGGAAATCACGCAGGTCGGCGCGTGTTTCCTTGCCGTCTGACATGTGCTGGGCCAGCCCCCAGGCGAGTTTCAGGGCCACGGCCGCACCGCACAACTCTCGGAAGGGGTAGTCCGACTTTGGAACTTTTGGGTTCACCAGGGCCACGGCCGCTGGCAGTTCGCCCAGGGGCGGCTCGTGGTGATCGGTGACAATCGTATCGATGCCGAGGGTGGCCAACTCGGCGATGGTCTCCACCTCGCTGGTGCCGTTGTCCACGCTGATGACCAGCGTGGCCCCGACTTGCCTGGCCTTCTCCACCGAATGCGCCCCAAAGGCGTAGCCGTCGGAGAAGCGATTCGGCACATGCCAATGGACATCCGCGCCGAGCAGCCGGAAAAAGCGCACCAAGAGCGCCGTCGCCGTCACACCGTCCACGTCGTAGTCCCCGTGGACCAGGATCGTCTCGCCGGCCTCCAGGGCGCGGGTGATGCGCGCCACGGCCTTGTCCATGTCCGGTAGCAAGGCCGGATCGTGCAGGGCTTTGAGGTCCGGTGCGATGTGTCCGGAGAGGGCTTCGTCCGCCCGGTGCCCGCGGTTCACGAGCACCGCCGCGGCGATGGGCGACAGGCCGCCCTTTTTGGCCACGGCCCGTACGGCATCCGCATCCGGCTCGCGCAACTCCCAGGCAGGTCTTTCTTTGACGGTCATGGTGGATCTCCTGTTGTAGTCCTTTGCCGGGCGCTTGCAATCGGGCAGTGCTGTGCTCGATGCAAAAAGCGCTGGCGCAGAACCCCTGTCCCGCACCAACTGGCGCTTCCCACTGTGGCCCGCTACCACAGGATCGTCCGGCCCCCTTGCCGCCGGAGCCCGCTCCGGGGACACTGGGAGCATGTCCAGCGAATCGGAAGACCCCAAGTCCGTCTATCGGCTCCTGCCCTCCGTGGATGAGGTCCTGCGGGATGCTGCCCTCACGGCCCTGTCCCAGGAGGTGGGCCACGGCCTTCTCAGGGCCTGTGTGCAGGAGGTCATCGACTGCTGGCGCGGGGAGGTGGCCAGTGGAGAGCTGACCGTGGAGGAACTGACCGGGCGCGTGGCCAGCGGGACTGCGGCTCGCGAGGCGGCGGGGCTGGTGGAACTCGACCGGGCCCGGGGCCTGGTGTCGGTGGTCAACGCCACGGGCGTCGTCCTGCACACGGGGCTCGGCCGCGCGCCGGTGCACCGGGAAGCGGCGGCGGCCATGGCGCGCGTGGCGCAGAGCTTCTGCGTGCTGGAGGTGGATCGTTTCTCGGGTGAGCGCAACCGGCGTGATGAGCGCCTGAGCGAGCTGCTCACGCGCCTGACCGGAGCGGAGGCGGCCATCGCCGTCAACAACAACGCGGCCGCCGTGTTCCTGTGCCTGTCCACCTTCGCGGCGGGCAAGCAGGCCATCGTCAGCCGCGGCGAGCTGGTGGAGATCGGCGGTTCCTTCCGGGTGCCGGATGTCATGGCCCAGGCGGGGGCGCGCCTGGTGGAGGTCGGCACGACCAACCGCACACGCTGCGGGGACTACGCGGCGGCGGTGGGGAATGAGACCGGCCTGCTGTTGAAGGTCCACACCTCCAACTTCCGCCTGGTTGGTTTTACGGAAGAGGTCCAGGCGGAGGAGCTGGCCCGGCTCGGCGCGGAACACGGCGTAACCAGCGCCTTTGACCTGGGCTCGGGGCTTGTGGGCGACCCCGCTGAGCCCTGCGCCGAGCTGAAGATGCTCGGCGGCGAACCCCTGGTACGCGCGGCGGTGGAGAGTGGCGTGGATGTGGTCACCTTCTCCGGGGACAAGTTGCTCGGCGCGCCCCAGGCGGGACTGATCGTCGGTCGCCGCGCGGCCATCGAAGCCCTGCGCGCCAACGCCGTCTACCGCGCCCTGCGCCTGGACAAGACTGCCCTGGCCGGGCTGGAGGCGACGCTGAACCTGTACCTGGCCGGCCGCGGTGACGAGCTGCCGGCGCGGGAGATGCTCCTGCGCGCCGACGAGGAGCTCTCCCTGGCGGCGCGCGAGTTGTCCGCCTCCCTGCGCAGCCTGCCGGACATCACGGCTGAGGTCGTCGCCGGCCAATCCGAACCGGGCAGCGGCAGCGCGCCGGGCGTGTACATCGACACCAAGCTGGTGAAGGTCGCCCGGGCGGGCCAGTCCACCTCCGCCCTGGCCGCCGCCCTGCGGGCCGGCCAGCCGCCGGTTTTCGCCCGCATCCACGACGACGCCCTGCTGCTGGATGTGCGCACCCTGTTGGCCGGAGATGCCGGACGCCTGCTAGAGGCCTTCGAGGCCCTCTAGGCCTTCGGAACCCGCTAGGGCCTCCTCGGTCCGGGCACCAACCGGGCACTTGTCCCGGCAGAAACGATCCCCGACCGCGAGGCAGCAGGCAGTTCCCTGGCAGGCCAAAATGTCCGCAGCGATTACGTCGGCTTGAGCGTCAGCGCCGCCAGTCCCTAGGCGAGGGCCTGTGCCGGCGGTGCAGTTGGGGTCGGAGCAAGCGCTGGCGGACTGCGCCGGGGGGCGGCGCAGGGGGTCGTCAGCAAACCCGCGTATCGAGGCAGGCAGTGGCCGGTGGATCCTCCCCTTCCCCGCGGGTAATCTCCTTCCCCAATATGAAGTTATTCGGCAACAAACGACTCACTGACTACGCCGCCTGCGCCGGGTGAGCGGCCAAGATGCCCCAGGGCAAGCTCGCGCAGGTCTTGCGCGGCGTTCTTGAACAGGAAGACGAGCGTCTGCTCGTGGGTCCGAAAACCGTGGACGACGCGGGCGTGGTGCGCCTGGACGGGGAGGACACGGGGACGGCCCTGGTCCAGACCGTGGACTACTTTCCGCCGGTGGTGGACGACCCCTACTACTACGGAGCAATCGCCGCCGCCAACGCCATCTCGGATGTGTACGCCATGGGCGGGCGGCCCCACTCGGCCCTCAATCTGGCGGGCTTTCCGGCGGAGTTTTCCGATGAGTGGATGGAGGCCATCTTCCGCGGCGGCTTCGACAAGGTGCGCGAGGCGGGTGCGGTGCTGGCCGGCGGGCACACGGTTCAGGCGGACGAAGTGACCTTTGGCTACGCCGTCACGGGCCTGATCGACCAGGCCGCTGTGGCTGCCAATACCGGAGCGCGCGTCGGCGATCGGCTCTACCTGACCAAAGCCCTGGGCATGGGCACCATGACCACTGCCGCCAAGGTGGGCAAGCTCGACCTCGCGGACCTGCGCCCGGCCATGGAACAGATGGCCACGCTCAACGGGCCGGCGGCGGAGGCCATGGTGGCCGCCGGCGCCCGGGCCTGCACGGATGTCACCGGCTTCGGTCTGGCGGGCCACGGTCTGAACATGGCCAGCGCCAGCGGCGTGGCCCTGCAGATTGAGGCGGCGGCGGTGCCGCTCTTCCCCGGGGCCTTCGAGCTGGCTGCCAAGGGGCTCTGCTCCGGGGGCGCCAAGCGCGGGCGGAAGAGCCTCTTGGAGCGCGTGATCTGGGCCGCCGGGCTGGATGAAACCCTGGTGAATATTTTCTTCGATGCGGAGACCTCCGGTGGCCTCCTGATCGCCATCAAGCCGGAGCTGGCCGCTGACCTGGAGCAGGAGCTGGGCGAGCGCGGCCTTCCCGTGAACGACATTGGCGAAGTTGTCGCCATGGGCGGTGGGGCGGACGCGCCGTCGGTGGTCTTCACCTGAGCCGCTGACGCGCAGTGGACCAGCTGGCAGAGGGCAGGGACGGCGCAGGGGGCGGCAGGCCCGCGGAGGGCGCCACTCCCGCGGAGGGCGCCACTCCCGCGGAAGGCGTCACTCCCGCGGAGGGCGTCACTCCCGGTGCCGATGACTGCGCCTTCCGGGAAGCCGGCCCGCCCTGGATCCTGGGCCACCGGGGCAGCGCATGGGAAGCGCCGGAGAACACGCTGTCCTCCCTGGGAAGGGCCTTGGACTGGGGGCTGGACGGCGTCGAATACGACCTGCGCGCCTGCGCCAGCGGCGAGGCGGTCTTGCTCCACGACGCGCACCTGGAACGCACCACGGATGCCAGCGGAGCCCTGGCCGAGTGCAATCTGGTGGAGCTGGCCCAGGTGGACGCGGGCCTGTGGTTCGGGCGCGCCTTCCGCGGCGAGCCCCTGCCGATCCTGGCGGATGCCCTGGGGCTGGTGGGCGCGGAAAACGGCCCGGCCCTGCGCCCGGCCCTGCACATGATCGAGCTCAAGGAGCGCGGTCTGGCCCGGGGCTTGGCCCGCCTGCTCGCGGAACGCGCTCCGCTGCTCGATGTGCGCGTGGCATCCTTCTCCCGGGCAGCCTGTCTCGAATCCCAGGATGCGGAGATGCCGACCATGCTGCTGGCGACCCGCGCCTGTGCGGACGACCTGGCCTGGGTCGAGAAGCACGGCCTGGCGGCCTATGGCGTGGGGCCCGGCGGCTGGCGCACCACGGTCGGTGGGCGGGACAGCGGCCCGGGGGCCGGCGATTCCAGGGACGCCGCTGGTAGTGGTGACCATGGTGACCATGGTGCCGCGGAGGGCGGCGGACCGGGTACCCAGGCCTGGCCCTGCGAGCGCTGGGCCTGGAGCGTGGACGATCCCAGGGACCTGCTGGAGGCCTGTCGCCTGCCGCTCTTTGGGTTCAACACCAACGAGCCCGCCCGGGCCCTGGCCGTGCGCGCCCTGGCCCGGCGTTGCGCGCCGGGTGCGCCCTATCCCATCGAGGTGCCACCCCTGATCATCGAGCCGGCGGAGGAGCCGGAGGCCGCCGGGGGCAGGGGCTCCGGGGGTGCAGCTGCGCGGGACACAGCCCAGGGGGGCGCAGCCGCCGATGCCTGGCGCGGCAGTTGGGCACCGGTGGCCCGTATCTCCAATCCCTTCACCTTTCCCGTGGAGATCGCCACGGACTTCTTCGCGCGCCACGGGGCCTTTGAAACAAGCGGTCTGCCGGCGCGCGCTTCCCTGGCTCCCGGGGAGAGCGTCGAGGTGCCCATGCGAGTCGCCGGGGGCTCCACTTCGCCGGGGGGTGATCCGCTCCTGGCGGTGCGCTACACCTGGCACAGGGGCCCCGGGCGCGAGGCCGGCTCCCTGCTGCTGGACGCGCCCCTGTACCGCCTGCGCCGGACCGGCGTCGACGAGGCCGCCCGCCGCCTGACGATGTTGCGGGAGGGTCCGACCCAGCCCCCGGCGAGCATCACGCTGCGGCGTTCCGGCCGCGATCTCCTGCTTTCCCTGGAGAACCCCGGCGGCCTGTGCGAGCCGCACCTGGTGGCGACCCTGGACGGTCACCTGGTGCGCGGGGGCGCTGGCCTGCGCCTGCGCCTGCCGGAGAACTTTGAACACCTGCCGGAGGGCGTGCCCTTCAGCTGCGGCATCGAGGGCCGCCGCTCCAACGCCGCCGACCGGCCCACCCTGCGCCGCTGGTCCGGCGGACTGTCCGAAGGCCTGCGCTCCGGAGTGCCCGGCCGCCTGCTGCCGGGCAGCGGCTAGCCCGCCTCCGCACCGGAAGTCCTCCGGAACAGGGGCGGGCGGCCGAAGGGCTCTGGGGTGCGGGCCGGTGAGTGCTGCGGTGGAAACGGGCGGCCGCCGCCCGGGCTCCGCGCTCGGACTTTTGTGCCTGGCGAGGGCAGTCAAACGGTTCGCCACAGGGTTTCCCAAGGTATGATTCGGCATCCACGACGGGAGTGGATCGGTGCTGGTGTGCCGCCCGGCCTTCAAAGCCGGTTGGGCTGCGTGAACAGCGTGGCCGGTGGGTTCGATTCCCATGCACTCCCGCCATTTTGAACATGGCCTCCACCGCGCCGCCCACCATTCGCCTGGCCAGGAATGAGGATGATGGGGCCATTTTGGAGGCTTTTCGGCGGGTTTACGGGCCCCTCGGAGGGGGGCAGTGCAGCCCGCGGGAGTGGCGCTGGCGCTACGGGGAGCAGCCCCTGGGGCGGCGTTCCATGATCGCCGTGGACGGTAAGGGGCGCGTCCTGGCCCACTACGGTGCCCGGGCCCAGCGGGCTCTGGTGGAGGGGCGTTGGACGGTTTTCCTGCAGGCGGTGGACTCCTTCTGTGAGCCCCGGGCCCGGGGCGGCCTGGCCCGGGCGGGGCTCTTCGCCCGCGTGGGGAGGGCCTTCGAAGAGGCCTTTGTGGGTCCACCACACGGGGCTGCGGACGGCGGGCCGGAGCTTGATGTGGAGCGTGCTCCGTTCATCTGGGGCCTGCCCGTGCTGCCGGCCTGGCGCAGCGGACGGAGCAACCTGGGCTATGGGCACATGCGTCAGCTGTTGCTGTTGGTGGCTGAGGTCGAACCAGCGGGGCCCGGTGAACGGGCGGGGAGCCCGGTGGCGGCCGATGCCCGGCTGGAGATCCGCCAACTGCCGCCCGGGGAAGCGCTGCCCGCCTCCTGCGACAGCCTGTCCCGCACCCTGCTCCTGGGCACCCGGGCCGGTGTGCTGCGCGACCGGGCCTGGCTGGAATGGCGCTACCGCGCACGCCCAGGGGTGGACTACGACATCGCCCTGGTGGAGCGGACGGGCGATCTCCTGGGCCTGGCCGTGGCCAGGGTCTGCTCTGCCCTGGCACCGGCGCCGCCTGGTCAGAGCAGCAGTCGAGAGCCCGGGGATGCTGCGCCGGGGCTCGTGATCTGCGAGTGGTGTGTGCCGGCGGGGGACGCGGCGCGGGGCGTACGCGGGGCGCTCCTGAAGTGGGCGCGGGAGCGGGCCCGGGCGGCGGGTGTGGGGGAGCTTCGCCTGCATCTGGGGGAACGCTCGCCGGAGTTCACGGCCTTGCAGGGGGCGGGCTTCTCCGTGCGGGCTACCGGGCGCACGGTGGCCGCGCACAGCTGCCTGGCGCGGCGCGACCTGGTCTGGTTCGCGGATCACCTGGAGGTGTCCCTGGGGGACACGGATCTCGTCTGATGGGCGGCGGGAACAGGGCCGGGAATGGTGGCGCGGCAATCGGTCCCCTGGAGCGGGCGCAGGTCCCGGCCCTGCTCGTGGCCTGGAATGAGGCCTTCGGAGCGGGGCGCGCGGACTTCATCCCGCGCACGGTGGCCGACTGGGAGGCGCGCTTCGCCGGGGGGCCCCTGTCCATCAGATCCATGCTGGCCCGGGACGGGAATCGCATCCTCTGCCAGTACGCGGCGGATCCCCAGCGCGCCCGCTTGCACGGCGCGGAAGTCACCTTCGCCCAGGTATTGGACACCTTCGTCGCGCCGGAGCTGCGCGGCGGGCTGGCCGGGGCGCGCCTGCTCGTGCGCACGGCGCGGGCCTTCTTTGACAGGTACGGCGCGGGCCAGGGCGCGCAGGGGGGGGACGGCGGCGATGTGCTCTACTACGGTTGGCCCGTGCCGGCGGCCCGACGCCTGGGCGTGGCGCAACTCGACTACACGCTGACGGACAGGTTGCTCCTCCTGGGGCGCGAGGTGGCCGGGGTTCCCGATCCTCCGGCCGGCGCTGGGAGTGCCCGCTGGGGAGCCGCGGAGTGCGTGGACCTGGTGACCGACGAACTCTTCGAGGCCTGCGCCACGGCCTGGGAGGCCTGTCTCGTGCGCGACAGCAGCTGGTTCAGACGGCGCTTTTTGAAACGCACCGGCGCCGACTACCGGATCCTCGGCGTGGGCGAACCGCGGGCTCCGCAGGCCCTGGCGGTCCTGCGCCACGGGGACTGGCCCCTGGCAAATACCGTGGCCATCGTCGACTGGCTGGTACCGGAGGGGGAAAGCGAGGCCGGGGAACTCCTCCTGGGGGAGGCGCACTCCCTGGCCCGGGAGCTCGGCGCCGACGCCCTCGTGACCCTTTTTCCGCCCTGGAGTCCCTGGTTCGAGCGCTTCCAGGGCGCCGGGTACCGCGTCCATGCCACGGACCTCTTCCTGGTGACACGCCCCTTCCTGCGCCGCCTGGAACCCCTCTGGCTCAGGGACAACCTGTGGCTGCAGCTATCCGATACGGACCTCCTCTGAGCAGGCTTGAAAGCGGCGCGGCGCGACCCATCATGGGGCCATGCTTGCACCTCGCCATGCTTCCAGAGCGGGCTCTCCATCTCCCCCGCCAGCCCGCATCCGGCACCGACCCGCTCCTCGGAATGCGCAAGCGGCTAGCTGCCTCAGCCTCCCGCCCGCCCTCGCCGCTTTATTGTGCCTGACGCTGCTCGGCGCCTGCGCGCAGAAACGCCCCCGCCTGCCCGCGGACACGCCGGTCATCATGGTGGTCGTCGACACCCTGCGCGCGGATCGCCTCTCCTGCTACGGCTGCGAGTTCCCCACCAGCCCCGAGGTCGACGCCCTGGCCGCCCAGTCCACGCTCTTCACGGCCAACGCCACCCAGGCCAACGCCACCTTCCCGGCGCTCACCAGCATCCTGACGGGCCTCTATCCGCGCACCCACCGCAACTTCTTCCCGGTGCCGATCGAGGGCACGGCCGTGGGAGGGCAGGCCGGCGCCTGCCTGGCCGAACGCTTCGGGAAGCGTGGTTACTCCACCATGGCGGTCACCAGCCACCCGAACTTCGCCGAAGCGGATCGGGATGCGGCCATGTTCCGCGGCTGGGACCGCCTCTCGCATATCTCCAGCGCGGTGCCCATCGCCGAGCGACCGCTCCTGGCCCACGCCCAGCACACCAACGCGCGCCTCTTCCCGCTCCTCGACGACTACGCCACCCGGGACGCGAGCCGCCCATTGTTCCTCTGGGCCCACTACTTCGATCCCCATGTGGATATCTATCCCCTGGTCTACAACGCGCCGGTGGAGACCCGCGATCTGTACCTGGCCGAACACCTGGAGCGGGAGGGCGTGCCCACCTATTTCGAGCCCCTCTCAGCCCTGGAACCGGCCCAACGCCCGGACTGGATCCAGGAGCATGTGCCCGCAGCGCAGCGCCGCAATGTCAGCCTGGCCAACGGCCGCGCCCTCTACGACGCGGAGATCACCAGTTGCGACAGGGGTCTCGGGCAGCTCTTCGCGCGCCTCAAGGAGCTGGACCTCTTCGAGCGCGCCCTGATCATCTTCCTGGCGGATCACGGCGAGAACATGGGGCGGGCCAAGACCGGTGGCAGGGGCGACGACGGCCGCAGCGACCTGGCCTTCACACACAAGCACCTCTACGAGGGCGTCTCCCACACGCCCTTCCTGCTCAAGCTGCCCGGGCAGCACGAGGCGGTCACCTGCGATGCCCTGACGCAGAATATCGATGTGGTTCCGACCTTGATGGAACTCTTCGATCTCGCCGCCCAGCCGGAGGTGGAGGGCACCAGCCTGGTACCGCTGCTCATGGATCCGGAAGATGCAGTCCACGAGGTGGTCTTCACGGAGTCAGCTGATGCGGAGGAGAAGTCCGTCAAGGACCTGCGCCACAAGTACATCGAGAGCGAGGCGAGCGAGCTCTACGATCTGGCCGTCGACCCCGGGGAGTTCGAGAATCGGGTGGAGGGTGCGCCGGTGGCAGTGCTCGACCCCCTGCGCAGCGCCTTGACCGATTTCAGGCCGGTGGACTCCCTGCGCATCAAGCTGACCGCCGCGCCGCAGCCCGTGGCTCTGGAGTTGCGCCTGGAGTTCCTGACCGGCGAGTTGCGCAGCGCCGCGGGCACGCCGGAGCCGGTGATCTCCGCAGACCGGCGCGTATTGAAATGGAGCGTACCGGCGACAGCAGCGGGCGCGGACCTGCTCATCTTCCCGGACCAACGCAAGCGCGCCATGTCCTGGCGTGTGGCCCTGGACGGCGCCGCCCCGGAGGCGGGGCGCGTCTGGCTGGGCAAGGTGCCGGTGGAGGAGACCTGTGCCAGGCCCATCTACCACCGGGGTGGCGTTGAGCTGGCAGAGGGTGGGGAGCTGCCGCGCCTGCGCCTGCGCTGGGACACAACGATCGGCGCCCTGGGCCTGGAGATGCGCCCCAGCGGCGAGCAATTGATGGAAGTGGAGCTGCGCCTGCGCAGGCCGAGCTATGGGGAGCGGTTCAAGCTGCTCCTGGGCGAAGGGTTCGGACCCCTGGAGAGGACCGGCAGCCTGTCCCACGTTCTGCGGGCCCGGGGGGCCGTGCCGGCCATCGCCCTGCTGGACCTGGGGGAGGCTACGCCCATTGAACTGTGGTGGCTCTATCGCTTCGATGGCCGCTGGCCGCACCCGCGGGAGGTGGTGGTGGACGGCGCCTGGGCCAGCACCGAGGCCCTCTCCTTCGCCTTCCCGCACCCCATTGACCACCGCCTGGCCGGGGCCCTTGTGACTGGTTTGAAGGAGGACAGGGTGCCTCCGGGCAGCCTGGTCATCCGGTGGGAATCCGGGGGGGGCGGGGCGGAAATCGATACTTCTGGCCTGGATCCGGACCTGGAAGCCCAGCTGCGCGCTATCGGCTATCTGCGCTGAGATCAGCACCCGCCCTGCGCATGTAAGTCTCATTCATGTAAGGAGATATGTCATTTCTGCCTGTTCGGGGCGGGCCCTTCGTGATCCCCTGAACAGTCCCTGATGGGTCTCAGGCCGCTTTTCCCAGGATTGTTCCGCTTGCACAGGGGGCTGAAATGTGGTCTCCAAGGGCTCTCACAGGTGCGCGAGTGCCCTTTCAGCACCCGGCCTCTCCCCCCTTCCCGCCCGCGCGTCGGGCCATAACAGGATCGGAAACCACATGAGTCAGCACTACGAAAACCTCGTCGCCACAGTCGAAGCCGTCCGCCCGGATGTCGAGAAGGCCACCGGCGGCAACAAGGCCGCCACCGCCCGCGTGCGCAAGGCCATGCAGGCCGTCAAGGCCATCGCCCAGGACATCCGCAAGGAGATGCTCGAGCTGCGCGACTCAGGCGCGTAGGGCGACGGCGATCGGAGTGCCGGGTACGGGCCGCGGGCAGCAGAAACCCGGGGGCCCGTTTCCCGGCGCGATCTTCCCCTACACCAACACTTCCAGCGGCGCCTGGACCTCCGGGACCAGTCCGCGGGAGCGCCCCATGGCGGAGAGGAAGGACAGGGCCCGACGACCATCCGGGCCCAGCTCGCGCGTCCACTCGTTGACGTACAGGCCCACATGGGACCACAGGACCTCGTCGTCCATCTCCTGGGCGTGGCGGCGCATGGTTTTCAGGGTCTCGTCCCGGTGGGACAGGCCGTAGTCGATGGAGGCCCTCACGCAGGCCTGGATGCGACGCAGGACATCGTCCGCCAGGCTGCGCCGGGCCAGGATGCCACCGAGGGGCAGGGGCATGGACGTGCGCGCCTCCCAGCTGGCGCCCAGGTCCTCCACCAGGACGAGGCCCCAGTCCGCATAGGTAAAGCGACCTTCGTGGATGCAGACGCCGAGGTCGGTGTCGCCGGCCTTGAGGGCGGGCATGATCTCAGAGAAGAGCGCCTGGCTAGGGTGGGCCAGGCGACCGTGGAAGAGCTGCCAGAGGAGCGTGGCCGTGGTGAAGCGACCGGGGCAGAGGACCCGCGGCGTGGGGGTGGGATCCGGTTCGTCGTCCCGGGGCTCCGCCGGTAACTCCACGGGTTCCGTGGCCAGGACCACCGGGCCCACGCCATAGCCCAGGGCGGAGCCGGAGGGCAGGACGCCCAGGTGATCAGAGAGCAAGAAGGCCGCGTGGAAGCTGCCCTTGGCCACATCGAAGTGCCCCTGGGCGAGGCGCTCGTTCAGGTCCTGCACATCCGTCAGTTCGATCTTGAAGTCCAGGCCGCAGGTGTCGACCTTGCCGGCGAGCAGGCCGTGGAAGGCGAAGGTGTCGTTGGGGCAGGTGGAGATGCCCAGGTGGATGGTCTGGCTCACGCCCCGGCGGCCTTCGGGGAAGTGTTGGCCCGGCTCTTGCCGTTCCCCTGCGGGGCCGGCCAGGGCGCATCGTCGGCCACGAGCGCCGCAGCCGTGCGCCGGGCGGCTTCCAGGGCCGCTGGGATACACCAGTGCACCGGGTCCCTGTCGCCCACGGCGTTGCTGATGCCGCGTACCACGCGCAGGGGAATACCGGCCAGGGCGCAGGCCAGGGCCACGGAGAAGGCCTCCATGTCCTCGGCCCGGGCCTCTGGAAACTGGTCCAGGCGCGTGGCCGCCTGCTCGGGCGTGTCCGAGGCGGCGCAGGTGGTCAAAAGCAGGCCGCCATCGTCGGCGCTGGAGGGCTGGGCCAGGGGCAGGCGATCCTCGATGACCTGGGAGCCGCGGCCGTCGGCGGTGTCCGGGGAGCCGGGCCATTGGGGGAAGCCCAGGGCCGGCGGGCCCCGGAAGGCGGCACCTTCGCCGGCACCCACACCGGAGAGGGCCACGGAGGAGAACTCCAGGGCCGTGCCGACCGGCGGCCCGCCTTCATCCGGGCCGAAGCTGCCGGCGATGCCCACCAAGAGGACACGCTCCACCGGCCGCGTGGCCAAGAGTTGCGCCGTGCGAGCGGCGGCGGCCACGGGGCCGAAACCGCACAGCTCGAGCTCTATCCCCAGGCCACCTCCATCCATGAGGCGTCGCCGTTCCAGGCCCGTGGGGACGAGCACCAGCAATCCGTCCGAGGTGTTAGCCACGGGTAAGAGGTTACGCTTCCTGGCCCGGAGGGAAGACTGGAATCTGTCGGTGAGACGGATCTGGTGTAAAAGGGGGCCATGTCCACAACCACTTCGACCCTGCCGAACGCCGGATTACTCCGGTTCATCCTCCCGACAACTACCTGCCTGCTGGCTGGCCTGGCCTGCACGGCACCGGACAATGGAGCTGCGTCCACGGTCGCCGGGCCGAAGATCAGCGGCGTCGAGCTCATCCTGGAAGAGGCTTCCCGGGAGAACCTGGTCATGGATCACCTGCGGTTTTTGACCAAGGACATCGGGCCGCGGCTGACATCCTCCCGGGCCCTGGAGCGCGCCGAAACCTGGTGCCGGGAGCAGTTCGCCAGCTGGGGCCTGGATGCGCGCCTGGAGACCTGGGGCGAGTTCTCCGTGGGCTTCGACCGCGGGCCTGCCCGGGGGATGATCGTCGGGGATCAGACGCTCCTGACCTTTGTCACGCCCTCCTGGACGCGGGGCACGCAGGGAACTCACCGGGGACGGGCAATCCTGGAGCCGACCTTGAATGTGGACGAGCTTGTGGACGGGGACGGCCAACCCTTCGAGAAGCGCACGGAGCGGCGGCGGGCCATCAAGGCCGCCGCCGAGGAGATCGTCGCGAGCTACGCCGGCTCCCTGGCCGGGAGCTGGATTGTGCGCCGGAACAAGCGTCCGGAGGGGGAGTTGCGCCGGACCTTTGACGAGCTCTGTGTCGCGGAGGAAACCGCCGGCGAAGTGCGCCGCGGGGGCAGCGGTGATCGGCTGATGGGTTTTGGCAGTGTACCGGAGAGCGTGGACGATGTGGCCCGGGGCACGCGAGTCCTGCTGCTCCAGGCCGAATACGAGAGCCTGTTGGCGCGGCTGAGTGCGGGGGAGGAGCTCGAGCTCGAGTTCGACATTCAGAACGAGTTCCGCGCCGGTCCCATCGAACAACACAATGTCGTGGCGGACATCGTCGGCAGCGAGTTTCCGAACCAGTTTGTGATCGTCCAGGGACACCTGGACAGCTGGGATGTGGCCGAGGGGGCCTGCGACAACGGCACCGGCGTGGCCACCACCATGGAGGCAGCGCGTCTGATTTCCGCCTGTGGCCTGAGGCCGCGCCGCACCATTCGCTTTGTGCTCTACGGGGGCGAGGAACAGGGCCTCTTCGGTTCGCGGGGTTATGTGCGCGATCACGAGGACGAACTCGGGGACATCAGCATCGTCCTCAACCATGACGAGGGCACCAACTACCTCGAAGGCATTCACGCCACCTACTCCATGTGGGACCAGTTTGAAGAGGTCTTCGCGCCGGTGCAGGCCCTCGACGCCGGGCGCCCCTTCCGCTTTGAGGAGGTAGACGCCGTGCGCGGCGGCCCCAGCGACCACTCGCCCTTCGCCAACGCCGGTGTGCCCGCCTTCCACTGGCTGCAGGGCTCGGAGGGCTACAACCACATCCACCATACCCAGCACGACAACTACGAGCTGGCCAAGGAGGGTGACCAGCTGCACAGCGCCCGGGTGGTGGCCCTGGCGGCCTGGGGGTTCGCGAACCTCGACAGCCCGGTGGACCGCACGGATGCGTCCCCCCTCGCCAGGCGCCGCCTGGGCGTGGGGCTGGACGGCACGCGCATCAGCCGCGTCTCCAAGAGCGGCAAGGCGGCGCAGGCCGGCTGGCTGGCGGATGACGTTGTTCTGGCGGTGGATGGCATAGAGGTGACGACGCGCGGCGAGGTCACCGCGGCTCTCCAGGCCGGCGGGTCAATCAAGCGCATCAACCTGCGGCGCGGCGAGCAGACGCTGGACTTCGACCTCGACTACACCGGCGAGGAAGACGAAGAGGAGCGCAGCGCCCGCGCTGCCCGGCGCGCCGCCTGGGCTCGGGGCCGGGAGTAGGCGCGGGCCGAGGGCTCTCAGCGGGCCAGGGCGGCACGCAGGCGGGCGGCGGTCTGGATGGCTGATTCGTTGAGCGGGTCCAGCTCCAGGGCGCGCTCCAGGGCGCCGAAGGCCTCCTGGGTGCGGCCCAGGCCCTGGAGGGTGATGGCGCGGTTGGTCCAGTTGGTGGCGGAGTCCGGGTGCTCTGCTTCGAGGGCGTCCAGCACGGCCAGGGCGCGTTCCCATTCGTCCACCTGGCCGAGGACCACCGCCAGGCGGTTGGCCTCCAGCTCGGAAGCGGCGACCAGGGCGGCCAACTCCGCCCCGTAGGCCTGGGGGTCCGTGGGCGGATCGAGGTAGAGCCGGTCGGCGCGCAGCTGGGGGTCCTGGGGGGCGAGGGAAAGGGCGCGCTTCACCAGATCCGCGGCGATGTCCGTGCGGCCGGCCTTCAGGTAGAGCGTGCGCAGGGCGCGCAGGGCTTCCAGCTGTTCGAGACCGCCGCCGAGTTGCGTGAAGAGCTCTGCGTACCAGGCGCCGTCGGCAGCGGCCAGCAGCTCCCCGTCCACCAGCTCCCCGGCCAGGCGCTCGGCCTGGAAGAGGTGCAGGGGGGCGGCGAACTCCAGGTGCATGTTGGTATCCGTGTGCAGTGGCCCTTCGTCGCCCGCCAGTTCCAAGAGGGCGGCGGGGGAGAGGGGCAGGTGGCGCAGGAAGAACGAGCGCACGTCGGTCGTGCCGAAGTAGCGCCGCAGGTCCCCGGCCATCTCCGGCGTGGAGTCGACGATCCACTGGGCGCTCTCCAGCTCGCGCGTGCTGGGCAGCAGGGGCTTGTCCGCGGCCAACAGGAAGGTGTCGCTGCGCGAGACGCGGAAGAGGAGCACATGGGGGAAGGCCCGCGCCAGCGTGCGCACCACCATGCGGTACTCGTCCAGACCCATGGAGTAGGTGTGAATCCACTGGGCCAGCAGACCGTCGCTGCTCAGGCGCTCCCGGACGGCGGCGTAGAACTCGCTGGTGTAGAGGTTTGAGACGCCGACGATCCAGGGGTTGGAGGGCTCGGTCAGAATCAGGTCATAGGTCTGCTGTGTGCCCTGGATGTGCCCGCGGCCGTCATCCGTGAGGGCCGTGAACGACTCGGATGAGAAGGGGTCGTGGTTGACGAAGGTGAAGTGCTCCGAGGCGGCGTAGACGGCGGGCTCGATCTCGACGCAGGTGACCTCCGTGCGCGGGAAGAGCAGGGCCGCGCCGGGTGTCACGCCGCTGCCGTAGCCGATCACCAGGGCCTGGCGCGCCTGGGGTCGCAGCAGGCCGGCGGCGAAGGCGATGCCGAGTTGCGTGGCCATGTCGCTGTGGAAGTTGCTGGCGTCCACCTTGCCATTGACGCGCAGGGAGACCTCCTGGGCCTCGCGCGTGACCATCACATTGCAGGCCGGGCCCTCCTCGAAGAAGAGCAGCTCGTGGGAGCGGCGGGCGGCCTCGGGCTGGAAGCCATAGAGGAACTGGCCGCTGTTGGTATCCCGGGGATCGTGATGGGGCAGGATGATGGGCAGGGCCACGATCGCCAGCAGCGTGGCCCCCAGGGAACGCGGATGGGCTGTCCAACGAGCCGGGGCCAGGAGCAGCCAGGGCAGGATCAGGTACAGGCAGAGGGCCGCTTCAACGGTGCCCGCGAGTCCCAGGCGCGGCACCAGGAAGATGTAGGTCAGGGCGGCCCCCAGGGTGGTGCCGACCGTGTTCCAGGCGTACACGCGACCCACGGCATGACCTTCGGCACCGGCCCGCGGACGGGCCAGGTGGACCAGGGCAGGGAAGAGCAGGCCGGCGCCCAGGGCGGGCAGCAGCTCGAGCACGGCGCTGGCGCCCACGGATACGAGGCCGTTCACGAGGGGATCGTTGCGCAGGTGGCGCACGCCGCCCAGGAGACCGCAGAGGTCCGGCAGCAGGCGCTGGCCGATGACCGCCGAGAGCACCGTGCCGAGGGCGATGGCCACCAGGGTTGGTGTCGGGGCCTGGCCGGGCTTGAAGAGGCCTCGCACGGCCCAGCCGCCGAGGCCGATGCCGATCAGCACCACCAGCAGCACGGCGGAGAAGGCGTAGGTGCTGCTGCCCAGGACCAGGGCCAGCTGGCGCGCCCAGGCGAGCTGCAGGGTGAGGGCGGCCGCCCCCGCCAGCAGGGCGCCCAGGGGCAGGAGGCGGGCGGGCGTTTGGCGGGCGCTCGCTGGTGTGGAGGCGGGGGCCGGCTCGTGGGCGGGTGCCGGGCCGGCGCGCGCCAGGTCCCCGGCGCGCCCGGGGCGCGTCTGGGCCAGGAGCAGGGCGCCGGCGGCCACGGCCAGGTTGACGGCCACGGCCAGGTACCCGGTGGCGGAAAGGCCCAGGGCCGGCAACAGGTGAAAACCGGCCAGGTAGCAGCCCAGGGCGGCGCCCAGGGTGTTGGCCGCATAGAGCCAGCCGGTGGTGGCGAGCAGGCCGGTGGAGGCGGGGCCGGCGGCGGAGGGAGCGGCCCGCGGGCCGGCGAACTCCGCCACCAGAAGCGGCAGGGTGGCGCCCATGAAGGCGCAGGGTGGTGCCAGGACGCAGCAGGCCAGGGCCAGGCGGACCAGGGCCTGCAGTCCGGGGAATGGGGCCAGCAGGGGGTGCAGGGAGCTCTCTAGGGTCGAGAGCAGGCCGATGGCGGCGGGCACGGCAAGGGCCAGGAGGGCCACGGCCGCCTCGCACAGGGCGTAGGCCCTGAGGGGCGCGGGGCTGCGATCCGCCCGGCGACCGGACAGATGGGCCCCGAGGCCCAGGCCCAGCAGGAAGGCGGAGACCACCGCGGCCATGGCCAGGCTGGAGTTGCCCCAGGCGTGGGCGAAGCGCCGGAACCAGAGCACCTCATAGGTCAGGGCCGCGGCGCCGGAGAGAATGAAAAGCAGCGTGGCGGCTGCCGGGTGCGTGGCAGGGCGCCGGTGGGGGGTGGAGGTGGCCATGGGAATGGGGTCGGGGGGACTCTGTCTGAGCGGCGTCCCCGGCGCAAGGGAGCACGGCGCCGAGAGCAGGTGGAGGCCCCCCCCAGCACGGGCCGCGTTCCACGGATGCCCCGCGATATAGCCCTTTTTTGGCGGAGGAGGCGCCCAGGGGGGGCACGAGCAGTATCATTGACAGGGCTCCCCTGACCCGTCTCAGACTCAAGCGGGCCGACCGCCTTGCGCGGCTCCGGCCACCCCCACTATCCCAAGGAATATCATCATGTTGCCCACTCACCGTCAGCTGCTGGCCCTGGCCTTTATGGGCCTGCCCTCGCTTGCCCTTGCCCAGGACAGCATCTCCAAGCTCCTGCTGCCCCCCGGCGATGCCATTGACGCCTACGATCCAGCGGAGCAGGTGAACGACTACATCGTCGATCTCTCCGCCTTCCGCTCCTCCTGGGGCCTCGTTTACAGCGCCGGGCCGCTCATCAAGGCCAGCCAGAACTACGATGTGGCGCCGCCCTACTTCACCCACGCCACCAGCGCCCAGGCCATCTCCAAGGACACCTTGGCGGGGATGCCCTTCGCCCGCAACGGCTACATGCTGTGGAACGGCCAGGGCTTCGGCGTCAACGGCGATGCCGCGCGCAACGATCCGGGACAAACCGTCAGCACCGACACCCATGTGGGCAGCCAGTTCAGCGCCGGCTTCTCCGAGTGGGGCAGTGGCACGGTCAGCCTCAACAACGTCATCGGCGCTGTCGTCAACTTCGAAAACGACACGCCCTCGCGCCTGTACGTCTCGCGTGTCGTGTCAGCCACGAACTCCATGGACTACGCCTGCGACCTGTCCCAGTTTGGCTTCGGCGGTGTCGAGGCCGGAGGCAACATCGCCCTGCGCGCCGATGGTTACGGTTCCAACGACTGCAACGGGCAGGTTGCGGTGACCGGTAACAACTACCACCGCGTCGACATGCTGGCCCGGGTCAACGGAGTGGGCAATGTGATCACCGACATCGGTGGCAGCGATGCCGCGGCCAACACCTGGCTCGTGCAGAACGACTCTCAAACCCATGTGCCGCCCACGGTGGCGCGGGATTCGAGTGGTCGGGCGATTACTCTCGGCACCAACTTCTCCAACGACTTCGTCTATGAATCAGCGCCGGGCACGGTCTCAACCAGTCAGTCCCACATGGGACCCGGTGTGACCTCCACGCGCGGTGCGGTGGCCCACAGCCCCGCCAACTTCGCCGGCCTCTTCGGCGCCGGCAATGTCAACGGGTCCTGTGGCATGATCGGCATGGATTCAAACGGCGCTTCGAGCATGCTGACGCTCTGGGGCCTTTCGTCCAACGGCGGCGTGTCGGGTAGCACGGCCCTGGCATTGCCCGCGGTCATCACGGACAACTCCACCAGCTGGCCCAGCAACTCCCTCGGAGCCGGCCCCATCCTCTTCAACAACTACTACAGCCAGACTGCCTTCCGCGGCGGCAACGGCCAGGTTGCAGTGGGCGCGGATGCTTCCGGCAACCTCCTGGCGGCGGCCTCCGTGGACCACCCGACCAGCTCCGATTCTGCGCACACGACCAATCTCCTGGCCGTGGCGCGGGTCAACGCCGCGAGCGGCGCCACCGAATGGACCGTCGCCGCCTATTGCGATGGCACCAGTGGCCAGACGGGCACGGGCAAGCCCCTGCTCGACGGTCCCGGCGGCAATGTGGTGGGCCGTTTGATCACGATGAGCGACCTGACTCTGGGCAGTGTCACCGGGCCCTCCATGTCTCCGCCGATGCTTGACTCGGTTGGCAACATCTTCTTCGTGGGCGTTCTCGACCGTTTCTACATCGACAGCCAGGGCAACCCGGCCAGCGACATGGGCACGGGCCTAGTGCGCGCCGTCTATGACGAGGCCACCTTCTCCTATGAGCTGGAGCTCCTGTTCGATACGGGCACGGCCTTCAAGGGGATAAACTCGACCACGGATTACCAGGTGCGCTTCCTGGATCTGGCCGACTCCAACTCCCTCTCCTCCGGCACGACCTTCTCCGGCAACATCGCCGCCGGCGCATACAACCACGGTGATCCGGCCAGCCTGCCCCCGGCCAGCACGGAAGCCCTCGGCGGCCTCGGCGTCGCGGCTCAGATCGTCTACGATGTGAACGGCGACGGCATCTTCGAGCCCATGACAGGTTCGAACGGTGTGCCTGGCAGCCCTGACGAAGACTACCGCGTACTGCTGTACATCTCCTCGGCCAAGGACTGCAACAACAATAGCGTGCCGGACGATGTGGACATCGCCACCGGCACCAGCACCGACACGAACTCCAATGGCATTCCGGACGAGTGCGACGGCAGCATCGGTGACAACTACTGCATCGGCGCACCTAACTCCACCGGAGCCGGCGCCGTCATGGCGCCGTCGGGCACGGGCAGTGTCAGCGCCAATGATGTGATCCTGACCTGTCTGCCGGTTCCGCCTCAGCAGTTCGGCATCTTCTTCTACGGCTCGGTCCAGATCCTGGCGCCCTTTGGCAACGGCTTCCTGTGCGTGGGCGCTGGTAGCACGGGCCTCTTCCGCCTGCCGCCCACGGCCACGGGCACGGTGGGCATCCTCTCCCGGTCCCTGGACATCACCAACCCGCCCCAGGCTGCTGGCCAGATCGTCGCCGGCTCCACCTGGTTCTTCCAGGGTTGGTACCGCGATCCCCCGGCCGGTGGAGCCTTCTTCAACCTCTCCGACGGCGTGGGGATCCCCTTCACTCCGTGAGCGAGGGCGGCCGCTTGCGGCCGCCAGCCCCTGACGAATGTGGGGGCGCTGCCACCTGGGCAGCGCCCCCACATTTTTGTGTCCCTTCAGGCGGAGCGAGCTTCCATGGCATCAGTCTCAGTAGTCGTAGTCGAACCCCACGACGTAGTCGCCTTCGAATCCAATCCGGATCTCCTCCCAGTGGTCTTCATAATCGATATCTTCGTACTTGTACCCCCAGTATATTAGGCCGTCCTCGCTCTCGATTTGATCTGGCTTGCCATAGCTGGTGAGGATTTCCTGCTTACCCTTGAAGAGGTGAGCGCTGCGTCGCTGAGCGATCTCCTTCTCCAACGAGACCCAGTCACCCTTGCGTGCGAGCTGACGCAAGGCATCCATGTTCAGGGCGCCCTGGCGATCGACCCACGTCGGGACCTCCAGCCTCGCCTCAGCAGCATATGAATGCGCACCCGCTGAAGGGCGCTGGAGTGCATTGGCGAGAACCCTCAAGGAGGACGCGATGTCCGTCGTGTTATCGAGGGATAGGGCTTCACCGGCCGGAGTGCGCGATGAGGCAGACGGGGTCTGTTCCAGGGTCTTGCGCAGGACATCAAGCGTGGTGCTCAGCTCGACCAAGGCCATGGCGAGCTCCTCAGATACCTCGCCGCGCCCTGTTGGTCTGACCATCGATTGGAGTGTGAGCGCTCCCATGTCAGGCTGAGCTGTAGACCCCGTGACGGACACCCGACCCCCTCCGTAGCCAGCCAGCGCACCGACCAGTGCGCCAGCCACCACGAAGAGCAATGTGCTTGCCG
>DASCNH010000199.1:0-9443 GCA_036011365.1 Planctomycetota bacterium | reverse complement strand
GTCGAGGCCCGTGCCGATGGTGTTGTCCACGGCGAAGACACCGTCCCCGGCGAGGGGGGTGGCTGCTGTGCAGTGGTCGTTGCCACCGCCGGGGGGCTGCGTGGTGATTGTCAGGTTGCCCGTGCCGGTGGCGCCGTTGTAGCCGCCGACCTGGATCATGTAGGCATTGCCAGCCACAACAGAGGCGATCAGGCCGGATTGTAGGCCACAACTGTCGTCGTTGCAGGTGATCAGACTCGTCGGGCAGCCGGAACCGTCCCACAGGGCCAGGGCCGAGTCATATGTGGTCGTCCCGTCGCACATGTTCATGTTGACCGTGCCGGTGGTCGTGGCGGTCCACCCGTACCAAACATCGGCGCCTAAGTTGCCGCAACCGGGATCTGCATCGAGGCCCGTGCCGATGGTGTTGTCCACGGCGAAGACGCCGTCGCCGGAAAGTGGCGTGGCGTTGGCGCAGTCATCATTGCCTTGGGCCATGGCGGCGCTCGTAAAGAGCACGCAACAGGTGGCCGTGAGAATTGAAGTCAGTTTCAAGGGAGTACTCCTGAGTACCTCGATGGTTGAAATCGAAGCGGGTGAGATAAAAGGGATCACTGGAATGTTGAAAGGCCCGTCCGATCGCCGCATCCCGGGGATGGTGGCCACCCCGTCTGTTTCAGACGGGTGCGGATAGGGTCTTTCCCCCAAATCTACCCCATGAGCGAATTTGTGGGGAGATGCAAATGCCAAGAGATCCATTTCAGCCAGCCGGTGGCATTGCCAGGAGTCCCCAAATGTGCCCGGGCGTCCGAAAAACCCTGTCTAGAGAGCCCCACGCCGGCGAGCACGGTCCAGGGCGTCTGGTACCCCGTGATCCGACCCGTGGGTCCGCCGGAGGCTCCAGGCGGCCGCCTCGCGCACCATGCCTGAGGTGTCCCCTTCCAGGGCCCTGAGGAGGGCCTCCCGGCCCCGGTCCGAGGGTGCGTTGCAGAGGGCCAGGGCCGCATTGCGGGCCAGGCCCTCCCTGTGAGGGCGCCGCAGGGGGGAGCCGGTGAAGGTCTCCAGGAAGGCCTCTCCACTCTCCAACCAGGCCACCAGGCTGCCTTCGGCGATGGCCCTGTGGGTGCCCAGGGAGGCCTCCCGGTCGGGAGCTCTCCGGCCCCAGGGGCAGACCTCCGAGCACAGATCGCAGCCGAAGACCCAGCTCCCGAGGCCCGGGCGCAGCTCCTCTGGTACCGGACCGCGGTTCTCTATGGTCAGGTAGCTGATGCAGCGCCGGGCGTCCACCACCCCGGGCTCCCGGATGGCATTCGTGGGGCAGATGTCGATACAGGCCGTGCAGGTCCCGCAGGAGGGCAGGGCCTCTGGTTTCAGTTCCTGGTCCGAGGTGGGGGCCAGATCCTCTTCGAGCAGCAGTTCTGCCAGGAAGAACCAGGGCCCGTGGTCCCGGTGCAGGAGGTGGGCTGCCTTGGACTCGCTCCCGAGGCCCGCAGCGGCCCCATGGGAGCGTTCCAGCAGGGGCCCGGCATCCACTATGGAGCGCTGTCCGCCCCGCACCAGGCCAGCCCCCGCCAGGCGGCGTCCCAGGCGCCGCAGGAGCTTCCCTACCTTATTATGGTAGTCCCGCCCGGCGGCGTAGCGGGCCACCCGGCCACCTCCGGGGAGCTCGACCGATTCACGGGCGTGCCCCAAGCCCAGGCACAGGATGGAGCGGCCGCCATCCAAGATGCGAGACGGCTCGACAATGCGCTCGCGATTGCGCTCCAGGTAGTCCATGGATCCCTGGTGCCCGGCCGCCAGCCAGCGCTCGAAGCGTTCCGCGGCTGGAGGGGGGGCCAGGGGGGTGATACCCGCCATGTCAAAACCCAGCTCCAGGGCAACTTCAATGATGGATTGCTCACGCTCCACGGCCCCATCCTCCCCTCCGGAGCATCCCGGGGCAATGCGTCCCAGGAGACCCATGCCAGGCGTTCGGTAAGCGTAATAACACGGCTTTGAGATGCCCCCTTCAACTCGGCGTCCAAGAGCGCCAGAAGTCCCTTCCTTTTCGCCGGTTGCGTCATTTCACCCGCGTGCTGCGAGGTCGGGTGAGCTTGTTGGTTACCTTAATAGACTTCTAAGATAGAATGCATTCACAGCCGGACCCTGACACGGGCGAGCCCTGGGACGACCCCATGTCCGCCCTGGATGCCCGCGAAGACCGGCTTGCCCCCCCAGCCCGGCACGTGAAGCAGACCATCGACTCCTGGACCCCAGAGCCCTCGCTCGCTCCGGGAGAGGTGTGCGATCAGTTGCTCGGGCGCATCGGGGACATGACCGAGGAGGTCTCCCGGGACGAGCGCAAGCGCATCCGAGGCATTCTGGGCGACGCCCGGCGGGATGCTGAAGCCCGGCGGGATGCGGTCTCCACGCGCCTCATGGAGTGCTTCCGACTGCACCACGGACGGGGCTGCTTCGGGCTGCTTTACGAGCTCAACAGCCATCACCTCCTGATCCAGGTGGCCGGCCGCCTACGCCGCTATGCCAGCCACGCGGATCCGCGCGATGTGCTCCAAGAGGTCTTCTTCAACGTCCACCGTTACCCGCACCGCTTTAACTGCGAGCGCGAGGATGCCTTCCGCGTCTGGTCAGCCATGATCGTGCGCAACACGGTCCTCAAGCACCTGCGCTCCCAGGGCAAGGGCGGGCGTCGCATTGTGCCCTTCGAGGATCTCTCGGACCAGCCCGAGGCCAAGGCCAGTGAGCCCCTCGGCGGCGTCATCGAAGCGGAGAGCCTGCAGGAATGCTCGCGCATCTACCTCAACTACCTGCACCTGTATCTGCGCTTCTATTCGATGCTCTCGGAGCGCGAGCGGCGTGCCCTCAGCATGGTCGAGGTAACTAACCTCAGCTACAAGGATGCTGCTCGCGAGCTCGGCATCAAACTGGAAAACCTGAAGATGGTCATCTTCAGGGCCCGCCGGAAGATTCACCGGTCCATGCGGCGCGTATTCGAGGGCTTGCCCCCGGATTGCCGTCCGGCCCGTGACCCCAAGGCGCAAGCACCCCCCCAAGCCGCGGGGGGGAAGCGGACGGCGGTTGCCGCCAAGGATGGTGCCCAATGAATACTGAACAGTGGATCGAAGATCGGGAGGAACTCTGTCTCCCGTTCCAGAAAGACCTTTCATCTCTGGTCGATGGGGAGTTGGACGAGCCCGCCGCTGCGCGGGCCCTGGTCCACCTGGACGCCTGCCCTGGATGCCAGGAGTTCTTCAGCGACATTCAGCGTTTCGTGCACCTGCACCGGGACATGGCCGATCCCGACCGCATCATGGCCCGCATGGCCCAATGGTCGGGCCGGGATCTGACCCAGGCCGCCGAGCGCGCGGACCTCGACCACCGGCTGGCGACCATCCTCTACCAGCTGGGCAAGGCTTACACCCTCTTGGCCATCGACCCCGGTTTCCGGGAACGCGTCTTCGAAGCCCCCGTGGCCGTGGACCAGGTCAAGCACCGCGGACGCGGCTTTGTCGACGGCATTCTGGCCGCCGACCGCGTTGCGGATCGCAGCCAGGACTGGCGCGAGGCCCGCCACATGCTGAACGGCCGTCTTGAGCGCATCACCGACCCCCTCGAGAAGGGGCGCCGCCTGTTGGATTCAGCCCTGACCATCGACAACTCCCATGAGGAGGCACGCCTCTACCTGGCCTATATCCTGCGCCATGAGGGCAAGCGCCTGAAGGCCGCCGAAGCCTTCCGGGAAGTCTTTGACACGGCCCTCGATGAGACCAATCGGGGCCATGCCGCCAATCAACTCGGCCGCCTGCACGCCGCAGAAGGTGACCAGCGCGAGGCCAGCAAATGGTATCGCTGGGTTGTCCTCAGCGGCCTGGCCGACCGCGACGACCGCTTCTGGGTCGCCCGCTTCAACCTCGGATTGTCCTACGCCCTGGACGGGGACACAGAACGTTCGCTGACTGGCTTCCGCACTCTCCTCGACCGCCACCCCAGCCGGGTTGGCGCCGTGGCCCAACTCTTTGCCAACGCGCGCAGCCTGCGCGCGGCCATCGATGGGCAGCCCGGGTTTGCAGAAGCGCTCATTTCTCGTTGCCCCGAGTTGTTCTCGGCTCCGACCCCTGGAGCAGGCCCAGCGCCTGAATTATCGGAATGAATTGCACCATCCTCACTAGTAGAAGTAGTGCCCAAACGCAGAGCGGCTGGAGAGTCGCGGCCACGGGCCTGGCCCTCGCGTCCTTGCTCACCGCTGCGGCCTTGGCCCAGGTGAACGAAGGCGGCGGCTACACGGACGGCAATGACGACACCGTCGGCACCCTGCCCATGATTGGTGGAGCCGGTTTCGGTGACGAGGTCATGCCCCTCGATACCGTGGCGGCCCTGCAGTTCGAAGGTTCCTATCCCGCCATCCTCGAGATGGTTGAGAGCGCCACCGGTGACGGCTACGCCGTACTCGAGCGTCTGGAGCGTCTGGACACAGCACGCCTTTCATTCCACGGAGACATCGATGTGGTCCTGAACCAAGCTGCCTTCATGGACCTGGCGCCCAGCGCGTCACTGGCCGCCGGGCCCCTCGCCGGTGGCATGAACGCGGCCTTCGCATGGAATGGCGCCCTGATGGGGCCCGAGAGGGTTCCGGCTTTCTGCGCCCTGGAGCTGCCGGTGGGTTTCCTCGTCGAGGCGGACCTTCTGAACCCCGGTCTGGCCACGGTGCACACCAAGCAGGCCGACGCACCCCGTCGCCGCCTGGTGATCGAAGGCGCCGCGGGCTACCTGGCCTTCCACCAGGGCAACTGATTCCGAGGCAAGAGCCAGGCCCCGCTCGCGCTCCGGCGCGGGCGGGGCTTTTTCGTGCCCGGGGGCCGGCGTAGATTGTGTGCCAACCCACAACTACCAAGCCGTGAACGAAACACTCCTCGCCATTGACGCCGGCACAACCGGCGTCACCGCGCTGCTCTTTGATGCAGACCTCGCTCCCCTGGCCCGCGCCTACAGGGAGTTTCCCCAGAACTTTCCCCGTCCCGGCTGGGTCGAGCATGACGCCGCCGACATCCTGCGGGCTGTGGATGAAACCGTGGCCGAGGCCTTGGGTCAGATCAGCGGCGTTCCCCGGGCCTTGGGCATCACAAACCAGCGCGAGACGATCTTCGCCGTGGAACGCGCGACGGGCAAGGCGCTGGCGCCGGGTATCGTCTGGCAGGACCGGCGCACTAGCGAGCGCTGCGCGGTTCTGAAGGCCGATGGCCATGAGGCCGAGGTGTCCGAGCGCACGGGCCTGGTTCTCGATCCATACTTCAGCGCCACCAAGATTGAATGGCTGCTGACCCATGTCCCGGGGCTCGCCGAGCGGGCTGCCGTTGGCGAAGTCGGTTTCTGTACGGTGGATACATTGATCATCCAGCATCTGACCGGTGGTGCTGACTTTGCCACCGATCACACCAACGCCGCGCGCACGATGCTCTATAACCTGGATGAGCGTACCTGGGATCCGTGGCTCTGCGATCTGTTCGGCGTCTCCGCCGAGTGGTTGCCTGAGGTGCGCTCCTCCGCAGGGAGCTTCGGTACGGCGCGCATGGGGGGAGCGGATGTGCCAATCCTGGGCGTCGCCGGAGACCAGCAGGCTGCACTCTTCGGCCAAGGCTGCTGGGAGGAGGGCACTTTCAAGAACACCTACGGGACCGGGTGTTTCCTGCTGCTCAACACCGGTGAGCGCCGCGTGGATTCGAAGGGTGGGCTCCTGACCACCATGGCCGTGGCCCGCGACGGTTCTCCCTGCTATGCACTGGAAGGCAGCGTCTTCGCGGGCGGGTTGGTCATCCAATGGCTGCGGGATAGCCTGGGGCTCTTTGACCACGCATCTCAATCAGAGGAACTGGCGCTGTCCGTGGAGGATACCGGCGGCGTGTTCCTGGTGCCGGCCTTCGCCGGTCTGGGAGCGCCCTATTGGGATGCGGATGCCCGGGCCGCCCTGCTCGGCATGACCCGCGGCACGGGACCGGGGCACATCGCCCGGGCCGCCCTGGAGGGCATCGCCTTCCAGAGTGCGGAGATCGTGGAGCTACTGCGGCGGGAGACGGGACTCTCCATCTCTTCCCTGCGCGTTGATGGCGGCGCGGCGGCCAATGACTTCCTCATGCAGTGTCAGGCTGACCTGGCAGCGCTTGAGGTGCAGCGCGGCGATAATGTGGAGGCCACCGCTCGCGGGGCGGCGGCCCTGGCGGGCTTGGGCCTTGGCCTGTGGGATGATCCGGCCTCCGCCGGGGCCTTCGGGGGAGAGGCGCGGCTCTTCAAGCCGAGTATGGCGAGTGGCGAACGAGGGGAGCGGCTGGCGAACTGGCGCGCTGCCGTGGCCCGCGTGCGCTCCTCCTGAGGCGGCCTACTCGTCCGGCCAGATGCAGCCGTCCAAGCACAGACGTTGATCATCATGGGGGGAGGCGCCGGGCGGCGCTCCTTCTCCCGTGTAGCCCAGGGAGTTCAACTCGCGCAGGTCGCCGGCGTCCAGGTGCGCGTGGACTTCCGAGCGGGCCGGCAGGGCGGCGCGCCGGGCGGCCAGGCTGCGGCGCAGGGCGCTCAACTCGTTCAGGATCTCCGCAGTCGGTAAACTGCCCGGGCGGTTTGGCAGGGCGCTCCCCGGTTCCACCGGCAGTGATTCCTGATCGAGGGCTTCCCATTTGCCGGTGCCCTGGCCCCGGGCGGTCAGGATTCCCCGGCGTCCGGGTGAGCGCAGGGCGAGTTGGCGCTCGGGCACGGGCCCGTCGCCGAACAGGAGCAGTTCGCTGGTGTAGGTTCCGGTGCCACGAGCGCCGGAGCGGGCCAACTCGCCCAGGTCCCGGCCCGGCCACGCTGCGGGTGACACCAGGCCGCCGGCGGCCAGGATGGTGGGCGCGATGTCGATCAGCCCCACGGGGCCTGCGATGCGGCGGCTGGCGGGCAGGGCCGAGGGCCAACGCATGATCAGAGGCACATGCACGGACTCTGCGTAGAGCTGGCGGCGATGGGTCTTGTGGCCGTGCTCGTAGAATTCCTCGCCGTGGTCAGAGGTGACGATCACCAGGGTGTCGTCCGCCATTCCCAGCTCATCCAGCCCGTCCAGGAAACGCCCCACCTCTGAATCGACCCAGGCGATACCGCCATCGTAGAGGGCCACCAGGTGCTTGAGATCGCGGGCGGACATATCACCGCGCACCGGTGAGTCTGGCGAGGTGATGTGGCGACCGTCGATGGGGCCGGTGTACTCGGAATCGAAGCGGCGATCGAAGGGCGGGGGTGGCGTGTAGGGATCGTGGATGTCGAACAGGTGCAGGAATAGGAAGAGGGGCTGGTCTGAGTTGGCGCGGCAATTACTGGTCAGCCAGGCGAGCCCCCGGTCGACAACCTCCGGCGCAGTCGGGTGGCCGTCCTTGAAGAGCTCGGGGTAGGCGCCCTGAAGACGTTCGTACTCCTCCTTGTCCCGGGCCGCCATGGCAGCTTCCACCAGGGGGCCCACCACGGGATGTGAGTAGAAGGAGTGTCCCAGGCGTTCGTATTCGTCGAAGCCCGGTCCGAAGCCGAACTGGGGTTCGAGGTACTTCCAGCTGTAGAAGCCGGCAGTGGCATAGCCGGCGGCGCGCAGGTGTTCGGAGATGAAGGTCCCGTGCAAGGGGACCGGGAGCGGCGCGCCCGTTTCGTCGGAGCGTGTCCACAGGCGGTCATCACAGGCTCCATGAACGCTGACCGGCAGTCCGGTGAGCATGGTCATGTGGGCGGGCAGGGTCCACGAGGAAGAAGAGTAGGCCTCTTCGAAGAGCACGCCCTGCTCGGCCAGGGCATCGAGGCGCGGGGAGGTGTCGCGTTCGTAGCCATGGGCACCGAGATGGTCAGCGCGCAGGGTATCGAGGCTGATGAGCACCACATTGGGAGTTGTCGGGGCGGAGGGCGTCTCCCCGGGCCCGCAGGCGGCGACGAGGGCCAGCAGGAGGCCGGCGCCACCGCACGTCACGCGGCCGCTGAATGTGTCTTGGGGGGGGGGCAATGGCTGGATCTGGCTAATCACGGGCTCCCCTCTCATGGGGGGGCGCAATGATCCGACAACTCTATCGGCACGTCCAGGCCGATCCCGGGACGTGATTGAGACCAATGGAACCCCTAGCCGCCCTTTCAGTCGTTCAATCGGCCCTGCGCCCCAGTGGCCCGCCCTCCGGTGACCTGGCCGCCCTCTTCCAGGAGGGGCGCGTGCTGGCCGGCGAGGTCCTGCAGCGGGGCGACGGCAGCTCTGTTCTGATCGGCATCGGGCGCCACCAGGTGGCGGCGGAGGCCCAGGTCAGGCTGCAGGTCGGCCAGCGCTTCATGCTGCTCGTGCAATATGAGGGCGGCCAGCCTGTGCTGCGTATCCTCGCACCCCAGGCGGCGGAGACCTCCCAACTGCTCCAGGCCCTGCGCAATCTGGCCCTGGACACTTCCGGTGTGGGCAAGCTCCTTGGGCGCTTGCTTGGAGCCCTGCCTGCGGCACCCGGAGACGAGGCGGCGCGTGTCCGCGAGCAGCTCACGGGCCACGCCTTCAGGCCGGGGCTCAGCGGTGCGGGCCTGGCGAGTCTGCTCCAGCGCTCTGGGCTGTTTTACGAGACTCTTCTGGCGCGCGCTTTCGGCGGGGGAAAAACGGCGGGCCAGGCCGTCGTCGCCGCCGAGGCCTCCGGGGATCTGAAGGGCCTGCTCCTGCGCCTGTTGATGGACTCCTCGGCGGGTCCCGCCCGGGAGGGCGTCGAGCGCCTACTGGCCGGGTTGGAACTGGAGCAACTGGTCAACCTGGCACGCAGGCAATCGGGGGAGGGCTTCCACTGGAGCCTGCCAGTGGCTGATGGATCGGCTTGGGCCACGGTGGATTTAATGGTGCGCGAAGAGCAGGAGGCGGGGAGCGAGGACCAGGAATCGGCCGCGACGCGCATCACCGTCGGCGTGTCGTTTTCGGGTCTGGGGCCAGTTCGGGCGGATCTGCTGCTGAATGACAAGGAGTTGACCGTGCGCCTGGCGGCGAGCCGTGGAACAACCCTGAGGGCGCTGTCGGAGCGGCGTGAGGAGCTCGTACAGATCCTGGCGCGCTCCGGCCTGGCTGTGCGTCTCGCCCTGGTCCCGGGCTCGGAAGGCGAGGTTGACCTGGCTCGGGAGACTTTGGATGTATCCCTGCTGCGGGACAACCACCTGGTGGACGTGAGGGGCTGACGTGGCGGACAAGCGCAAGACCGACGAACCCGTGCGCGCTGTTGCCCTGCGCCACGACCGCGCAGCCCCTGCGGCGCCGCAGGTCCTGGCCAAGGGCGACGGCGAGCTGGCCCGGCGCATCGCAGACTTGGCGGAGGCAGAGGGGATCCCCGTGCGCCGTGACGGCGACTTGGTGGAGCTTCTCTCGGCTGGCGATGTGGGCCGGGAGATCCCCGCCGAACGCTACGAGGCTGTGGCCGCTCTACTGGCCTTCCTCTATCAACTAAACGGAAGCG
>DASCNH010000198.1:0-31093 GCA_036011365.1 Planctomycetota bacterium | reverse complement strand
TCAAACTCGCGCACGGGCAAGAGGTTGGTCACCTGCTCGCCTTCCTCCAGGGGAATCAGGTTGTGGATCGCGCGCCCCTTGCCAACGCGCCCGCCCTCGGGCAACTGGTAGACCTTTTGCCAGTAGACCTTGCCCCGGTTGGTGAAGAACAAGATGTAGTCGTGCGTCGACGCCACGAAGAGCGAAGCCAACACATCTCCGTCCTTGGCCGAAGAGCCGCGCACGCCACGGCCACCACGGCCCTGCGCCCGGTAGGTGCCGAGGGCCACGCGCTTCATGTAACCATCCTGAGAGCGCGTGACGACCATCATCTCCTCGGTAATCAGCTCCTCCATATCGAAGGCGCCGTCGATTTCCTCGTCAGAGATCTCCGTGCGGCGCTCGTCACCGTAGCGCGCTTCGAGCTCGTCCAGGTCTTCCCGAATAAACCCCAGGACTCTCTCGCGCTTGGCCAAGATGTCGGTCAGGTCTCTGATCTTTGCCTCCAGCTCTGCGTTCTCTGTCTCCAGCTTCTCCTGTTCCAGCCCGGTCAGGCTACCCAAGCGCATATCGACGATAGCCTGGCTCTGACGTTCGGAAAGGGCAAAGCGACTGGTCAGCTGCGCCCGTGCCTCGTCCCGGTCGCGGCTCGCGCGAATGATGGCAATGACTTCGTCGATGTTGCCCACGGCCACGCGCAGGCCGTCGACAATGTGCTTGCGCGCCGCCGCCTTGTCCAATTGAAATTGTGTCCTGCGCCTGATGACCTCTTCGCGGTGCTCAAGGTAACTGTCCAACAGCGAGCGCAGGGTCAGAGTCAGCGGCTGCCGCCCGCCGATCGCCAGATTGATAATACTATAGGTCGTCTGCAGCGGCGTGAACTTGAACAGCTGGTTGATCACCACCTGACTGTCCTCGCCCTTCTTCAACTCGATCACCAGCCGGATGCCGGTGCGGTCCGATTCGTCTCGCACATCAGAGATGCCAGTGACGCGCCCGTCCTTCACGATCTCGACGATCTTGTCGATGATCGTGACCTTGCGCACCTGATAGGGAATCTCCGTGATCACCAACTGTTGCTTGGTACGCACGTCCTCCACCGAATAGCGCGCACGCAGCTTCACATGTCCGCGCCCCGTGGTGTAGGCGCGCAGAATCCCGCTGCGCCCCATGACGATTCCGCCGGTGGGAAAGTCGGGGCCGGTAACAAGCTGGCAGAGCTCGCCCAGGGAAACCTCGGGGTTGTCCAGGATGGCACGCAAGGCCGCACAAACCTCGCGCAGGTTGTGGGGTGGCAGGCTAGTGGCCATGCCGACCGCTATACCATCGGAGCCGTTACACAAGAGGTTGGGAAAACGTCCCGGCAAGACCGTCGGCTGCGTGCGGCTCTCGTCGTAGTTCGGTTCGAAGTCGACCGTCTCCTGGTCGAGCGCCTCCATCATCTCCACGGCTATGCCGCTCATGCGCGCCTCCGTGTACCGCATGGCCGCCGGCGGGTCGCCGTCGATGGAGCCGAAGTTGCCCTGGCCGTCAACCAATGGATAGCGCAGGGAAAAGTCCTGGGCCATGCGCACCAAGGTGGGATATATGACCGACTCACCGTGGGGGTGATAGTTGCCCGAGGTATCGCCGGCCACCTTGGCACATTTCCTGTACTTCGCTCGCGGGCTGAGCTTCAGGTCATTCATGGCCACCAGGATGCGCCGCTGGGAAGGCTTCAGGCAATCGCGCACATCCGGCAGGGCTCGGCTGTGAATAACGCTCAAGGCGTAGGTCAGGTATGACTCGCGCATCTCCCGCTGGATGTCGCGGGGCTGAATTCTCCCGGCCGGGGTCTCGTCAATGGTCGTGTCGGCTGCGGTCATCGCGTAAGAGTCGTGTCGCTCATGGTGGTGTCGGTCCGTGCCGTCCCGCTGGTCGGGACAGGTGTTCTCACAAATAGGTCCACAGCTGTGCTGGCGCCGTGTTCAGTAATGAAGGTCGTGGGCAAGTCGAGGGGCACCTCTTCCCAGGCGCCGCAGTCCAGGGTGACGCCCTCCGGGGGCAGCTCCCAGAGCAGGTCGCTCTCCTCACCCGCGGCCGGGGAGCGCAGCTCGCCCCCGGGCATCAGCTTGTCGGTGGTCGTGACCACGGCGCTGGGAATACCAAGCCGGCGAGCTGCCTCCAAGAGGCTCCGGGAGCCGCGCGGAGCCAAAAAGGCCGCCGCCCCCACGGCCTCGGTTCCGACCAGGAGCCAATCCGCCGCCGGCAACTCGTCATGGAGGGCCAGGTCCCAGGTGAGCCGCACCGGCAGGCCGGCCTGCACCAGCTTGAGGGCCTGGCGGCGCCCGCCCAGGTTGGCCGGCGACTCGGATAGCACGACCTCCACCTCCCGACCGGCTTCCCAGGCCGCCACCAGGGCACCGGCCAGGGTGTGGGAGTAGCCGTGCACAAGGACGCGCTCGCCAGGAGCCAGGTGCCTCCCGGTCTGGCGGGCGGCCACCTCCCTATCCGCCAGGCGGCGGCCGGGCGCGAGGGGCTCGGCGGACCAAGTTTGGCCCTGATCATCCCCGGGGCTGGGCTCGGATCCCGAGGCGACCATGTCGAATCCATCGAGCCACAGGCCCAGCTCCTCGGCCAGGACCTCTCCGGGGGTCACTCCAGGGGCAAGATGCTCCCGCGCCCAGCCGGGCAAGGCCTCCAGGGTCGTCAACCAGCGCGCTACGGGCCCGCGCCAACCGTGGGCCGCCGCCAAAGGCGCCAGCGGATCCAACTCCAGCCACTCTCGCCAGGTGAAATCAGTCGGCAGATCGGCCCCACCGCCGTCGTCCCGATCACAGCCAGACAGGGCCTTCAGCAGGAGTCTGCTGCCGGCCCTGACCACCTCCGCAGCCGGCGCCGTGCGGTCGGCCGCCAGTCGCCGCAGGGCCCCCTCCAGCGTCAACGGAGGCTCTCCTGAGGTGTGTATTCCAGTGCTCTCGGGGGACGGATCGGCGGCCATAACTGGGGCTGTTGGCGAGCGGATTGGGGATCCCCACTCGAGCGCCGATTATCGCCGCCGGGCCCGCCGCGGTCCACTTCTCCCTTACCTATTTAATAAGCGTGGGGAGTTTCAGGTCCCTCTCCGCGCCCCGTTCTTCGCCCATGTGCTCGTCCAGAGCGCGGGCCCAGGCCGATGGCAAGGCGCTCGTGCCCCCGTCGGCTCCAGAGCCCTCGTCCGCCTCACCCCGCGCTTCCCGCAGCGCCCGAAGCACAGCATCCAAATCGTCCCGCCCGCGCATGACCAGGAGCTCCAGGGCCAGCTCCGCCCGGGACCCATCTCCCGCTCCGAGAGCCTCCAGGCCCAGCCCCTCCAGGCCGCCTCCGTGGTCGGCCGCCGACAGGTCCACGGCGGCCAGCTCGCCCAGCCAGCCAGCCCCCTCGTCGGCTGACTTCAGGCGCCGCAGGGCCTGTGCCGGGCGCCCTTCCTCCAGTTCCACCCGGGCCATCTGCCAGGAATAGCTGCCCGACAGGTCAACCAACTTCAACGAACCCAGGGCCAGGACCAGGACCGACAACGCGATCGCCCAGCGACGCAAGGTGCGCTGCAGGCGCTGGCCCAGGCCCGGATCCCAGTGCGCCCGTTCCACGAAAGCCACCCGCTCGGCGGTGGAGAAGTGCCGCCAGCCTCCGGCTTCCCGGTAGCGCCCTCCGACCAGCTCCAGGGCGCTGACCAGAGCCGCCGGGTCATTTGTCAGCTCCACGCCGGTGAGGTCCGCCTCCAGCTCGAAGCGCCGCGAGAGCCAACCGAATCCCAGGTACCAGCCAAGGGCCAGGACCAGGACCAAGCCGGCCCCCAACCAAAGCGGAGCCGAGGCCTGGGCGTGGGCCCACTCGCTGACCCAGGTCACCGCGAGTTCGGCGCCCATGAAGAAGGCCAGCGTCCACAGCAGGAAGATGATCACATGGTGACGCAGGGCGTGGGCAATCTCGTGGGCAAAGACGGCGCCCAGCTCTCGGCTCGGCAACATAGAGAGCAAGGAATCCGAGAGCAACACCACGCGCGTACGCGGCGTCATGCCGACGACAGCCGCATTGGCCATGCGGTGACCCGTGTGCCAGATGAGCAGATCACGACAGCGGAAGCCCGCCCGCGCGGCGAGGTTCTCCAACATCTCCCGCTGGGGCCCAGGCGTCAGGGGATCAGTGCGCCAGGTGTTGCGCAGAATAGATGGCATGCAGAGCACAAAGAGCCCCAGGACACAGGCGCTGAAGGCGACGCGCCACGACTCAACACCGTCGATGCGCGCGCGCACGCCAGGCTCCCAGCCGACGATAAGCACCACCGCCAAGTAGATCAGGAAAGGGACGAGGGCCGAGAAAAAGAGGCGACTTTGAAAGCTACGCTCCTGGGCGCGGTGCTCGGCTCGCGAGTCCTTCAGGCGCACGCGGGCGTCTATGGCCAGAAGTTGAAAGGCGACAAAGGGGAAGAGCGCCAGGAGTAGGGCCGGCTCCGGCCAGTCCGTGAATGAGGCGCTCTGGCCTGTCCAGCCCTCAACCGCGTCGGTCCACCTGAAGAGCAGCACGATAATCAGAAAGAGGACTGGCGGAGAGCGATGTAGCGCATTGCCCAGGAATGCCGACAGGCTGAACTTTCCCCGACCAAAGGCGCCCGTGGTGGCTCGCGCCAGCAATGACGGCACCACCGACAGAGCCAGAAAACCAGCCAGGGCCACGCCTCCCCGGGGAGCGTCGCCCCCCGATATCCAGGAGTCGGAGACAAGCGGCAAGAAGTCCTCCTCGAAGAGCAACGTGGCCAGGGCCAGGACCACATGGATCAGGTAGCCCATACTGCCTCCTTCCCCTGCTCTGCCACCGACGATTCGCCCTCCGTTAGCGATTCGGCCCCGGCCCGTGAGTGCATCCTTACGGGACCCTCAACCCAGGCTTCCCCATCCTCCCACCCGACGCGCAGGGTACCCCCTGGAAACACCATGTTCAGGGGCGGGCGGAGGTCCAAATGCCGAGCAGCAACCGTGGCCGCGGCGCAGGCGCCCGTGCCGCAGGATCCCGTCTCGCCCACGCCACGCTCGTGAACTCGCAGGCGCAGGTCCCCCGGGCCGCAGGGGACGCGCTCGACGAACTCCACATTTAGCCCCCCTCGCAGTCCTCCGGGTTCGCCCGCGGAGACACCGGCACTCAGCTCCACCTCCCGCGCCCAACGGGCCAGCGGTAGGTCCACCACGGAATCGACCATGACCACCGCGTGGGGGTTGGCCAGGTCGAGACGTTCCACGGAGTACTCCGCACCGTCGAGCACGACCGGGAGCGCACGCCGTTCCCAGGTCACCGCCCCCAGCCCGGCCCGAACACGCCAGGCGGCAGGCCTTGCCGCTGGCTCCGGTTCGCCCGCAGAGCTCGCAGATCCAGCGGGGCCAGCGGGGCCAGCGGCCGGCGCCGCGACTTCGACTCCGACCTCCGCCCAGCGCTTCCCCGCCGCGGTCTCCACTTCCACGCGCCTCACGCCGCCTTCCGCAGCCGGACTGCACACGCCGCGCGCCACGGCCCAGGCCCCGGCGCAGCGCAGCCCATTGCCGCAGGCCAGCGCCCGGCTGCCATCCGCGTTATAGATCTCCATCCGCAGAGCGCGGCCGCCGGCGGCCGGCCCCAATACCAAGAGCCCGTCGGCACGCCAGGCTTCATCTGCACACAATTCCACGGCCCTTTGCGCCCTCCCCAACTCCCCCTCCAATCCGCCCTCCTCCACGACGACAAAACGATTGCCCGCCGCCTCCATGCGCCAAGCCCCCTGCCGCCCGGCGCCCTTCACCCCAAGACCCTCTGCGTGTTCTTGAAGTGCAACTTGGCCACCTGGCCGAGGGCCTGCTCTCCGTGAATCGAAATGTACTCCCTGCCCGCCCGGTCCACCGGCGCGCCGGCTCCCTTGCGCAGATCCACCGCCGCCTCCCGGCTGAGCTCCGCCAGGGCCTCGAGGAACTCCTGGCGCGCAATCACACTGGCCGCCGCCACCGCCGGATGCTCCTCGGCCCGCGGCCGTTGTTCCAGATCGATGTCCAGCCCCTTGAGCTCGCCGGCCACCAACTCCTCCTTGCCAAACTGGTCCACCAGCACATGCAGTCCCGGCCGCGCCAACTCGCGGATCGCTTCCCCGTGCAGCCGCGCCAGGAGCGGGTTCAGATTGCCAATCTCCTGGTGGGCGCGGTTGTAGTCCGGCGGATCCAGACGTCGCACCGCGAATGGGTAGCGCGCGCGCAGGGCAGCCCCCATGGTCAGGGCCTGCTCGTCGCTGATGCGCTTGCTCTCGGCCAGGCCACTGGCGTAGAGCTCCGCCACATCTATCCGCTCCAGGAGGACCGCCACCACCACCAGGGGACCGAAGTAGTCCCCCTTGCCGCACTCGTCCGAGCCCAGCGTGGCACAGTCCCGGTGCGCCGGCGCGGCGGCCATCTTTTTCTGGCGTGGCTTCTCCGGGGGCGGCGCCCCGTCCAAGAAGCGGCCGGTAAAAAGCTCCGGATCGGCGCCCTGAACGACCAGCTTTCCTGATTTATAGAGGGTCGCCACGACCCCTTCCCCCTGGGCGCTGAACTTGGCGTGGGGCACCGGCCGAAAGGCCAGGCCAGCGGCTGCCAGGCGCTCCTCCAGCTGGCCGTGCTGGCCAGGAGGCAGTTTGATGACGATTGTCTTTTGGCTCACGGGCTGATTCTCGCACGCGCCGCGACGCCGAGAAAGCCCCCACCGTTCCCGCGTCCGGGACAAACCCGTAGAATGCCCGCCGTTCACCTCGCAACCCCCAACCCCTGCGCTGCCGTGCCTGACATTTACGACTCTATCCTCGACGCCATTGGCCAGACGCCCATGGTCCGCCTGCGCACCGTCGGCCGCAACACGGGCTGCGATTTCCTGGTCAAGTGCGAGTTCATGAACAGCGGTGGCTCCGTCAAGGACCGTATCGGCAAGCGCATGGTCGAAGAGGCCCAGGCCGCCGGCCGCATCAAGCCTGGGGACACGCTGATCGAACCCACCAGTGGCAACACAGGCATCGGGATGGCCCTGGCGGCGGCGGTCCACGGCTATCGCATGGTGATCACCATGCCGGAGAAGATGAGCCACGAGAAGCAGGTCGTGCTGGAAGCCCTCGGAGCGGAGATCATCCGCACCCCCACCGAGGCCGCCTTCGACGCCCCGGAGAGCCATATCGGTGTGGCCAAGCAGTTGGTGAGCATCCTGCCGCGCGCACACATCCTCGACCAGTACAGCAATCCAGATAACCCCGACGCCCACTACCACGGCACCGCCGCTGAGATTCTCGAACAGACCGGCGGTGACTTCGACTACCTCGTCGCCAGCGCTGGAACGGGCGGCACCATCACCGGTATAGCCAGGCGCATGAAGGAAGAGGCGCCCAACGTGAAGATCATCGGCGTTGACCCGGTGGGCTCAATCCTCGCCGGGCCGGCGGAAGTCGGCTCCTACAAGGTCGAGGGCATCGGCTACGACTTCATCCCGGATGTGCTTGACCGCGAGCTGGTGGATGAGTGGGTCAAGTCAGAGGACCGTGAGTCCTTCCAGATGGCGCGACGCCTGATCCGCCAGGAAGCTCTGCTCTGCGGTGGCTCGTCCGGCGCCACCATGTGGGCCGCGCGTCAGATCGCCATGCGTGAAGGCCCGGGCAAGCGCTTTGTCGTGCTGCTGCCCGATTCCGTGCGCAACTACATGACCAAATTCATGGACGATCAGTGGATGAAGGAAAGCGGCTTCGCGGACAACCTGTGGGAAACCCAGACCGTGGGCGACCTCCTGCGTCAGCTGCCCCCGCGCGAGGTGCTGACCACCACCAGCGGCCAGTCCGTCTCCGCCGCCGTGGGCACCATGAAGGAAAAAGGCATCAGCCAGCTTCCGGTCGTCGACGACGGGCGCCTGGTGGGCATCATCACCGAATCTGACCTCTTGGCAAAAATCGTCGATGGGCGCGCCAGCCTGTCCAGCTCCGTGGCCGAGGTCATGTTCCGCTCGGTCAACACGGTGGCCATGGATGATGATGCCAGCGCTCTGCTCGACGTTTTTGGCCGCGGTGAAGTCGGCCTGGTCCTCGATGGCGACGCCCTGGTGGGCATCCTGACCAAGATGGACCTCGTCGATCGCCTGACCGGCAGCCTGCAGGGCTGAACTCGGGCTACGAAAAAGAGGGGCGGGCGCAATCTTGTGCCCGTCAGCGGCCGCTGCGATCCAGGGCCTGCACGGCGCCGACAATCGTGACCACGCCAATCACAACGGAAAAACAATCGCCGTGCAGGAAGCCCAAGGCCGAGAGGCCAATCAGGCTCCAAAGCCAGAAGGGCTTGCAGGTGCGCCAGGCCATGGCACACACCGCCAGCACGACAACCTGAAGCAGGCCGATAAACAACAGGGCAACTTCCCCGAGGCCAGCCAGGACCACCACCGCGACGGCATCGTCGCCCCGCGCTTCGGAGGCTCCGACAATGCCGAAGAGGGCCAACAGCGCTCCGCCGAATGTGCACAGGAAGATGTAGAAGACGGACTTCAGCGCCGTCAGGATCAGGCCCGCCTGCAGGGCCCCCGGGCACTCCGGGCGCGCGCTCTCAGAGGAGCTTGCCGCTGCGCTGGTCTTGGGCGTTTCGGATGAGTCTTGTTCATTCATGGGGATACTCCGTGGGGTCAGACGAGCCCAGCGGTTACTCCACGGGCCGCCTCCTATTCTCCCCTATGTGCTTTTCTACCGCCAGCGTAGCTGTCCCCCTGGCCCTTGAACCAGGCGTGTGCGCCCGCCACCGCCACACAGGCGGTGATAGCGGCGATGGCGGCGCCCACACCGCCCACCAGCCAACGCCCGGCCCCCAGGTCTCGCGACACCTGAACGCCCATGGCCACACCGGTCATCAAGAGGACCGCCGCCGCTGGCAGGGCATAGGCGCGGGAGGGACGCTTCCCCCGACGCAGGTAGAGGGCACAGAGCAACAGGGTGAAGGCTGCCAGCACCTGGTTCGTAGCGCCGAATACGGGCCAGAGGCTCTTGGCTCCTTGGTCGAAGTCGGCGTAGATCAAAGCCAACACGGAAATGCAGGCCACGGCACCGCTGACCCAGCGGTTCCCAAGCGGGCGTACGTTGAGGGCCGCGCCGAGCTCGCCGAGCACCATGCGCTGGATGCGCAGGGCCGTGTCCAGGCTGGTGGCTGCGAAGGAGATGACGAGCACCGCAACCACGGTGGCCGCCACCCCGAAGGGCAGGCCGAGGGCCTCCAGGAAACCAGCCGCACCATTCACAAAGGCCTGCAGGGCCTCGCCAACTTCCGGTAGGTGAAGGAGGCCTGCGCTCTCTTCCGCCCCGCCGATCGACGGCGTTGAGCTGCGCTCGGCCAAAAACCCCCAGGCGTGCTTGTGATCCGGCCCCGCCCACTTGCCGGCGGCCACGGCCATGGTGGCCAGGATCGCCAGGGCTCCCTCGCACAGCATGGCGCCGTAGCCGATGGGCCGCGCGTCCGTGGCGCAGCGGAGCTGCTTCACCGTCGTGCCAGAACTGACCAGGCCGTGGAAGCCGGAGAGGGCTCCGCAGGCGATGGTCACGAACAGCAGGGGGAAGATGGCGGGTAGGGACTCGAGTTCACCCACGGCCGGGGCGGCGAACTCCGGGGCGAGTACGAAGAAGCCAATGTACATGGCCGCCAGCCCAACCATGAGTTGATGGCTGTTGATCAAGTCCCTTGGTTGCAGCAATAGCCAGACCGGTAGGTTGCTGGCCACAAAGGCGTAGGCCATCAGGGCCACCAGCCAGAAGTGCTTGGAGAGCAGGAAGGAGTCCGGACCCGGAACCGGCAGGGCGCCGCTGGCCGAACCGAAGATGACCAGGTAGAGGCCCACCAAGGCCAGAGCAGATGGCACAAGCAAGGAGTGGCCTCGCCGGTAGCCCCACCAGCCGAGCAGGATGGCCACCAGGATCTCTAGGTTGACCGGCAGAATGCTGGCTGGAAAGGCACAGAAGAGGCCCGCGATGGCGAAGGCGAAGACGGCACCCACCAGCCAGATCAGGAAGAAGATCAGGGTCAGGAAGAGCAGGCGCGAGCGCGGTCCGATCAGGCCCTCTGTCAGGTTGCCGACCGTCTGGCCGCCGTGGCGCAGGGAGAGCACCAACGCCCCGAAGTCGTGGGCCGCTCCCATGAAGATGACGCCGAAGACAATCCACAGCAGCGCCGGCAGCCAGCCCCAGACAATGGCCATGGCTGGACCGAGAATTGGCGCCGCCCCTGCGATGGAGGAAAAGTGGTGGCCCCAGAGCACCTCCCGGCGCGTGGGAACAAAGTCGACGCCGTCCTCCCGCTCCACGGAGGGCACCGGTTCCTCCGCGCGCAAGCCAAACACACGCCGCGCCAGATAGCGCGAGTAGAACCGGTAGCCGAGCGCCAGGGCCAGGAGACTGGCTAGGCAGTAGTAGGTGGCCTGGCCCACTGGGTGCTCAGCGCACCATGCGGAACTCGCCGCCGGTGTCCTTGGCCAAGTTCTGCAGCAGGGGAATCGCCCCGCCCAGGGAAACGCAGTGAATCCGCAGGTGGCGTGTGCTGTTCCAGCGCTTGACCTCAGCCCGTATTTGCTCCGGGTCGTCGATAGTGCCCTGGTCTGGATTGCCGTCGCTGAGCAGGTAGAGCGTGTCAACGCGCTCGTCTTCAAAGGCCAGCTTGAGCGCGTCGTAGACTGCCGTGTAGCCATCGGGCTCCTGGCGTTCCACGAATCCCCTGGCCGCTGCGCGCGTCTTGTTGCCCATAACCACCAGGCTGTCGTTCCAGGGATAGACATCCGTGGAGAAGAAGAGGATGTTGAACAGATCTTCGTCCGGGTACTTTTCCAGGGCCGCCAGCAGTTCGCGTTTAGCGAGCTCAAGGCGGGTCCCGTTCGGCATCTCGTGTTTCATGGAGCCGCTGACATCGAGGATGAAGCACACGCGCTCGCTGATTACCTGCAGACCGTAAAAGGAGGTGCTGGTTTCAGAACTCTTCTGTGAAGAGCGCCGGGCCCGCGCCGCCCGCAGGGATTCCTCGTAGCTGGGCAGGATGTAGGCCTCCCCCTCCTTCTCCCACCAAGTGCGCCAGCGTCCGGCGCTGCGGCCGTGGTCGAGACCAGTCACCAGCTGCAAGACCTGGTGCACATCGATCTTGGCCTGGCCGCGAGCGCCACCCAGGCGATCAATCAGCACCGGTAGCGCGTCCTTGCGGCGCAGGTTGCCTACGATCTGCAACGCCTCCGCGGCCACGCTGCGGTCCTCATCCCGCAACAAGCCGTAGAGAACTTCAAGGGCATCCTGCGTGCGCAACTCTCCCAGGGCCACGGCCGCCCCCTGACGCGCCGCGGCGCTCTTGTCCTCTGCCATGGAGAACACATCGCGTACCCAACGCTCCTCGGCACCGCGCAGCTTCGCCAGGGTGATCACCGCCAGCCTTTGTACTCCGGCGTCCTTCGAGCGCATCAGTTTCTCCGCCTGGCGCAGATAGGCATTGCCCTCGCGCTGGCTAAGCGCCTCCAGGGCGCGGTACTGAACTCCGCAGTCCTTGTCTTTCAAGCAACCTATCAGGGCTTCCTCAACGTCGATGCCCAGGCGTTCGGCGACGACATCTATCAAGGCCACCTTCATCAGGCTGGCCACCTTCTTATCGCCTAGCCGATCGAGCAACTCCTCCTGGGCTTCGTCGCCGGAGAAGGAGGCGATAGCCTTGACGATCTCTGACCAGGGCGCCGAGGTCTGAAACCAGGCGTTGTCCAGGATTGCCTCCAAGGCATCCTGTGTGCCTTCCGCCACCAGCCCGGGAATCAGAGGGCCAATGGCCAGGGCGCGACACACCTCGTCCTTTGACTTGTCCAGGATTTTGCCCAGAGCTTCGTGGCTCGCCGCCCCAAGCTCGCCCAAGCCCTCCGTCGCCCCACGTCGGAGCGGCGCCAGCCCAGAACCGGCCTTGTCCGCCAGAAACTCGATTGCTTCTGGGGCCAACTCGGCATCATCCTTGTAGAAACGAAAGGCCTTGCAGATTGTCCGCAATGATGGGCGCTGGGACATGGCTCCGACACCACGGCACAGGGCCTCGAACGCCTCGCGCGTGCCCATGCGTGCCAGGCGCTCAATCACCTCCACCGGTGTGCCGTCGCGCTTTTCCTGGATTTGAGCCAGCAACTCGGAAGCCGACTGCTCCTGAGCCCGCAGCGGTTGGGGCAGGGAGAAGACGAGGGGAGCCAGAAATAGGCCGACGGCCGTATGGAATCGCTGCTTGGCAGGCATGGTGTGAAGTCCGACCCAGAGGAAGCCGGAGAGAAAGAGAAGCTGGAAGGGAACTGCGCCCCAGTGTCCGAGGGTCAGCGCACTGTAGATGCCCCCGGTGATCCAGGCTGAGAGTAGCAACTCCGGCCACGGCAGGGGCGCCCGTCCTGGTTCCGCACCGCCAGCGGCAGGCCGAATAGAGCAGGCGGCAACAACGCCAGGAGCCCCACCTGGGCCATCCATTCTGGGTTACTGCCAGGCATCGAGCCTCAGTCCAACCAGCCCTGCTCCGTGATCATTCCGAGCACTGCTTCCGCAACCATGTCCTGGCCCCGCGCGTTCGGGTGGTAGTGATCCCCCCACAGGAAAAGACCATCCGGGGCGGCACCGGAGCGCAGGCCCTCGCTGAAGACATCAACCAGGTCCATGAAGGGCACTTCGAGCTCGTCGCAGGTCTGTGACAGGCGATCCCGCGGGGCGCTCTCGTACTCCTCCACCACGACCTGGCTCTCATACGGAAAAAGGAACAGGGCCAGGCGCCCTCCTGTCATCTCCACGGCCTGCTTGAGTTCCCTGAGATGCCCCTCGACCTCGGCCCAGGACTCCTCCAGAAGATGGTCCTGCCCGGCGCCCCTGGCAAACTCCTCGGCCCGGGCCCAGTCCCGCTTCTCCGTCAGCTCGTAGAACAGGCCACGGGTCAAGCGATAGAGGGCCGTGCGCCCCAGGGCATCCCAGGCGCCTTGGGGCAGCAGGCCCCGCACGCTGGTCCTTTTCTGCACGGCCCGGTCCGCCGCCGCCAGGGCGTTGGGGAAGTCGTTGATATTAAACCCCAGCACTACAATCTCCGGCTCCAGGGGCCGGCCAGCCTCCGCGTACCACCGAGGGTAGTCGCGGCTTGAAAGGCCATTGATCCCAAGATTAGCGACAGTTACTGAGCCGTTGTTGCCCCGTTGGCCGACTCTCGCCTCCAGGCGCCGCGGCCAGGACTCACGCTCCAGGACGCCCTTGCCAAACGTGCAGGAGTCTCCCAGGGCCACGACGACGCGCCCTCCGGTGGACCCCCTGGGCGGGAGCTCCGGTCCGCGCAAGCCACGGGAGTTGATGCTGTACCAGGTGCCGTCGAAGCGGCCCGTGAAGCCGGGTCGATGACGATAACGGATCTTGTCTCCCGCCTGATATGGATTCTTGTCCCACAGGGAGAAGGGTCCCGGCTCCGCGGCCCTGGCCAATAGCTCAGCTCCCGCCAACAGTCCGGAGGCCAGGCATAGGGACTGGCCGATGCGCCTCAGATGCCGTCGCAGGCCCACGGCTAGCTCCCGCCAGCCTCCCGTCGGCGGCTCAAGACCCACCACCGCCTCGTCACCGGCGCCACCTTTCCTGGCCGGCCCTGGGGGTCCGGCGGTGACCCGCTTCTCCGCGTTGGAGGCCACCTAGCCCACCCCCACCCCAAGGCCCGCCGCCAGGGCGCCAAGCGTGTTTTCCGCCACCAGCTCGAAGGCGGCGGTCGTTTCCGTCATGGGGTGCCCGATACCAAAGGTGTGGCCGGTGCCCTCCACAGCGAGGGTCCGCACGCTGTCCCTGTCCCCCGCCGCCCGGGCGAGCTCCGCCAGACTCTCGAAGGGGACCGATTCGTCCTCCCCGCCATGGATCAGCAAGAGCGGTGCCTCCAGACGGCCACAGGCCTCCCGCACGCTGAGGCGCTCCTGGTTCTGCTCCCAGTCCCGCAACCCTGCCGCGTCCATGCGCAGCTCCTGGCCAGTGCGGCCGTTGGTCACCGTGGTAAAACCTGCGCGCTGCCAGGCCTCCCGAGCCGCCGGTTCGAGGCGCAGCATCTCGGGCACAGCAGCCCAGGTGACTACCGCCTGGTAGCTGGCTGCCTCCGCTGCGTGGACCAGGCCCAGCCCCCCGCCGCGGCTGTGCCCCAGCAGGCCTGCGCGCCCTCTATCAAGGGCGCCGAGCTGCCCGCCCCTGGCCGCCTGTCGCACGCGCTCTGTATCTTCCAGTTGCCGCGTAAAGGTATGCCGCGCAAAGGCCTCTAGCTCTGTGAAGTTCATCAGGTCCTCGCCGATGCCGCTGCCCGAGTGGTTGAAATAGACGGCGGCCATGCCTGCCCGGGCAATGCGCCGTGACATCTCCGGGCCGAAGCCCCAATTCATGAATCCCATGAAGCCGTGCAGGGCCAGCACCCATGGCAGGGGCGCGTCCCCGGCTTCCGCCGGGCGCTCCACCCGTCCACGCAGCACGCGCCCGGGCTCATCGTCGTAGGTCAGCGAGAAGAACTCGATTGATGTTTCGCTCATGTGTCTGTGAAGAAGGTGCGCTGTCCCTGGCTGCGTGTAACGGAATCCAACTGCGGGTAGGCAGCCATGAGCTCCGCCGGCGCCGCCGGCGCTTCTCCGCTCAGAGCGTGCATGAACTGCAGAGCCGCCACCATGGCCTTGCCTTGAAAGTGGTTGTTGGTGATGACATAGGTCTCGTCGCAATCCTGTGCATTGCGTTCAGCTCGCCGCGCCTGCTCTTCGATTTCTGCCTCCGTATACAGGTAGTCGTAGCGGGCGTCGCGCCCGGCGCCGCGGCGAAACCAATCCTTTGAGTTGCGCCCGTGCAAGCGCAGGTATCCCACGGGCCCTGTGGCCCTGTGCCACTCCGGGGGATGGTCCCAGGAGTGCGGCAGGTCGATGTGGACCAGCGAGTAGCCCAGCCCGCCCACGACATTGAGGCCCTGGGGCTCAAACCAGCTGCTGTGCCGCACCTCGAGCGCCAGGGGCAGGTCGCTGAACAGCGCGTGGATGCGGTGCAAGCGATCGACCTCCACGGTCCCGAACTGGAAGGTCACGGGGAACTGCACCAGCAGAGCGGCCAGGCGCCCGGCTCTATGCAGGGGCGCGATCCCAGCCTTGAAGCCCGCTGCCAGGTCATTCCACACAACCTCGTCGCGGGGCATGGCCTCGTGCGTGAAGCTGCGCAGCAGCTTCGCCGTGAAGCGGAAGCTCGGGCTGCCGGCAATCGTCTCACACCACTTCGTCGCATTGCTGGCCCTTGGCAGTCCGTAGAAGCTGCTGTTGATTTCCACGGCCTGAACGAAGCGGGCGATGTGTGCCAGGCGTTGGAACCCCCCAGGCTCCCGGCGTGGATATACGGGACCGCTCCAGTCCGCGTATGACCATCCCGCCGGCCCGACGCGAATCATGCGTCCGCCTCAACCCCGAGCGCGGCACAACCCCGGCGCTCGGCCTCGATTATCCGCAAGCGCAAGGTCTCGCTTGCCGCAGCCAATTCGTCGGCGCTGGCCCCGCGCGCAACTAGCAGCGGTTCACCGTAGACCAAGGCCACACGCGCCCCGGGCTTCGGAATCGTAAAGCGATCCCAACTCCTCGTCCTCCAGGCCCGGTCACAGACGAAGCCTGCCGGCAAGATGGCGTAGCCCGTGGCGCGTGATAGCCAGGCCACCCCATCGTTCATGGAGTGCTGGGGCCCCCGCGGTCCGTCCGGCGTCAAGACCAGCACGCGGCCCGCCTCCATGGCACGCAACATCTCCCGCAGGGCGCGCGCCCCCCCACGACTCGATGAGCCGCGGATAATCGAGTAGCCAAAGGCCTGCAGTAGCCGCTCTGAAATGTCCCCGTCCCCGCTCGGCGAGACCAGCACGTCCATGCTGAACGTCCGGTGGTACGGCACTCCAACAAGCATCCGCCCGTGCCACAGCGCCAACAGGAATCCCCCCCCCGGTCCCCTGGCAGCTTCGATATTGTCACCATCGATAATCTCCTCGCGCCAGGTGTGCCCGAGAACACGCAAGAGCAGCGGCCCCAGCAACGCCGCCAACAGCGCTCCCAGTCTCCTCCGCCAAGGGCGCCAGCGGCGCCGAGCCTTACTCTGGACTACTCGACGTTGCGCCTGACCTTCTCCGGGCCCCAGGCCGTCCGTCGCCGCCAGTTCGGCAGCGCACTCCGAGCTATCCAATTCAGCTTCTTCGCCATTTGTTGCGGCGACTTCTTCCAAGGCTCGCCCTCGCCTAGAAGCCCGCGTGGGCTCGTAGTTCCTTCTCGTGAGCCAGAAGAACCGCTCCCAGTTCGCTTGCCGCCTGGGAGTACTTCTCGCCGGAGGCGATGGCCTCCTTGAACTTCGCGTGCTGGGCTTTCACCGGCTCGCAGTCTCCGTCAACCATGAATGAAATCACAAGGCCCAGCTCATTGATCATGCGCCCCGAGTCTTCAGCTCGATCCGCCGCCAGCTCACATTCGAGCAGCTTGGCCACCGGCCGCAGACCCCCGCGCCCTAGAATGTTTCCGATCGACCACTTGCGCGCCCACCACGGGTCGTCGGCGGCCGCCTTGTAGTAGCGCTCAGCATAGGCCGCGCCTCCGTACCACAGCCAGCGCGGCAAACGCTTCTCTTGCCAGAAGGCCTCAATGTCCGCGGCGGCCTTGAGTGGATCCTGCGCGGCCTTCGCTTCCCACTTCGGGCTCGGGTCCAGGCGCTGCATGTAGGCCAACCCCGCCGCGTGGCGCACAGAGTGAACGCCATAGGCCTTATCATCGTCGTTGGATGTGTCCCAGTAGGTCGCCCCGGTTCCTTGATAGGCTCCCGTGTGAACATTGAACCAGGTCTCAGCGAAGAAGCTGTAGTGGATGGATGATAGCCCCAGCATGTCTGCCGCAGGCAGCCTGGCTGCTTCGTTGCCCGCCGCGAACATCTGGTACTGCTCCTTGTCCTTGAGCACGAGCACTTGGGGCTTGCTCGCGGGCCGCTGACCAAACACCTGGGCCATGTTCCGCATGGCCTTCTCGCACAGGCCCAGCGCTTCAAGCGCGGTCTCCCTGGCACAGGTGGAGGTGACGTCCACCACATCCCCAGGTATGCGCCACCACTGGTTAATCAATCCGTGATAAGTGTTGGCCTCGTCCAGCTTCTTCCACGTGTTGCCACACTTCCACAGACCAGCTTCAACCTTGGCTTCATCCTCCGGCGAGACCCACTCAGCATCCTGCTTCGTCCAGCCCGCCTGGGCGCGCTCCAGGTCCTGCTTGCTGACCCACTCGCCGAGTTCATCCTTAACCAGCCCGCGCTTCAGGAACTCCACATCCTCCGGTTTGACCCACTCGTCTTTCCATTTGACTAGACCCTCTTCCTTTGCACGTCGCTCACCCTCCACACGCTTGTACTTGGAGAGCTTCTTTTCGCTCGTGAACCACCGCCCATCGTAGTACTGGTGCCCCAGCAGTTCGTGTGCCTGGCGGTGCTCATCGTCCGCCCTCACGATGCGCCACAAGGTCGACTTCGCCTCCTTCGCCAACGAACGAGCCTCGCACCAAAGGTACAGCTCCCAGAGCTTGTCCACATCCTTGCCGGCGGCCGCCTTGCGCTCTTCGTACTCATCGCCCATGTCCTGCCAGTCTGCGCTGGCGACCCGAGCCTCACCCAGCTCCCCTTCGGGAGCCCCACCTGGCCCTAGAGCCCACAACACCATCAACACAGTAATCATGATCAAGACCTCCGCAGGCACAATGCCGCTGGCTCCATTCTAACGACCGATGAGGGCCTTGGTGTCCCACAGAACCGGGCCTCGCTGCGCGCCCGTCGGCCACCCCGCACGACACCACCAAGTCGAAACTTTCCCATCACCGCGGGTGACCTCGGCGTGTAGAATGCCGGCGCCCAAACCAGCCCCGGGCAGCACTCGCCTCGCCCCTTGGCCCAGCCAGGCACAAGGCACGGAGCCGCCGCCCTGCGGAGACACGCGGATCGCCGCCCACCGGTTACGGGCCCACAGCAGGCAAACATCCCACCACCCACCATCCTAGGCAGTTGCCACCCACATAGAGGTAATATCGTGCCCTCCCATAAGGTCGCCACAGACATCACCATTGCTCCCGTTGAGGAGAAGTCAGGTTTCGCCCAGTTCATCGACACCTGGTGGAAGGCGGCCGCCGGCCTGGCTCTGATCGCCACGGTCGCAATCCTCGCATCCCAGCGCTCTCGGCAGACCGATTCCGAGGCCAGTGGGGCTAGCTGGGACATTCTGCTGGCAGCGGCTCCCGGCGACAATGTTGCCCAACTGCCCCGGGGTGACGCGGCCGACATCCAGGCTGCCCTGCCCGGACTAGCCGGCACGGACGCGGAGCCCTGGGCCCTGTACACCCTGGCCAGCGCCCAGGCCCGGGCCGAGGACCCCGCTGCAGCTATCGCCACCCTAGAGACCTTGCGGGCCAACTTCCCTGAGCACTCCCTCAACACGGTTTTCTATCCCTATCATTCCGACGGCCCCCCGCACACGGCCGTTGACAATCTCATCCGTGCCCTGGGCGCAGACCAAGAGTGGCAGGAGAGCATGCCACAGCTCTTCCAAAATCCCGTTCTTCCCGAAGGCAGCCCCCGTGTGCGCCTGACCACTGATGCCGGGGATGTCCTCCTTGGTCTCTACGACAAGCGCGCGCCGAAGCACGTCGAAAACTTCCTAAAGCTCTGTGGCGACGGCTTTTACGACAACACATCATTCCACCGGGTGATCTCCGGGTTCATGATCCAGGGCGGTGATCCCAACACAAAAGAGGGCGAGCCAGACACCTGGGGCCTGGGTGGCCCGGGCTACAAGATCGACCCGGAGGAGAACGATCTATTCCATTTCTCCGGCGTCCTCTCCGCTGCGAAGCAGGGCGGCGAGACCCAGAGCTCTGGCAGTCAGTTCTTCATCACCACCGGGGCCCCCCACCACCTCGATGGAGTCCATGTGGTTTTCGGTACCGTCATCGAGGGCATGGATGTGGTCAGCACCATCGAGTCGGCCAGCATCGAGGAGTCCACAGCTGATCGCCCGGCGGAGCCTGTTCTGGTTCTGAGCACCACCGTCCTCGAATAACCCTCACAATGTTCCACGTGGAACATCGCTCCAGCGGCTGACTCTGCGAGCCCCCTGGCCATTGGCCCAACGGCCAGGGCCACCTGCCCCAGCCCAGGCAACCAGCCGCCTGTCTTCGTGCTGGCCCACGCCTTCAGATCCACGCCCAGGCTGCCCCGGATCCCGATTGCCCCGGATCCCGGGCGGCCCTAGATCGTCTTGCGCGGAACCAGGACTTCCATCAAGCGATCCAGCTCCTCGCGGTCGTGGTAGTCAATCTGAATCGTCCCGCGGTATCCCTTTCGGTTCCTCACCACCGCCTTGGTTCCCAGCCGCTCGCGCAGGCTGGCCTCCAGGGCCTCTACCCAAGGCTCCGCGCGCGCCTTGACAGCACCGTCCCCGGTCGCCGGACCCTCCTCCGCAGCATTGCGTCGGCGCACGATTTCCTCCAGGGCCCGCACGGACATCTCCTCTCGAGCTACCTTGCCAAGCAAGCGCAGCATGGCAGGCTCGCCCTTGAGCCCCAGCAGCGCTCGGCCATGACCCATGGTGATCAGGCCCCGCTCCACGGCGTCCTGGGCGGCCCGCGGAAGGTCAAGAAGGCGCAAATGGTTCGCCACTGTCGCGCGCCGCAACCCCACGCGCTGGGAGACCTCCTCCTGGGTCAAGCCCAGATCCACCTGCATGGCCCTAAAGCCCCGCGCCCGCTCCATGGCGTTGAGGTCCTCGCGCTGGAGATTCTCCACCAGGGCCAGCTCCAGCATGTCGGCATCATCCACATCACGCCGTATCGTCACGGGGACGTTCTCAAGGCCCAGTCGCCCGGCCGCGCGCCAGCGCCTTTCGCCTGAAATCAACTCATAGGTGCCCGCCTCGCCCTTGAACGGGCGCACGCACAGAGGCTGCAGGAACCCGTGGCTCTTCAGGCTCTGGCCGAGGCTTTCGATGGACTCCTCGTCGAAATCGTCCCGCGGCTGATAGGGGTTGGCGCGAATGGCCCTGTGGGGCACCTCCAACGCCGCCTCGCCAGGCACTTCTCCAGCGCCAGCCAGGCCAGGCTCATTGCCCTCCTCCGCCTCCCGGCCCCCGGCGCCATCTCGCACCACAACTCCGTCGAGCACCACCGCCGCCGGTGGCGGCACGGCAGCTGCTGCCCGTGCCTTGCCCTGCGCCGGTGCCGCTGGCTCCCCAGCTGCGCCCGGCACTACTTGCCCTGGGTCAGGCGCCTTCTCGCCGTCGTTCGGTTTCTCTGTCCCGGCGCTTGCCGGACCCGACAGCGCCCCTAAACCACCTGATCCAAGTAGCGATCCCAGCCCTCGTCCTAGCCGACGCTTCATTTCGTCTCGTTCCTTTTGATGTTGAATGTCTGTTCCACGTGGAACAGGCTACACACAACATCTTGTGGTGCAAGCATTACTCATACCCAACATCATCGACGCGAACACCCGGCTGCTGCTCGAAGCCAAGTGGCGTCCAAGGGCTCCATCTCTTGCGGCTTTCCACGCGTCACTGATTCGCTTGGCCTTCGCGGTGTCAACCGGCTATCTGTGGGGTTAGTTCCAGGCAACCACCCATCAACGCCCCCACTAAGCCCGTTTGCCCCATGGCGTTTGCCCGCCCCGCGCCAGGCCTCCTCACATTTCCTTTTTCCAGAATTGCTCCTACGGGTACAAGTAGACGGTGCTCGCCCTTGCCGTCATCCGCTGGACCCTTGTCAGCGCACTGCGCAGCCCATCCTGTTGGCTGCTCATCGTGGCTACCGCCTCTCTGCTCCCGGTCCTGGCAGTGACTTCTCCCCTCGGCCTCGCGCCCCCGACAAGCCAGAGTCCGGGCACACCCTCCCCGCTCGCCGGTTGTGCCCTCTTGGCGCTCATCGGGAGCCACGCCTGGTGCCTGTCCGCCCTGCGCCGCCTGGCTCCGCTCCTGGCCCGGGCCCCCGGCCCCCGATTGGCTGCCGAGGCCGCCGCCCTCTGTGCCTGCTTCACCCTTTGTTGCCTGCCACTCCTGCTCCTGGCCCTAGCGCTCGGTGGGGGAGGGGCGCCCGACAACATATCCACTACTGGGGCTTTTGCCCTCGTCCCCGCGCTCGTTTTGGCCCATACCCACCTCATGGGGCCCTCCCTCGTGCTGCTTCGATTTCCCCTCCCGGCTCCCTTGCCCGGTGCCCTTTTGCTCTGCATCGCCCTGCTGCTGCCCGGGCTCCTGCCGAACGCCCCGGTACTGCGGTGCCTGGCCATCGGCCCCTTCCTGCTAGACGCCAGCGCCGGAATCACTGGCCCCGTGGGATTCCCTGGCCTCCTAGCAACCCACCTGCCCCTGCTGGCCCTCTGGGCCGGTGTCTTGCTCCTGCTCTCGCCGCGCCTCTCGGACCAGCGCTGAAGCCCTGCCCGGCAAGATGAAATACGGCATCCTAGGAGACGTCCACGCCAACGCTTCCGCCCTGGAGGCAGCTCTCCAGGGCCTGGCAGATGCTGATGTGGACCTCGCGCTCTCGGTGGGTGATGTGGTCGGCTACGGCGCCGCCCCCGCAGCCTGCATCTCCCTCCTGCGGGAGCACGGCGTCTCCGTGGTCCTCGGCAATCACGACCAAGCCACCGCCCAGGACGGTGCCCTGCTCGGCTTCAACCCAGCGGCGGCCGCCGCCATTGCTTGGACAAGGACGCAACTCTCCCGGGCCGACCGGGCCTGGCTGGGGGAGCTCCCGCTTGTTCTCTCCTTCGATCACGCCCAGCTCGCCCACGGATCGGTCATCGAGCCAGCTGACTTCCCCTATGTCTTCGCGTCCGAAGACGCCGAGCCGGGTCTCGACGCGCTCACGCGACCCCTGTGTTTCATCGGCCACACGCATATGCCCGGCACGTTTCTTCGCACGGTCCATGACCCCGTGCGCACGGCCTTCTCCCGGGACACCTTCGTCGATCTCTCGGAAATAGAGGTTGCTATTGCCAATGTCGGCAGTGTCGGCCAGCCGCGTGATGGTGATCCACGCGCCGCCTATGCCGTCTTCGATTCAGACAAGCGCACCCTGCGACTGGAGCGGGCCAGCTACGATGTAGAGCGCGAGGCCGCACGCATCGCCGCCGCCGGCCTACCCGCCTCCCTGGCCGAACGCCTCCTGATTGGGCACTAGGCGGAGCGATTCCACCGGTAGCGGGCCAGTGCGAGCCCGCATTCATCGCCCGATTTGTCCACGCAGATCGCTGGTCGGCTAGGCCCGCAGGTAGGCGAGCTCGGGCGGTAGGTCCTCAAGCCCGCTCTCGCCCAGGCTACATTCAAACAGGCGCGCAATATCCGCCAGGGGAGTTTCATCGCCACGGAACCGGAAGCGGCGCGCATCGGCGTTGGAGCCGATGGTGATCATCAACTCCAGAATCGAGCCCGCGTTGCAGCGTGTGCCAGCAACCTCTAACTCAACCGGGGTACCATAGCGATTCACGATACCGACGATAAGCGCCGCCGGCCGCGCGTGTAGTTCGACATCCTCGGACAGCTCAACCTCAAGGATCTGCACATTGGTGTAACTGGGCAGCAGGTCATCGGCCAGGGAGCGCCCACTCTGCATGGTGCGGTTGGCCCAGAAAAGCAGCGCGTTCAACGTCAGCTCACGCACCTCCGTGCGCACCACAAGGTTGGCGATTCGTTCTTCCGCGCGATCGCTACGCACACCGCTCTCGTGGCGCTCGACGAAGTGCACCAGGTGCGTGACCGCCTCCAGCATGTGCAAGGCCGTGGAGATGTGCCCGCGCAACCGCCCCAGGCGCCCGTCCTCCCGCTCCAGAACGGTGTTCTTGATATATGTGTCGTAGGCGCTCTGCAGGTTGTGCACGGTGGCCTCGTAGACACGTGCCTGTTCCTCCGTGCACGCGCGTCGCAGAAACTTCTCGCGCTCGTCATCGGCGGCGATATTGCGAATGGAAATGTCCTCCAACATCGCACACGCTTGCAGGTACTTGGAGACCACCTCGGCCACCTTCTGCTCTTCATTTTCAGGTTCAGTTTGCCCGACGTTGCGTGGCAACAGCCGTCGCAGCAACTCGCCCCCGCCGCTGGCCGTGTTACTCGGCGGACCGTGTGGCTCGCCTTCTGCTGTCACCGAAACGCCGCGCTCCGCCGCTTCCTGCCGGGACGCCTCAAGCAGGTTGCCGATGGCCTGCCCCAGGAAGGCATTCGTCTTCTCGACAGCTGCCTCAAGTTCACTGCTCTCCTTGTCTTCCATTGAAGCCTGGGCCCCATAGCTGGACAGGCGGCTCTTGAGGTGCGCAACGCTGAAACCCGCCAGGGCAATGCCCCGCGTCGACGCCACCAGCTCGGTGAAGTCGTGGAAGGTCTGGTTGTAGCGAGCCCCGTGGTCGTCGAGGAATGACTCCAGGGCTTCCGCCAGGTTGACGAGTCGGATCAAGTCGCCCTTGCCCAGCTCACGCCCGCCGCCGCCACTGTGTGTATTGGCAAAGCGGAACAGGCCGTCCGTGTGCGGCCCCAGGACGCTTGCGAATTCCGGCTCAGGGATGATCTCTTCCAGTGATCCGTCGAGCATGGCTGTGGTCGGGGGGGTGGTGGGGGTGTGCCGGGTAGCGACCCGGCGGGCATTCCAGTGGTTGTTTCGAGCAGCAGCGCCAGCCACCGCAGGCGGCTCGCTGCCCGTTGGTGCCATTCTATCAGAGACGTTTCGGCTGCGCAGGGGATCGGCCTCAAGAACCATGTGGACGAGAGTCGATGCAAGGGGGCCCGAATACGGCCATTTTCCTATTCCTCTCCCCCCAGCTCCCACCCCTTTCAGGAGGCCCGCCATCAGCGCCGAACGCTGCCTCGAAACCTATCTCGTTGAGATCAATGAAGTTCCGCTCCTCAGTCCAGAGGAGGAGCGCGAGCTCGGTCAACGCATCCACCAGGGTGACGCTGCCGCCCGGGAGCACCTGATCCGTGCCAACCTGCGGCTGGTGGTCTCCATCGCCAAGCAATTCACCGAACTCGGCCTCTCCCTCCAGGATCTGATCGCCGAGGGGAATGTCGGTCTCCTGAGGGCAGTGGAGAAGTTCGATCCGGAAATGGGCTGCCGCTTCTCAACCTACGGCACCTGGTGGATCAAGCAGTCCATCCGTCGCGCCCTGACCAGCACCGTGCGTTCCGTGCGCGTGCCAAGCTACATGTCGGAGATCATCTCCAAGTGGCGCGTCGTGAGTTCCGAGCTGACCTACCAGCTCGGTCGCCCACCTACCATCGAAGAGGTCGCCCAGGAAATCGGCGTGCCCACCGACAGCTGGCCAATCCTCAAGCGCACCATCCACACCTCGAGCCTGCATCCTCAGGTCTCTCTGGACATCTTGGTGGGGGACAACGACAGCGCCGGTAACTCCAAGGAACTCAGCCCCGAGGAAACCATGCAGCAGGCCGACCTGCTCGCTAGGCTAGGGGAGCTCCTGAACATCATCGATGAGCGCGAAGCCAAGATCCTGCGCCTGCGCTACGGTCTGGACGACGAAAACGGCGAGACGATGACCCTGAAGGAGATCGCCGGCCGCGTCGGCGTCACCCGTGAACGAGTCCGCCAGATCGAACGAGAAGCCCTGCGCAAGCTCTACGGAGTCATGGGCGCGGAGTAGCCCGGCCGCGCCCGGCACTCCGCTCTATCTGCACATTCCGTTCTGCCAGACGCTCTGCCCCTACTGCGACTTCTACTCGGTGCTCGGCGCCGGGCGTGACAGCGCGGCCCTCGTCGAAGCCCTCTTGGAGGACGCCAGGCGTCACGCTCCCCGCGCTCCGCGCTCCGTCTATCTCGGCGGCGGTACGCCAACTTTCCTGCCGCCCGCCGACCTGGCGCGCCTGCTCGACGGCCTGCAGGAGCTGACCGGTTTCCGCTCCTCTGCCGCAGAGGTCAGCGCCGAGTGCAACCCGGAGAGCCTCACCCCGGAGACCGCCAGGGCACTGGTGGCAGGCGGCGTAACGCGCCTGAGCCTGGGCCTCCAGAGCCTGCGTGATGACATCCTGGCCTTCCTCGGCCGACCCCACAACCGGGCCCAGGCCCTGGCAGCCTATGCAGTGGCCCGCGCCGCCGGCCCGCGCTCCGTGGGTTTCGACTTGATCTTCGCCGTCCCCGGCCTCTCCCAAGAGGCCTGGGCCGCTGACCTCGCGGAGGCCCTGGCCCTGGGCCCGGACCACCTCTCCGCCTACGCCCTGACCTGGGAGGAGGGCACGGCCCTGAATGCCCGGCGCGGCTCGCCCGGTCACTATCCGGCCCCCGACGACGTCGAGCTAGAGCAGCTATGGGCCACCCGAAGCCTGGCAGCCTGCGCCGGGCTTGCCCCCTATGAGGTGTCTAACTTCGCCCGATCTGGCCATGAATGTTCGCATAACATCAACTACTGGATGAATGGAGACTACATCGGCCTGGGCCCCTCCGCCGTCAGCCACCTCGGTGCACGCCGCTGGGGACAGCCCCGAGATTTGGCCACCTGGCGGACACAGCTGGCCGGCGCCCCCGCGCAGCTCTCGGCAACGCAAGCAGCGGAAGCCACCGAGGCTCGAAGAGCCCTGGGGCATAGCGAAAGCGCCGCCGCCCCGGGCGGGGCCGCCGCAGCGGAGGCCCCAGCCCCGGCCTGGGAAGAGCGGCTGGCCCCCGGCGCGCGCCTGGGGGAAAGCTGGTGGCTTGGCCTGCGATTGACCCGCGGGGTGGATCCTGGCGCCCTGCGGAGATCCGTCGGCCTGCCCGCTGCCGAAGACCACTGTCTGCCCATTGCCCGGCGCCTGGTGGCCGATGGCCTGCTGGAGCAGCGCTCCTCCCGCCTTTGCCTCACGGACCGCGGCCTGCCCCTGGCCGACGCCGTAGGCCGCGAGTTCCTGGCCCCCTGAATCACGGTCGGCGGATTGGCGCCCCACGGATTCATGGAAACCGGCCTCGCCGCCCCCTGAACTGCAGCCCTCCTGATTCACGAGCCACGGGCCCTGCGGTTCCGGCCAACTCTTCGCCGCCAGGAGCCCCGGCGCTCTCGCTATCCCCCAGCCTTCGCCGCGCCTTCGGCCGCTGCGTTCCAGGAACCGCTTCCTATCTCTGCGACAGCTTGGGGTAAGATCCCCGCCCAGCGCGTCCCAACCCCCATGACCACGCCCATCCCCCTGCCCCCCGACCCGAAGCGCAAGAAGGGCTTCCTGCTGCGCGGCCTGATCACCATGCTGCCGGCGGTCTTCACCATCTTCATCCTGGTGATGGTCGTGCAGTTCGTCGACCGCTGGGTTGCCTCGCCCATAAACAACGCCATCTACACCGTGCTCGATGGCAACGGCCTCGGATGGCAGGCGCTCGGCGCCATGGGTGTCGACCCCTACAGCCTCAACTACCTGGACAGCACCGCCCTGCCCAGCGACCTGTTGGCCTTGCGCGAGCGTGTCGGCCTGGCGGGCAAAGAGTTCACCATAGCCCTGGCCGAGCTCCGTGCGCAGGAGGAGACCTTCTTGCGCGACTACACGGTGCTCGCCATAGATGCGGCGAAGGTACGCGCAGAGGTCAAGGCCCTGGTCCACCCCCTGATCGGTGTCGGCCTCTCGCTGCTGCTGGTCCTCTTCCTCGGCTATCTCGCCAGCGGCTATTTCGGACGCCGCCTGGTCTCGATGATGGAGCGCGGCCTGCGAACCATACCTGTCATCAAGTCCGTCTATCCCTATACCAAGCAGGTGGTTGATTTCTTCCTGGCCGACTCCACGCTTGAGTTCGACTCGGTCGTCGCCGCGCCCTATCCCAGCGAGGGCATCTGGTCAGTTGGTTTTGTCACCGGCCCCGGTCTCAAGACCATCCGTGAAAAAGGCGGCGGTCAGTTTATCTCGATCTTCATGCCGACCTCTCCCATGCCGCTGACGGGCTTCACAATCTTTATTGAAGCCGAACGCTTGATTCCCCTGGACCTCTCCGTGGACGAGGCCTTCCGTGTCACCGTCTCCGGCGGTGTTCTTATTCCGCCTTCCGAAACCGTCGAGAACCTGACCACCGAGCTAGAGCGCCGCCTGACGGGAAGCGCCGAATCTCCCACCGAATCGACGAGTTAGGCCGAACATGAGCCAAGCCAACTGGGCCGACCGCCTCTTACTCGCCGTCGAGCGCGTGGGCAACCCATGTCTGGTGGGCCTCGACCCGCACCTGGCTCTGATGCCAGCGGCCTTCGCCGCCGCCCACGACGCGCAGGCCTCGCGTTCGGAGGTTGCCAGCGCCGTGGGCGACTTTTTGTGCCAGGTAGTCGAGGTCATCGCCGGGCGCGTGGCTGTGGTCAAGCCGCAGGCCGCCTTCTTTGAGACGCTCGGTCCGGCCGGCGCTCAGCAGTGGGAGCGCGTGGTCTCCACCGCTCACGACGCAGGCCTGCTCGTCATCGGCGACCTGAAGCGCGGCGACATCGGCAGCACCGCAGCCGCCTATGCAGAGGCTTTCCTTACCGGCGGCCCCGGTTCCCCGGCCGGCAGCACCTGCGACGCCATGACCGTCAACCCCTACCTCGGTGGAGATTCCCTCGCGCCCTTCATCAAGGCCTGCGCCGCCACGGGCCGCGGCCTCTATGTTCTGGTGCGCACCTCCAACCCGGGCTGCGTGGACTTCCAAGACCACGGCTCGCCGCCACTCTGTGAACTGGTGGCGGCCTCCGTAGAGAAGTGGGGTGCGCCGCTCGTGGGGGAAGGCGGCCTATCTTCTGTCGGCGCAGTGGTCGGCGCCACCCATCCCGCCGAACTCGCGCGCCTGCGTGAACTCATGCCACACACCCCGTTCCTGTTGCCCGGCTACGGCGCGCAGGGTGGGGGAGCAGCGGACGTGGTTCCCGGTTTCCTCGGCGGATTGCGCGGCGCCGTGGTCAACTCCTCACGCGGCATTCTCTACCCCTCGTCGAAGGGCGCGGGCAACGCCGTTGACGCGGGCAGCGCCCGGGGCGCGGACAGCGCCGACTGGAAGACAGCCACCAGCCGCGCCCTCGACGCCATGATCGCAGACATCGGGGCCGCGCTTATCCTGCGCGCCTGAACTGGAGCCGTCCGTGGCCTTGGCCCTCGAGCACCTGCCCGCCGATGTCCGGCCCCTGGCCGACATCGCCCGCCGCGCCCTGGCCAGCAGCCTGGATCTCCGCGGCCTGCCCCTGCCCCGGCGCAGCGCCAGTATTGCCCGCCCCAATGAGCGCCGCGACGCAGAGGCCCGTGCCTCCCTGGCTGACAACCTGACCACCGGCCTGGCCCCCCTCTCCCCGCCGGTGGCCGTCCTCGACGCCCTGCGCTCCCTGGCCCAGCCCGGTTGCTGGGCCGTGGTTACCGGCCAGCAACCGGGCCTATGCGCCGCGCCCCTCTTGACCCTCTACAAGGCTCTGCAGGCCATTGCCCTGGCCCGGGAGCTGGCCGCCGCCTGGGACACCCCGGTCGTTCCGATCTTCTGGAACCACGGGGACGACCACGATCTGGCCGAGGCCAACCGGCTCTTCGTCGCCAACGAGAACCTGGATGTGGAAAAGCTGTCCCTGGCCGGCCTCTCATCCGGTCGCCAGCCCCTATCAACCATCGTCGTCGAGCCGCTGGCCCACGGCCTCTCAGCCATGGAGGACCGGCTGCGGGCCATGTTGGCCAGGGCTCCGGGCGCGAACAGCCAGTTGGCCCTGGATCTGTGCCTGCCCCGGGCCGGAGAATCCCTGGCCCGGGCCATGACGCGCACGCTGACCTCCCTGCTGGGCCACCACGGCCTGGTCGTGGTGGAGCCGGACTGGATGCGCGAGGACCTCTCCCGGGCCCTGGCCGACCTGGTCTCTTCCGGCCCCGGCCATTCGGGTCCGGGGCTTGTGGCCGCTGCCCGCGGCCCGGGGAGCGCCCTGCCCGCCGCCCTGGCTGCCGGGTCCGCCGCTCTCTCCGAGGGTGGCCTGGATCCGTCCATCGACCAGGGCTCAGCCGCCATCCTGTTCCGGCTGGAAGACGGCCGGCGCCGCGCCCTGCGTTTCGGCGGCGACGGCTACCGCTTCGATGACGAGCCCGGCTCCCGCACGCCGGCGGAGCTGGCCGCGGAAATCATCCAGGAGCCCGCCGCCTACTCCGCCGGCGCCCTTCTGCGCCCGCTGGTCCAGGATGCCGTCCTGCCCACCGCCGCAACCGTCGGCGGCTGGGGCGAGCTTGCCTACCAGGCCCAGCTCGGCCCGGCTCGCGCCCTGGCGGGCCTGCCGCCGGTGCCATTCATACCGCGCATCTCGATCACCCTGACAGACCCCGAATGCCGCTCCTCCCTGGAGAAGGCCGGTCTCACGGCCGCCGAGATCATCGGCGGCCTGGACCTCTCTACCAATAATAAGGAAGAGGCTGCCCCGGCCGCCCTCGCCCTGGCTGAGGCCGCCGACCGCCTGCGCGTAGACCTCCTCAGCCTGCGCCCGGCCCTGGCAGAGTTGGACCCCAGCCTGGTGGCGGGCCTGAAGCGCGCCGCGGACCAGGCCCGGAAGTCCATTCAGCGCCTGGCTGACAAGGCCGCCCGCGTGGCCGACAACCAATCCGGGGCCGGCCGCCGCCACAGAAGGCGCCTGGCTGCTACGCTTATGCCCCGGGGTGAACCCCAGGAGCGCTTGACCGGGCCCCTGCCATGGCTCTCCCGCTTCGGAACCGCCTGGCTCGACGAGTTGCTCGCCGAGCTCGACCCCTGCGCCCCCGAACACCTACTGGTACACCTCTCCGACGACCCCGCAGCTGGCAACGACAACCCCGCCCCCTGATCGGCCTCCGCCACGGAGCCGGGCGACACAAGCCGCGCCCCCCGTGACACCCACCTGACCCCCGACGACCCCACCTGTCCTCTCCCTGTGACCCCCTCCGCGACACCCAGACTCGACTGCCTGGCCATCGCCGCCCACCCGGACGATGGGGAGATCTCCGCCGGCGGCACTCTCTTGACCCTGGCCCACGCCGGCCAGTCCATCGGTATCGTCGACCTGACCCGGGGCGAGGCTGGCACCCGCGGCGACGAGGCCACGCGCGCGGCGGAAACCGCCGCGGCCACTGAGAAGCTAGGCCTGGCCCTGCGCCACAACCTCGATCTGCCCGACGGGCGCGTGGTCCCCACGGTCGAAGCCCGGGAAGAGTTGGCCCTGCTGATCCGCCGCCATCGCCCGCGCCTCGTTCTGGCACACCACACGGAAGACCTGCATCCGGACCACGCCGCTGCTGGAACCCTGGCCCGCCAGGCCTGGTATCTCGCCGGGCTGGGAAAGCTCGGTCGTCAAGATGCGCCTCCGGCCCACCGCCCCGAATGCATCATGCACTTCATGAGCCACGAGCGCTTCGAGCCCACGCTGGTTGTGGATATCGGCCCGGTCTGGGAAGAGAAGCTCGACCTGATCCGCTGCTTCGCCAGCCAACTGCGCCCGGAAACCACCACCGACACCGGCGAGCACTTCCTATTCGGCGCCGACATCCTGGAGCGCGTCGAAACCAAGGCCCGCTTCTGGGGCGAGCGTATCGGCGCCCGCTACGGCGAACCCCTCCTGCATCGCGGTCCGCTCCCGGCGGGCGAGTTGCTCTTGGGGTAGCGCGGCGCGCTACTCACAGGCCTGCCTGCCTCAAAATCCACCTCAAGGCGCGAATCTGGGCCTTGAACCCTCCCCGTTCTACCCCTCAGACCGCCAGGGCAGGCACAGAGAGATCACGGACAGAAGGTCACTTCCAACCCGTCGGAGAGGTTGAAGCCATAGCCCACTGGCGTAGGGTCGCGGTACCAGTACTGGAAGTTCCAGGTCGAGCCCGATGTGATCTGTCCCGCGCCTGACCCCATGGGGGAGGCATTGTAGTCCAGCGTCCGTGAGGCCACGCCGGCACCGGAGGACAGCATGGGAGGCATGAGGCGGAAGACGCTCCCCGCCACGCAGCGGTAGCCGTCCCCAAAGGGCAGCTGCACCTGCCACGGGCCGTAGTAGAAGATGCCGTACTGGCCCGCGGGGCAGTCCGTCGCTTCCAGGACGGAGGTGTTGAGGCTGATGCTGGGCAGGCCGACCATGCGTATCTTCGCGCCCGTGGCCGAGGCTGTGTTGGGGGCGGCGATACAGTAGCTGGTGACG
>DASCNH010000197.1:0-7300 GCA_036011365.1 Planctomycetota bacterium | reverse complement strand
CGACAAGGAACGGTTGAGAGCTTGTGCCCTCATGTGAGGGGATATTTTAAATGATGGGGGTGCTTGGACCAAGGACTGCTTGGAGTCCCTCCAACTAGCTCCCACCTACCTCCATAGGGGGCCCAACAACGCGAGATTGTCCGCTGAGGTTTAAGGCTTGGAGTCGATCACAGCCACCCCTGAGATTTGCCTCATATTTGCCTCAGAGTTCACACGCGAGGCCTCTTGTAGCTCGCTCAAACCCCTCTGAGAGCAGGATGGCGGAGGCGGGAGGATTCGAACCCCCGGTGGCTTGCACCACGCTGGTTTTCAAAACCAGTGCATTCGGCCGCTCTGCCACGCCTCCGTGGCGGGGAGGGTAACCGCTCTGGGCTTCCAGGCCAACCGTTGGTTGTGGTCGTTGGGAGGAGGCGGGCGAAGCTGGGCGGGGTCTTCCGAGCCGGCGGGGGAGGGGCGACGGAACCTCGGAGCTACCGGAAGGCGCGCGCGGGAAGGGTAGAGGCTCCCGGCCACTGGGGCGCGGGAGCCTCTACTTCTCTCTCCGGTTCAGACTGCCTGGCAGGTCCAGGCTGGCCTCTTGGCCAGGTGCTCGGTGGCGGCGGCCTCGGCGGCGGGTCGCTCCATCTTCTGCATGGCCATGAAGTAGCCGGTGACGGTGCCTTCGAAGACCTCTTCGTAGGGGCGCAGGGTGCCGTTCTCGTCGCAGCAGTGCTGGCAGTACATGGTACCGGGCTCGGCGTCCGCCAGGGGCATGCCGCAGGACTGGCAGTCTTCCATCTTGGCGGGACTGTAGAAAACCAGCGAGTAGCCATCGGGGTCGGTGACGATGACATCGCGGATGCCGTAGAACTGGGTCGTGGGCTCGCTTTGGGCGCGGGCGTCACGGGTGACGATCTCGGCGTAGTAGGTGTCGATGTTGTCCACCTTGAAGTAGACCTGGATGCCGACGCCGACGGGGTTCTCGCCCCACTGGCCGGCCTGTTCGCGGTGCCAGTCCGTCAGCTTGTCAGGAGAGCAGTTGCCCAGGCTCTCGGGGGTCATGGCTCCGCCGATCATCAGCGCCTGGCCAGCGAGTTCAAGGCTGGCCCAGAGGGGGTTCTCGGCGTTGGGCCAGGACTCCTTCGTCTTGAAGCCGAGCACGTCGCGGTAGTAGCGCAGGCTGGCAGTCATGTCTGCGCAGGAAAGGTGCACCGACATGCCGGTGCTGCTGTTGTTGTCGTTCTTGTTGGTCACGGTTCTGTCTCCTGGTCTTTGTTCCCAAGGGTTGCCCGGAGCCTCCCATGCTGCCGGGGAGGTCGAGCAGGAGGATTGTCTAACCGGGGGCCCGGTCGAGCAAACCGGGGCGAATGCCCCATCTGCGCGTGCCCGGTGAAACACGGCCCAGGGGGCTGCCTTGGGGGATTTGCGGACTCCGGGCCCGGGAGATCAGCTGGCGTTTGCCGCTCGCCGGGGAATGCGCTCAGACCGCGGCGGCGGCCTTCTTCTTGGGCAGCAGGGTTTCGAGTTCCTGTGCGAAGATCCCGCGCAGGGCGGCGTGGTCGACGGCGCCACTTTGGTGCTCCTCGTCCCAGCGGCGGAGGGCCGCCCGTTGGGCTCGGTAGTCCGGGTTGTCGATGCCGGCCTTGCTCTGGAGCATGCGCCAGGCGCGGCGTCGTTCGACGCAGAAGAGCACCAGCTGGCGTGAGAGCAGGACCTCTTGCGTGCCGCCCTTTTCGTCGTCGATCTCCAGCCAGCAGCCGAAGTCCGGGATGAAGGCGCGGTGGGATTCGTTCAGGAAGCGGCGTCCCGTGACATCGCTTTGGGTGATGGCCAGCAGCTTGTCCTCCAGGGCGGTGTAGTCACCAGCGTTGCCTTTGAGGGGCTTCAGATGACGGCGGAAGCGCGCTTCCGTAGCGGCGTAGTGAGCCACCGTGTACAGGTAGCGCCCGCCGCGCGCCTTCGAACGCACCTCGCCCCAGTCCCGCTCGGGCGCGGGGTTGCCCTTGAGCAGCAATGTGTCGCCGAAACTCTCGCCCATGCTCGGATCGAAGACGAACTCCGGCATGGAGCGCGAATCCCGGGCGCGGCTGGCCTGGACCGTGGCCTGGGCATCGCCCACGCCGTGTTCTGGCTGACAGGTGGTGAAGGTCTGGATAAAGGCGGCGCCGCGGTAGGCCAGGGCTTCCAGCAGGGAGCGCATCAGTTTTGCCGAGTTGGCCATGGAGACCTGGGCGATGAAAGGGGAGCCGTGCCCCGAGATGAAGGTCTCGGCCACGTTCTTCTTCTCAGTCAGCTTGCCCTGCGTGAACTCGCCAAAGGAGTTCATGTCGCTGCCGCCGGGCATGGGCGTTGAGTCGGAGTTCTGGCCGCCGGTGTTGGAGTAGAGCTGCGTGTCTAGCATCAACACCTTCACATTGGGGCGGTTTTGCATGACGACCTTGGAGACATTCTGGTAGCCGATGTCACCCATGCCACCGTCGCCGCCGATGGCCCAGGCCTTGGGCAGCTCGGCCACCTCGAGGTCGGTCATCAGGGTGTCAGTCATGTGCGTCAGGTCGTAGTAGGCCGACTCCGTAACGCCGATCCCGCCCAGCAGGGCATCACACAGGCGCTCGGGAACCACCGAGCGACGGGCGTGGTCGATGATGAAGCTCTCGCCGAAGAGCCAGCTGACCGTCACCCCGTCCTGGAAGAGGGAGTTCATCCAGGGATAGGTGTGAGGCGTGTTGGGGGGCGTCGAGCCGTAGACCGTGTTGCAGCCCGTGTGGGCTCCCATGGCCATGACGCTCATGCCGTTGGCCAGCCGTCCGTCGATGGCCTGCAGGTCCCGGTGCCGGAAGGCGTCGGCGCGCAGCACGGCGCAGATGGCGCCGATGAGATCTTCGTCGGAGATATCTCCATGTTCTGCCAGACGGGCTTCCGTGTCAGCGGGCGAGTCGCCACCGAGCCCCATCAGGGAGTGGGCCACGGCCTTGGAAAAGAGCGCACGCTGCTCCGTTGAGAAGGTGGACAGACGATCCGCGCCGGCGGATTCCAGTTCCGCCGCCTTGGCCTCCAACCGCTCGGCGCGGGCGTGGTAGAGGGGACGCATGTAGGCCTCTGTCAGGGAGGCGAGCACATGCAGGACAGTCTTCTCACCGCAGCCGGCACAGGCTCCGTCCCCGGAAACCAGGGCCTCGTAGTGGCTGCGCACCATCAGGTGGTTGCGCAGTGCTGCCTGGTGCGAGGCCAGGGGATCGTCGTTGTCGAAACGCCCGAGGTACTTCTGGGGCGTGTCCGGCAGGAGACCCATGAAGTTTGTACCCGAGAAGTGATCCGCGTTCAGTTCCTCGGTCTCGGAGACCATCACCAGGGCTTCGTGCTCGCCGCACTCGACAACACACTCACCGCAACCCTTGCAGAGGTCCGAGACGAAGATGGCGAACAGGCCGCCGTCGCCTGGCGATTTCTTCTCGATGGTCTTGAAGATCGGCGCCGCCTTGCCATAGGCCAGGGGGATGCGCTCGAAGACCTCGGCCAGCTGTGCTTGCCCGGCCTCGGAGAGGCCTTCCACGGTCTTCAGCTCGGCACAGACGAGTTCCTTGAAGGCATGGTCGGTTTCCTTGGCCTTGACATGGGTCAGCATCTGGGCGCGCAGGTTGGCTTCCATGGTCGGCACGGCGGCCAGGGCTGTGGCCTGGTCGGTGGTGTCGGTCAGGTATCCCGCACACGCCGCTTGGAGGATTGTGCTGATGTCCTGGGCCGTGTTCGGCAGGGCCGTGTCCGGGCAGGCGGAGATGCACTCCATGCACTGCGTACAGTTTTCCGCGATCCAAAGCGGTGTCTCGCGCCTGGCCACATACTTGCTGGCGGTGGCGCCGGTGGCCGTGGCCCCAAAGGAGACCGAGGCCAGCGGGGAAGCCGGTTGGTCGTAGCCGAGCCCGGCCCGGAACTCTCTGTCGAAGGTCTCCAGGCGGGTGAGCGGGATCCGCGGTGCTTGTCCCTCCGGTGGCGCGCAGGAGATGCCGCAGCTGCCATTGTTCATGGGAACCAGGGGCAAGGAGTGCATGCTGGAGCGGTCGGCGGCGTGTAGATCGCCGCAAGGGACTTCGCGCACACGGCGCACACCCTCTGTCATGACCGTCATGTTCGAGTCGACGACGGCGTCGCCGAAGCGGCCGAACTTCTTCACATATTGGGCGCGTACGACCTCATGGAAACGCTCCTCTGAGATGTCGTAGTCCTGGAGCAGGCTGGAAACGCCGAAGAAGGCGCCGAGGAAGGCATTGCCCTGCATACGCATCTGCAGGTCTTCTCGCGAAGTCGCCTGGCGTGCGATATCAAAGCCCGGCAGGACGAAGATGCGGATCTTCTTGTCGATGACCTCCTGGCGCAGGCCCGGGGGAATGCGTTGCCAGGCGACATCGGGTTCCTCATTGGACTCCCAGACGAAGGTGCCACCCTCGGCTATCCCGGCCAGGGGATTGGAGTGGGTGAAGGCCTTGGGGTCACAGCACAGGACCACAGTCACATGACGCAGATCGCAGTTGACGCGGATGCGTTCCGGGGCGACCACCAGGAAGTAGGCCGTGGGGGCACCCTTCTTCTCGGAGCCGTACTTGGGGTTGGCGCTGACATGCAGAACCTCCTTCTGGTGGCCACCCGCATCCAACTCTTGCCGTTGGGCGGAGAGGTCGGCATCGAAGGCGCCGATGATCTCGCCCAGGTTCTTGCCCGTGGTGATCATGCCCCAACCGCCGATGGAGTGCAGGCGCACGGCGATGGCCTGGTCCGGCAGGAGCGATGGCTGGCGCTCGCTCTCGACCGCGTAGGGGTGATCGATGCCCAGGCAGAAGTAGCTGGCGCCGTCTGCGGCTGTCTTGCCATCGGTCCGGGCCGTGCGTCCGGTGACGAACTCGTAGGCGCCCAGAACGCCCTCCGGGCGGAAGTCGCGGCTGCCCAGTCCGTAGGAGCCGTTGAAAATGCGCGGCAGGCGGTCGCAGTCCACGGCGGGCAAATCCGCGTGGCAATCCGCCGTTGAGTTTTCGAGAGCCTTGCCGAGGGCCGTGCGCAGATCGCGGGCCAGGGGATTGGCTCCGGCCAGGGGCTCGTCCGTGCGTTCCAGGACGATCACCTGCTGCTTGCCGGCCAAGGACTCGATCAGCGCCGCCTCCGGGAAGGGGCGCAGCACATTGACATGGATCGAACCGACCTTGGCGTCTTCCTCGGCGCGCAGGTGGTCCACGGCGGCCTCGATGTTCTCCGCCGCCGAACCCAAGGAGATGAAGACCGTCTCCGCATCCTCCGTCCGGTACTCGCTGATCAGGCCATAGTGGCGACCGGTGAGCTCGCCGAACTCTTCATAGGCCTCGGTCAGGAAACCCAGGATCGATTCACTGAAGTTGTTGCGGCGCGCGATCACGCCGTTCATGTAGTGCTCCTGGTTTTGCACCGGGCCCAGCAGCATGGGGTTCTCGAGATCGATCATGCTCGGCACGCGTCGGCGCGTGGGGCCGAAGAGCGTGCGTTGGGCCTCCGTGGGGCACTCGATCTCATCGTCGGCGCGCCCGAGGAAGCGTCGCATGAGCTCGGACTCGTGACGGTAGAAGCTGCGTTCGAGGTGCGAGGTCAGGAAGCCGTCCTGGATGTTGATGCCCGGGTTGAGCGCCAGCTCGTTGACCTTGCGCAGGATCAGGGCCTGGTCCGCCGCCTGCTGGGCGTCCTTGGCGAAGAGCATTGTCCAGCCAGTGTCGAGGGCCGTGTAGATGTCATCGTGGCCACAGTGCACATTCAGGGCGTGCTTGGTGAGCGCCCGGGCGGCGACCTGTAGCACCATGGTGGAGAGCTTGCCGGGGGCGTGGTAGTCCTGCTCCACGCCGTAGACCAAGCCCTGGCCTGAAGTGAAGTTGACCACGCGCTTGCCGGTCACGGAGAGGGCGATGGCGCCGCCCTGGGCCGCGTGCTCGCCCTCGGCCTCGATGGCGATCTTGCTGTCACCGAAGACGTTCAAGTTGCCCTCGGCAAAGGACAGCTGGTAGTTCTCGCCCATCTCCGTCGAGGGCGTGATGGGATAGAACACGCCGCCGTCCGTGACGCGGGCCTCCGTGTAGTAGGAGACCAGCTGGTTGCCGTTGGTGGTGAGCCTGATGCCCGGGAAGGGCGGGGTTTGCTTGCCGTTCTTGGAGGCGGAGGTCAGGTTCTCGTCGGTGTTCATGGGGCGGGCGCTGCGGCGCTCCTACTTAAGGAAGGTGGATGTCGTGGCGGTGGACATTCCCCAGGACGGGGCGGGGCCAGGCGGCATGGTAGTAACCAATGGGGATTGGGAGAATGCCTGGCTCTCAGCCCATCGGACGCTTCTGTATTCCCCTTGAGGTATCAGCTGAAGGGCCTGTGAACCGGGATTCGTGCGCGCAGGGGCGAGCCCCGGTCGCCTGGGGGAGTAGCATGGGGCCGTGAAGCTCCCGTGCGGTTCTACCCCCCTGGCGGCCCTGGTCCTGGCCGCCTGCGTTGCCCATGGCGGCTCGGTCCGTGGAGGCTCCCGCAGGACTGCGCCGCGGACCTGGCGTTGGACCGTCATCGAACTGGAATCCGGCGTGGAAGCCTCCCTGCGCGGCCTGTCCGTGGTGGACGAGCAGGTGGTCTGGTGCGGCGGCGACGCCGGCACGCTGCTGCGCACGACCGACGGCGGCGCGTCGTGGCTCCCGCGACCCGTCCCCGGGGCCGAGGATCTGGATTTCCGCTCGGTCTGGGCCCTGGACAGCAGGCGTGCGTGGGTTGCCAGCGCCGGGCCGGGCGCGGCCTCGCGCATCTATCACACGGGCGATGGGGGGGAGAGTTGGATCCTCCAGCACACCAACGAAGAGCCGCAGGGTTTCTTCGACGCCATCGCCTTTTGGCCAGAGAGCGGCGGGCAGCGTGGGTTGGTGCTGGGCGATCCCGTGGGCGGGCGCTTGACCATCCTGCGGACCGAGGACGGCGGCGCCCACTGGGAACGGATTCCGGCCGACACCCGGCCCGAGGCTCTGCCCGGCGAGTACGCCTTTGCCGCCTCCGGCACCTCCATTGCGCTCGTGCCGCCGTCCACCGCCTGGATCGTCACCGGTGGCTCCAGCTCGCGCCTTCTGGTCAGCGCCGATGGTGGACTGAGTTGGAGGGCGCGTCCCCTGCCCTTGGGCGATGGCAGCGCAGGCGCCGGGGCCTTCTCCGTGGCCACCCTCGACGGCCGCCGGGGCCTGGTCGTGGGTGGGGACTACACGCAGCCCGAGCTGGCCGCCCGGCACTTTGCGCGGACAGCTGACAGGGGCCGCACCTGGGACGGAGGCCGGGCCTGGGACGGAGGCCG
>DASCNH010000196.1:0-3401 GCA_036011365.1 Planctomycetota bacterium | reverse complement strand
TATTCGATGCGGCCAGCACCTTCGCCCCCGACCCGCGAGCCTGTGAACTCTGGCGTGACAGCTTCACGCCCAACACCATCACACGCTACACGGGCCACGCCCACGGAGCCATCTACGGCTCGCCGGACAAGCGTCCCGATGGCCGCACGGGGGTCGACGGCCTCTACCTGTGCGGCACCGACCAGGGCCTCCTGGGCATCGTTGGAAGCCTCCTGAGTGGCATCACCATGGCCAATACCCATGTCCTGGCCGCACCCACCGCCCCCTGATCAACCATGAACTCCGAACACAATGCGCGGGACGCACGCCCGGCCCGGAGCGGCAGCAGCGGCGGGCATTCCACACCGCGCGGCGACCGCCTGGCCGACCTCGAGGATCATTACGACCTGATCGTAATCGGCAGCGGCCTGGCGGGCTTGACCGCCGCCAATGTCCTGGGCCGCAACGGACGCTCGGTGCTGCTCCTCGAAGGCCACTCCAACTACGGCGGCCTGGCCACCTGGTTCAAGCGCCGCGGTGGTCACATCTTCGATGTCTCCCTGCACGGATTTCCCGTGGGCATGAAGAAGACCTGCCGCAAGTACTGGTCCCAGGAGATCGCCGACGACATCGTGCCCCTTGAGGGCGTGCGCTTCGTCAACCCCCAGTTCGACCTCGAGACCAGCTTCACGCGCGAGGATTTCACCCGCATCCTGGTGGAGGAACTAGGCCAGGAGCGCGCCCAGGTAGAGGCCTTTTACGATCACCTGCGGCGCATGGATTTCTATGACGACTCGGGGCAGACCGTGGGCGCGCTCTTCGAGGAGTTCTTCCCGGGCCGCAACGATGTGCACCGCCTGCTGATGGAGCCCATCTCCTACGCTAATGGCTCTACCCTGGCGGACCCGGCCATTACCTATGGCATCGTCTTCTCCAACTTCATGAGCAAGGGTGTCTTCACCTTCCGCGGTGGCACGGACCAGTTCATCGGACGCATGCGCAAGGAGCTGGCCAGGAACGGAGTTGACCTGCGCAACCACGCCACCGTGGACCGCATTCGCGTGGAACCCCGCGGCCAGAGTTGGGCGGCCACCGGTGTTGAGATCGGCGAGCGCTTCATCGCCGCCGACGCGGTGCTCTCCAATGCAAATCTGAAGAGCACGGTCCTCGACCTGGTGGACCCGGCGGCCTTCAGGCCGGAGTTCCTGGAGGAGGTGCGCGCCGTGCGCCTCAACAACTCCAGCTGCCAGGTATATTTCGGTCTGCGAGCAGGCGCCAGCCTGCCCTTCGTGGGCGACCTGATCTTCACATCCACGCGTGAGACCTTTGACTCCCCGGCCCTGTGCGACATGCACGGGGAAAGCCGCACCTTCTCCTTCTACTACCCCAAGACGCGCCCCGGCAGCGAGCGCTACACGGTGGTGGCCTCCACCAATGCGCGCTTCACCGATTGGGCCGAGTTGGACCAGGAGCGCTACGAACAGGAGAAGCAGCGCATGATCGACGAGACCCTGGCCTGTCTGGAGGGGCTCGTGCCAGGCATCAGCGCCGACATCGAACACGCGGAGGCCGCCACCCCGCGCACCTTTGAGTTCTACACCCGCCACCTGGAAGGCTCCTCCTTCGGAACCAAGTTCGAGGGCCTGCGGCCCAGCATGGAGCTGCACGGGGAAGTCAGCGGCCTGTTCCACGCGGGCAGCGTTGGCATCATCATGTCCGGCTGGTTGGGAGCCGCCAACTACGGCGTGATCCAGGCCAGCAAGGTCGACTCCTACCTGCACTCCTGCTCCAGCTCACGCTTGGAGACAACACCATGAACTTCACCGACCAGACCGCTGTTATCACCGGGGGCACGCGCGGCCTCGGACGTGCCATGACCCTCGCCTTCCTGGAAGCCGGTGCCGCGGTACACGCCACCTGGGTCGGCAACGAGCAGGCCGCCGCCGCCCTGGCCGACGAGGCCGCTCGCTTCGCAGGCAAACTCACCCTGCACCGCTTCGATGTTTCAGACGAGGAAGCCGTGGATGCCTTCTGGCGAGAGATGGACCTGGTGGACGGAGGCATCCAGGTGCTCATCAACAACGCCGGCCTGCGCCGGGATGCCATCGCCCCGGTGATGAAGAGTTCTGACTGGCAAGCGGTCATCGACACCAACCTGACAGGTGGCTGGCTGATGGCTCGGTCCGCCGTGAAAAACATGATGGGCCAGCGCTACGGGCGCATCATCTTCATCACCTCTCCGGCCGGCAGCCAGGGCTTCGCGGGCCAGACCAACTACGGTGCCTCCAAGGCCGGCCAGATCGGCCTGGCCCGCTCCCTCTGCAAGGAAGTCGCCAAGCGCGGCATCACCGTCAACTGCGTCTCGCCGGGTTTCGTGGATACGGAACTCCTGGACGACCTGCCCGACGAGGTGCGCCAGGCCCACCGGGCATCCGTGCCCCAGCGCCGCTTCGGCAAGCCCGAGGAGATCTCCTATGCAGTTCTGGCCCTGGCAGCCCGCGAGGCATCCTATATCAACGGTGCCACCCTGGAGGTGACCGGTGGCCTCTAGTACGCGGGACGCGATCACCGCTCGCATCCCCCACCGCCCCCCTTTCCTGTTCGTCGATGAGATCATCGAGGAAACTGGCAAGGCCGCGGGCTCCGCCGAGGCCCGCCTCGTCTCGCGCTGGACCGTTCCCCAAGACGCCGCCTTCTTCGCCGGCCACTACCCGGGGAATCCAATCCTGCCCGGCGTCATCCTCTCCGAGTTCGTCTTCCAATCCGGCGCCCTGCTGGTGGGCGGGCTGGCCGCGGAGCAATCCGCCCCGCAAGCCGGCGCCCCGGTTCTGGTGCGCATACAGGATGCGCGCTTCCGCCGCATCTGTCGGCCCGGCGAGACCCTCGAATGCGAGGTGGTCCTCGCGGATCAGCTCGGACCGGCCTGGCACCTCAAGGCCAAGGTGACCGTGGCAGGGGAAACAGCTCTGACCCTGAAGTGCGTGGTGGCGCTCGTCGCCGAGCCGGCCCCAGCACCTGAAGAGGGAGGCCCGGCGTGAGCGGCCTCAAGCTGGACGGCAAGCGCATCCTGGTCACCGGCCTCTCAAACCGGCGCAGCGTGGCCTGGCATGTGGGCCAGGCTCTGGAGGAAGCCGGCGCCGAGGTGATCTACACGCTCCGCACGGAAGAGCGCCGCCGGGAAAACGAGCGCCTGCTCGGCCCGCGCCCGGCGCTGCTCTGTGATGTGCTGGTCGACGGCCAGATCGACGAGTTGGCGGCCGCCCTGACGGACCGCTACGGCACCTTGGACGGCTTCGTACACTCCATCGCCCGGGCGGATTACGCGGATCTCGACCGCGCGGACCCACGCCTGCCCAACTTTGAGGAGACCGGCCGCGCCGAGTTTCTGCGCGCCGTGGATGTCTCCTGCTTCTCCCTGATGG
>DASCNH010000195.1:0-6525 GCA_036011365.1 Planctomycetota bacterium | reverse complement strand
CGCGAGTTGGCGCTTGAGGGCGGCCATCAGCGCGTGGTTGTGCAGGCCACCTCCGGCGACGATCAACTGACGCGGCCGGGACGGCAGGTGCTCGTCCACGGCCAGGGCGATGGAGCCCGCCACGCAGGCCGTGGCCGTGGCCAGGAGATCCTCCGGCCTGCGCAGGCCAGCCCCTTGCGCCCGTTCGAGGAAGGCTTCCACGAAGCTCGCGCCGAAGGTGTCCCGGCCCGTGCTGCGCGGCGGAGGCCGGTGGAAGAAGGGGTGTTCGAGCAGGGCGGCCACGGTGGGTTCGTGGACCTTCCCGGCGGCGGCCAGGGCGCCTCCCCGATCAAAGGGCAGGTCAGCCACGGCCCGGGCCAAGCCGTCGAGCAGGCTGCCGGCGGGGCCCGTGTCAAAGGCGCTGAGCTCGCCGGCGGCGCCGAGCCAGGTCAGGTTGCCGATTCCGCCCAGGTTGAGAATCGCCGCCGGGCGCGGGGCGGTGGCGAAGAGGTAGGGATCGACCAGGGCCGAGAGGGGCGCGCCCTCGCCGCCGGCGGCCACATCCGCCTGGCGGAAGTCGCCGCTGGCCGGGACACCGGCGGCCTCGGCCACCGCGGCCAGGTTGCCGAGTTGTAGCGTGGCCGGAGCGCCCGGGGTGAGACCGTCGTGGTGCCAGACGGTCTGCCCGTGGCTGCCCACCAGGTCGATGGGCAGGCCGGCCCGCTCGGCGGCCCCGGCGGCGGCCTCTCCGAAGCAGCGGCCCAGGTCCAGGTCCAACCGGGCCAGGGTGCCCAGGCCCAGGCGGGCCTCTCCCGCAGAACCCGGCCGGGCATCCAGAACGGCGCGCAAACGCGCCTGGAGTTCGCCGGGGAAGGGCCTGGTCTCAAAGGCCAGAAGTTCCGGCGGGGCCAGCGGGGCACCTTCCGGACCGGCAGCGCAAAAGCGCACGAGCCCCACATCAACTCCGTCCGCGCTGGTCCCCGAGAGCACACCAGCCACGGTGATGCCCCCCTGCCGGGCCCGAAGCGCGAGGGCCGACAGGTCGCTCCCCGGTGATCTCATGCTGCTGTGCACGCGCAGAGGGTAGCTAACCCTCCCCTGCAACCGGCAGTGCCGTGCCAGGCAAAAAGTGCGCCGGTTTGGTGGGACAGCGGGCCGCGGGACTCCGTTGCCGGCGGCATCTCTTGTAGGATGGGCACAGGAGGCTGACGATATGGTGAAGAAAACAAAGGACGCTGACCCGACGACCATCCTGGTCGTGGATGACGATGGGGACATCCGCATCGCCCTGGAGATGCTGCTGACCTACGAGGGATTCGAGGTCTGGACGGCGAAGAACAGCGAAGAGGCCCTGGCGCGCCTCGACCAGGCCCTGGCCGGCGACGGTCCGCGGCCGGACCTGATCCTGACGGACCTGAAGATGCCGGGAATGGACGGGCTTGAGTTGCTCGGTGCCCTGGGCGAGCGGGCCGAGGCCCCGCCCGTGGTGCTGATCAGCGGCCACGGGGATGTGGCCACGGCGGTGGACGCCATGAACCGCGGGGCGCGCAACTTCCTTGAGAAGCCCCTCGATGAAAACCGGGTGCTGGTGACCATTCGCGGCGTCCTGCGGGAGGATCGTCTGCGAGCCGAGAACACCGGCCTCAAGCGCCTGCTCTGCGATCGCTGGGAGCTGGTGGGTGAGAGTGATGCCATGGAAACCCTGCGCGACCAGATCCGCCGGGTGGCCGCCTCGGACGCGGCGGTGCTGATCACCGGCGAGAACGGCACGGGCAAGGAGGTCGTGGCTCGCAACCTGCACCTGACCGGCCCCCGGGCCACCGGGCCTTTTATCACGGTCAACTGCGCCGCGATCCCCGCCGAGCTGATTGAGTCCGAGCTCTTCGGCCATGAGAAGGGCAGCTTCACCGGGGCCACGGCCCAACGCACGGGCCACTTCGAGGCGGCCAGCGGGGGCACGCTGTTCCTGGATGAGATCGGTGACATGCCCCTGGCCGCCCAGGCCAAGGTGTTGCGCGCCTTGGAATCCCACGAAATCACGCGCGTCGGCGACAGCACCGCGATCCCCGTTGACATTCGGGTGCTCGCCGCCACCAACGCCAACCTGGACCAGGCCGTGGAGGAAACCAAGTTCCGCATGGACCTCTTCTACCGGTTGAACGTCGTGCCGCTGGTGGTGCCGCCCCTGCGCGAACGGTTGGGCGATGTCCCGGCACTGGCGCAGCTCTTCCTCGAACGCCTGGTGGAACGGGGCGGGCATGGGCCCCGAACCCTTTCAAAGGAGGCCGAGCGTCTCCTCGGTTCCCTGAGCTATCCGGGCAATGTGCGCCAGCTGCGCAACCTGATCGAAGGCGCCTCGGTTTTCTCGGAGGGTTCCGAGATCGAGGCGGCCGCCCTGGAGGAAGTCCTGGGCGGCGGACTCGGCCCGGGCAAGTCCAGGCGGGCGTCCGGAGCGGACCCCTTTCTGGCGGAGACCTTCGAGGAGTTCAAGAACGAATCAGAGGCCCTCTTCTTCCGCCAGAAGCTGGCGGAGAATGGGGACAACGTGAAGCAAACCGCCGAGAACCTGGGGATGCAGCGCAGCCACATCTACAAGAAGCTCTCGCGCTACGGCCTGCGCTAGGAGCCTGCGCCGGGTGCCTGCGTCAGGGAATGCGCAGGACCATGCCGCTCTTCAGCTGATTCGCGTTCTGGAGCTGATCGCGGTTGGCGTCGAAGATCCTCTGCCAGCGGGCGCCGGAACCGTAGACCTCGCCAGCGATGGTCCACAGGCTATCGCCCTCCTTCACCGTATGCAGGCGGCCGCCTCCGGCCAACGGATCGGGGCTGGAGCCGTCGTCGAAGACCGGGACGAAGATCTGGTCACCCATCGGCACATCCAGGCGGCCCTCATTGTGGCGGCGCAGGAGCTCCCGGTGGTTCCCATCTCCGTAGAGGCGCTGGGCGACCTTGACGAAGGTGTCACCCCGGCGCCAGGTATAGAAGTAGTAGTCGGGACGACCGGAGGGCTCGAGGTCCGCCAGGGAGACGAGGGCCGAGCCTTCCGGGGCGGGGAAGGCACCGGGCAGCGGGGCGGGTTCGGCCACCGACTCCGGGGCGGGCGACCCTTGGAGGGGGGCCGGCGCCGACTCCCGCCGGGTGAGCGTGGCCGCCAGGAGGGCCGGGGCGGCCTGCGGCGTGGCGGCACGCTCGGCTGCCAGGACTTCCATGGCCGGGGGGACCGGGCCGGTCTGGACCTGGTCAGTCGGGGCCTGGGCGGCCCGGGTCAAGGGCCCCCGGGCGCCCTTGCCGGCGGTGTTGAGGGACACCGCCAGGATGCCGCTGATAGCGAGGAGGACGGTCAGGACGATGATCTTTTCGGCTTTGCCCATCGGGAGGAGTGGATCGAGGAAGGAGTTGGCCGGAGCGCGGTTTACAGGAGAGGTGCGTGGAAGATTGAAATCACCGTTTTTTGCAGGCGCTTTCAAGTGCTTTCCACCAGAACATGTGTGAAGAGGCGCCCGGACCACAGGATCTTGCGTGTCTGCGCGGGTGGAATCCAACCACACGGGCAGGACGGCGGGGTGGATTCCGGCGGCCGGTGAGACCATCCTGGATGACATGGTGCAGCGGGCCAGGGGCGACAGTTATCTGAGCGGGGAAGAGCCCGCCGGCGAGGCGGGGCGCGAACAGAGCGGTGACGCGCCGGCGGCCCCGGTGGAGTTTGTCTCGCGCAGCGCGCCCGGGCGCCGCCGCCCCCCGCCCCTGGTGCCCCTCACCTGCCCCGACGGGAGCTCCCTGCCGAGTTGCAAGGACCGCGGCCTGCTCGCCCTGCTCCTGACCGTGGCGGTCCTGGCCGGTTTCTCCTGGCACATTCTGGAGGGCTACCAGCTGGCCGATTCCGTGGAGTACATGGAGCGCGCCCAGGCCTTCGTGCGCGGGGACGAAGTGGTGGATTCGGAGGCCATCCGTTCCTTCGGCTTCATCGCCCTGCTGACTCCCTTCTTCGGCCTCGCCGAACTGGTCGGCCTGGAGGATCTGCGTCCCCTCGTGTGGTGCGTGCGCGCCCTGCAGATCATCCTGGGCATGGCGCTGGTGCGCATCTCCGTGCGCCTCGGAGCGCGTCTGGGCGGGCGCGCAACGGGGCTCGTGGCCGGCGCCGTAGTGGCCCTCAACCCCATCTTCCTGCAGTACACGGTCTCGCCGGTCTCCGGCATCGCCGCCGGGGTCTGCGTGGGTCAGGCCCTGGAGCAGCTCCTGGACCGCGCCGGAGCCAGGCGCGGCCTGTACGGCGGCCTGTGGCTGGGCGCGGCGCTGCTGATGGCCTACCAGACGATCCTGATCCTGGCGCCGCTGGTGCTCCTGATCCTGATCCGCGATCGGTTGACCCACCTGCGCCCCATGGCCGGCATCCTGACCGGCCTGGCCGTTGGCATCCTGACCCAGGTAGCCCTGGACAAGCTGGTGTACGACGCCTGGGGAGCCAGCCTCTACCGCTACTTCTTCGAGAACTTCGGCTTCCTGGCCTGCCGCATGGTGGACATGGTGGGCCTGCATGATCTGGCGCGTGTGCTCTACGAGGCCGGCATCACGGCCATGGGCGAGGAGTACACCTATGGTGGAGAGACCTATGCCCTCGTGCGGCAACTGAAGCCGCCGACCTGGTACATCACCGAGCTGCCGCGCATGGTCGTCTGGCCGCTGATTCCCCTGGGAGCCCTGGGCGTAATACGAGCTGTGACGGGCCTGACCTGGCGCACCAGCCTGCTACTGGGCGTCTTCGCCGCCAACCTGATCGTCATGAGCCTCAAGGGCTCAAAGGACTTCCGCCTCTGGCTGCCGCTCTTGCCGCTCATCGCACCGCTCTGCGCCTGGGGCTGGCAGGCCTGCCCCGGCCCCGGCCGGCCCAACACCTGGCCCTGGCGCCAGGCGCTCACCGCTGGCCTGGTCCTGGCCACCGCCTGGTACTCCCTCGACCTGCTCACGGGGCGCAACACGCGCAAATTCGGCGCCTACTGGGAAGCCCTCGCCATGGTCAACGAACTGGCGCCGGAGGAGTACGCGCGCCGGGCCCTGGAAATCGCCGAGCAGCCACCCGCCGCAGTCGAAGGAGAAGCGCTCGCAGAAGAGCGCCCCCACGTGCGCGTCTCCAGCGCCTACCACTGGGCGATCTTCATGCGGGCCAACGGGTATGTCGATCTGATCAAGCTCCCCCATCACCTGGATCATTGGGACCGCTACACGGACGAAGAACGGCAAGAGGTCTTCGCGGCATTGGGCGAGCTGGACTGGTTCATCACACACCTGCCGGTGCTCGAAAACCACCCGGATCTGATGGCCGAGGTCAACTCTGGCTTCGAGGTCCACGCGGCCCTCTACGATCACGAGACCTTCGAAGACATGGGGCCGGTCTTCCTGCTGCGCAAACGCACGGGGGCACGGGATGCCATGACGCTCTTCGATGTTTCGCCTAGCGCCGACCCGGCGGCCTGGCGCCGGGAGCACCTCTTGCCCCCGGGCATGGTTTTCCTGGGGCACGATGAAGCCGGAACCCCGGAGAAACTGGCCCTGCTCGGCTGGCAGTACAGAAACATGCCCGGCGACGAGCACGGCTGGATCACCTATCACTGGTACGCCTACACGGACCTGACCAGCGACTACACCGCCGTCGATCGCCTGACGACGCCGCCGGACGAGCGCCGCTCCTGGCAGAACAACCACGCCCTGGCCTACGGGGTCGTGCCCACTTCCACCTGGCGGGCGGGCACTATTCTGCGCGAGAGCTATCTGGTCGTGGCGGCCACCGACCCCTTTGATGTGACCCAGGATTACCGTCCCATAGGCGGAGCCTGGCGGCGCGGCGATCTGATCCCCGCCCACCTCTGGATGGACCTGGCGCGCTTCGATGAAGAGGGCGAGGTCATCGCCCGCCTGGAGCCCGCCCGGGCCGGCGAAGACCGCCCCGTGCGGGCGGAGCTCGGTGCCGGTGAGCGGCGCAGCTGGGACGGCTTCGAGTTCAGCCGCGATGACCTGGTCCAGGTCGGTCGCCTGTTCCTGCCCGTGGCGGCCAGCGCATGGGTGCCCGATGATGGGCGCCCGATCCCGGACTGAGCTGCCCGCGGCCGGGACGTGCGCTGGGGTTCTGGCTCTCCCCGGGGTTGTGGCTCTCTTAACGGGCCAGCACCCCATCGACCATCCCAAACCCCCACCCACCCGGGAGACTGTCAGAACAGCGCCGAGGTCGCACTTCACGGCCGATTTATTTTCGCGGGCCCGTCAAACGCCCCGGAATTCCGCTCCCGGCCCCAACAACCGGCCCCGGGGGTTGAGCCCCCAGACACTCCCCGTTAAGGTCAACCAGTCCGGATGCGAGGGCGCGATGTCGCGTGCTCCGACGATTCCCCGGACCCCCTACCCCCGGCCCCCCGCCATGGTCCCGTCCTCACTCCGCACCCTCTGCGTCCGCATCTTCTGCTTGGCTCCCCTGGCCCTCTCGGCGGCCGGCTGCGCCAGCACATCTGCTTCCCGGTCCCCCACCTTTGAGGCGCAGCCCACGGCGGTCACCTT
>DASCNH010000194.1:0-15066 GCA_036011365.1 Planctomycetota bacterium | reverse complement strand
GTTGCTGCCACGGCACCGATGGTGGTGCGGTTTTGGAAGAGGAGGCGGTTGCCGGACAGGAGACCACTACGCGAGTAGGGGCTCTTGAACTGGCCAAAGGTTGTGCTGATCGCGTCCCCGCAGGGGAAGGTCACATAGGCATCAAGAATACCGAGGCCACCGGCGAGGGCGCCCGAGTCAAGCGAGATCTTGTAGCCGTAGTCGCCTACAGAACCTGCAACATTGAGACGCGCCATGCTCTGGAAGTCGCCAGTGTCATCAGCGATCGAGTCAGGGGGAACGTCAGTATCAAGGTCGCTGGAGGAAAGGTATCGGGCGCCGATCCAGCCGCTGATACCAGCGCCGCCCTGGACGGTCAGGCTCGACGCGAGGGCGTCGATTTCCTGGTCCAGGCTCAGCCACTCGTTATCAGAGGCAAAACCAGCCGTACTCGTGAGGGTCAGCGCGAGGGCGCCGAAGACGAGCTTGTTCATGAGAAATACACTCCTAGAAAGAGAGAGAGACAGAGAGAGAAATAAGGGATGGGGGTCTAGAGCGCGAAGAGGATGCCCTTGGCAGACCGCCTGTAAAAGGGGCAACCGAGGTTTTTCGCACTTGATTCGGGGACTCCATCGGCGTGGCCTGTCCCAGGGTGTCCCAAAAAGGGCCGGGAAAGGGCAGTCGATGGACGCAAGTCATTGAAAACAATGGCCTTGCGAAGGAAGAGGCAATCCGGCTGCCGAGCTCGTTGGCCGCAGCTGTCGGGCCGCTAGCCTGAAAGTGGCTTGGCCTGCAAGCACGGAAAAGCTGCTTTCCGTGGCCTGAGGGCCGTTTGTGGTCACTGGGGCATGATCTGCCGCCGGGCCACGGGCGAGAGCGCCGGGGCCGCGGATGGGCTCCGTGGCGGCGCAGGGAGTCCGTCAGGGCCCGCTGTCCGGGGCAGCTTTCTCAGGATTGTCCTGGATGGCGCCCCTGTGCTCCGCCAGGCGGGCGTCGGCGGAGGCTATGCGCTCCAGGAGATCCTCGCCCACGGGCACATCCAGGGCCGCCAGGGCCAGGAGGCGCCATTCCAGGCGCTGCCGCGCTCCGAGGGTGTAGGCCAGATCGTAGCCCGGATGGTCCAGGAAGCGCGGATCCACACCCAGAGCATGCTCAGCACCCGCAAGTTGGATTTCCTCCTCCAGGGCGGCCCCCCAGGCGTCCTGGATCCGTGAAACGGCCTGTCTGAGGCCCTCGGTGCGCTCGGCGATGTCCTCACCGGCCTCGATGGCTGCCCCCAGGTGCAAGAGGGCCTCCCGAGCCTGGTACCGGTTGGGGCGCTCGCGGTCGGGTCTCATTGATGCGAGCTCCTTCAATAGGGCTTCAAATACGGTGATATCGGTCATTAACTGTCCGCGGGTGGGCGTCGGGAGCGTTTGAGGTCGCCCCGGCGCTGCTTGCGTTCGAGGCGCTTGCGATTCGATGCCCGGGTGGGCCGGGTGGCCTTGCGGGTGGTTCGTGGCCGCAGGGCGGCGGCCAGGATGTCCGCCAGGCGCTGGCGGGCGTCCTCCAGGTTGCGGGCCCGCGTGCGGTGGCGGGAAGCGTGGATAACAAGTTCACCGGCGGTGGTCAGGCGCTGGCCCAGGGCGCGGGACAGGAGCTGCCGCCGGCGCTCCCCCAAGGCCTCGCTGGCGGTCACGGAGAAGCGTAGGACGACCTTGGTGCTTACCTTATTAATGTTCTGGCCCCCGGGCCCGCCCGAACGGGCGTAGGAGGCGGACAGGTCCCGGGGCGGGATGACCAGCCTGCTATTGATCCTGAGGGGCTCCACCGGGGTCCGATGCGCTGGGCTCCGGAGCGTGCCGCAGCAGGAAATCGAAGGAGTAGAGGCCCGTGCTGTGTCCATCTGCGAACTCGATGCCCAGGGCGTAGCGCCCCACCAGGCGCACCGCGCGGTGCAGGAGGTCCTCGGGAACGGTTTCGGGATCGAGCAACTTGCGCCCGGTGACCTCATCCACGCAGTGGGCACAGGGGCAGAGACGTCTCAGCTCAGCCGAGCAGAAGGAACTGGAGCGGCCATCGCTCCACTCGATGGTCAGGCGCGCTGGGTCACTCTTGGTGATCACCTTGGGGGTGGAAGCGTCCATGGGGACAGATGAGTGGTGCGGCCAGGCCGCTCTTGGGGGCGGCAGTGGGTGGGGCACATCGGCAACTGGAGGCCGGAAACAGCGTCTATTCAGCCAATGAGCCGGATGGTGGGAAGAACCGGACTTGAACCGGTGACCCCTTGATTTTCAGTCAAGTGCTCTACCAACTGAGCTACCTTCCCGGGTGCCCGCAAAGGGGGGCGCTGAGATTATTGCGGGCGCGCCGCCAGGGGTCAACTGGGCGTCGGGCGTGCGCTGAGCAGTTTGCGCGCCGCATCCACATCCCGCCCGATCTGCTCGGCCAGGGCGTCGAGGCTGGGGAAGCGCTGCTCGCGGCGGATGCTGTCCACGAAGAGCACCTCCAGGTGCTTCCCGTAGAGCTCGCCGGAGAAGTCCAGGATGTGGGTCTCGATGGTCAACCGGGGGCGCGTGCCCCCAGGTGATCCTGCCGCGGGGCCTTCTTCCACGGTGGGTCGATGGCCAATGTTGGTCACGGAGGGCAGGAGGCGGGCCTGTTCGCCCGGGGCCTGCGGGCAGCGAACCAGCGTGGCGTAGACGCCGGCGGGGGGGTGGAGCTCGTGGTGCAGGTCCAGGTTGGCCGTGGGGAAGCCCAGCTCTCGGCCCAGATGGCGCCCTTCCACGACTTCCCCGAAGACCGCCGGAGGGCGCCCCAGCATGCGGGCGGCACCGGCCAAATCGCCCAGGGAGACCGCCTCGCGGATGGCCGTGCTGGAGACGGCACGGCCATCGACGAGCACTTCCGGGACCACCTGGACCGCGTAGCCCAAGGCCCCGAGGGCCTCGGGAGTGCCCTCCCGGTCGTGGCCGAACTTGCTGTCGAAGCCCAGGACCAGGGATCTGGCGGCCAGGCCATCAGCCAGGAAGGTGCGGGCGAAGTCCTCCGCCCTGAGAGAACGCAGGGCTTCGTCGAAGGGCAGGACCACTGTATGGGCGATTCCGGCCCGCTGAAACAGCTCCAGGCGGTGCTCCAGGGTAGTCAGGGTGCGCGGGGCGTGGCCCAGGAGCAAACGCTTGGGATGACCACCAAAGGTGACGACTGTGGATTGGGCACTCTCGGTGGTGGCCCGGGCCACATTGGCGGCCAGGATTGCCTGGTGGCCCAGGTGGACGCCGTCGAAGACCCCGACGCTGACCACGGCGGGCGGGGGGCCGACAGGCAGTTCGGCGGCGACGCGGGCGTGGGTCGTCAGCAAGGTCCTGCTAGCGTTCGGCCGGGGTAGAGGCCCGCTCCCGGCGGTGAGCCTCGATCAACTCACCCAGGGCGGCCTTGTTCTTGAGTTTGTCCGCCGGGGACATGCGGTCCACCAGAAGAACGCCTTCCAGATGGTCGTATTCGTGCTGCACCACGCGGCTCAGGAAGCCATCGAAGCTGGCTGAGATCGGGTTCCCGTCCTGGTCCTGGGCTTCGACGGCGCAGTGATCCGGGCGGCGCACCTGGGCGTAGATGGCTGGAAAGGACAGGCAACCCTCGTCAAACAGGGTCTCTGGCCCGGAGCGCTCGATCAGCGTCGGGTTGACCAGGACCAGGTCGTCGTCCGGGGCGCCCGTGGAGTTCATGACCAGAATGCGCTGGTTGAGACCCACCTGGGGGGCCGCCAGGCCGACGCCCTCGCTGGCCCGCATGCGGGCAAGCATGGCTGAGACCGTTTCCCGCAGCTCCTGGCCGAAAGCCGTCACGGGCTTCGCGGGCTTTCGCAGGATTGGGTTTGGGTAGAGGACGACGCTGAAACCGGCGCCCGGGGCGGTTTCCTGGGTGTTTTTTGCGGTCCTCTCTGGGGCCTTGTCGGGTGCGGTGTCTTCCATGGGAATGGGGGGGCAGGTGTCCCAGCAGCATAGCGTCCGTTGACGGCTCGCAGCCTCGCCGATAGGATCTTCCGGCTCGTCTGCGCTCCGATGGCCTCCATTTGCCGGTTGGTTGGGGGTGGGGCCAGCGCCAGAGCACCATCCCGTGGATTTCTCCAAGCACATTCAGAAGGCCGAAGAGGCCGCCCGGCGTCGCAACTATGACTTCGCCGTGGAGCTCTACCAGCAGTTGGTGGAGCTGGACCCGGATCACGGGGAAGCCCGAGCCGGTCTGCGGCGCGTGCTGCGCCAGCGCCACGCCAAGAAGAGCGGTGGAAAGTTCCTCGGGGCCCTCAAGGGGGCCACTCCCCTGGCCATGGCCAAGGGCCTGGCCAAGGCTGGCAAGCACGGGGCCGCGGCCAAGTCCCTGGAGAGTTATCTGGCCACCAATCCTCTGGACGAGGATGCGAACTTGTCCCTGGGCATCAGCCTGGAGGCGGCCGGCCACCTCCACGGTGCGCGGGCCGTCTACGAGTTCCTGGCGGAGATAGCGCCGCGCAATCCGGAGGGACTCAAGCGCGCCGGGCACATGCTGCGGAGCACGGGCGAGCCGGCCGAGGCATTGGCCTACTTCGAGCGTGCCCTGGAGGCGGACCCCCGGGATCAGGAGGCCCTTAAGGCGCGCAAGGACCTGGCGGCGGAGACTGCCCTCAGCAGCGGCAACTTCAGCACCAGTGAGCACAGCCGAGAGCGCCTGGTGGACCAGGCGGAGACTCAACGTCTGGAGCGCTCCAGGCGCATGCAGCTCAGCCGAGAGGAACTGAATGAGGAGTTGGGTCGTCTGCGCGGACTCTATGCCGAGGCACCGTCTGACACGGAGTTGATGGTGGAGATGGCCGGTGTTCTGGAGAAGCTGCGCGAGTACGAGGAGGCCCTGGACCTGGCGGAGCGGGCCCTGTCCTACCGCAAGGAATCCTTTGAGTTGGTGACGCTGGTGGGGGAGCTGCGTCGCAAGGTGCTGAAGCGCCGTATCGTCCAGGCCGGGAAAGGCGGTGAGGAGGAGACTGCAGGCCGCCTGGAGCAGGAACTTTGGCAACTGGAGGCGGATGACTGCCGCCAGCGGCTGCAATTGCACCCCGGCGATGCCACCCTGCACCTGGAGCTAGGGCGGGCCCTGATGCGCCTGGCAGACCATGACGGAGCCGCCGGTGAGTTCCAGAAGGCCATTGGCGACCCGCGGCTTGAGGGGGATGCCCTCTTTCACCTGGCTCAGTGCTTCCAGCGCAAGGGATTCAACGACCTGGCGCGCAAGGAGTACCAGCGGGCCCTGGACGGACGCCAACAGGTGGACGACCGGGCCAAGGAGATCCTGTACAATCTGGGGACGATCGCGGAGGCCGAGAATGACTCGGCCGAGGCCCGTTCCCTCTATGCCCGTGTTTTCGAAGTCGATATCAGTTACCGCGACGTGGCGGTGAAGATGGAACAGTTTAAGTAGTCATGCCCAATAACAAACAAGCGGCCAAGCGGCTGCGCCAGAACGAAACCCGACGCCAGGCCAACAAGATGGTGAGCTCGCGCATGCGCAGCGCCGTCAAGCGTGTCCTGCAGGCCGAGACCTCGGAGGCTGCTTCGGAACATCTCGCTGAAGCCACCAAGCGCGTGGACAAGGCAGCTAAGAAGAACATCATCCACGCCAACACGGCCGCGCGGAAGAAGTCCCAGCTCCAGCGGGCTGCCAACCCGCAGGGTTAGGCACAACGCAACCTCCATCACGGACTTTCATTCCGGGCCCGGGATCGCTCTCGCGGCCGGGAAGGCACGGGTAAGCGAGAGGCCCACATCCGGCATCCCGGATGTGGGCCTCTCGCTTGCTTGGGTTGCCGCTGCCTAGCGGGCGCCCAGTACCTTTGCGTAGCGGAAGTACACCTCGAGGCACAGAACCATGAGTGCCGTGGAGTACACGCGGCCGCCGGTGTAACCCCAGGGGCCCACCGCATCCCAGGAGCCCTTCATGTCGCCGTCGCGGCGCTGGGACTCAACCACGGCCTTCTTCATGGCCTTGTTCCACGGGGCCCAGTGACGGCTGCCACCCATCTGGTACATGGCGTAGGAACCGTAGTACCAGTAGTACATGTCGCAGCCGAAGCCGTCGGGATCCCACTCGGGCAGCTGCTTGCGCATGATGTCCGCGTGCTTGCCCATTACATCATCCTTGGAGGGATCCTGGCCCAGGAAGAAGCGGCACAGGAGCCCCACGGCGGTCATTGACTCGCCTTTCTCCTTGGGATAGTGCTCGTTCTGGGGTGAGCGTGAGCTCCAGGAGCCCGTTTCGTTGTAGCCCACGCGGCCCTGCTGATCGGTCATCTCGTCGATGAACTGCAGGCCCCCGAGGAAGGCTTCCTTGTCGATGCCAAGGCCCGCCTCCTCGGCGGACTTCAGGCAGAAAATCATCCAACCGGTGACCGAGGTGTCGTTGTCGCCGTCCGGCGGAACGTTGTAGCGCCAGGCCCCGTAGGGGTTCCGCGCCCGGGAGATGTAGTCCACGGCCTTCTGGGCCGTGCCGCGGATCAACGGACTCTTGGAAAAGTAGTAGGCCTCGCAAATCGCCAGGCTGGCGATGGCGTGGTTGTAGAGGAAACCGTGACCGCGCGGGTCGCCGATCAGGCCGTTTTCGAAATCCTGCTGCTCGCGCAACCACTTGATGCCGCGGGTCACCGTGTCCTTGTAGGGCCCCTGCATCATAGTGTTGCCGTCTCCGAGGAAGGCCAGGAGGGCCAGGCCAGTGAGTCCCACATCGTGATCCTCGAAGCCGGGCATGTCGCAGGTTCCGTCACCGATCTTGCCGCAGTAGGAGTCGAAGCCGTCGCCGTCCCAGGAGCCGTCCGGAGCCTGGTGGTGCTTGAGCCATTCCAGGCCATCCTTGAGGGCCTGCTCCGTACCGGAACCGCCGGCCGCACGCAGGTTGCGGCGCCCGCCGAAGCGCCCGCCGAACTTGCCGCCGGCGCCGCCGCCGATGCCGATGACGTCGTTGAAGTTCTTCTCGTCGAAGGGTGAATCGGAAAGGAAGTCCGGATCGCCCTCGGTGGACTCGTAGTCCATTTCGTCATCCGTCTCGTTGTGATCGTCGATCTCGTAGTCCTGGAGGATGGGCTCCTCTTCGGTCTCGATATCCTCGATTTCCTCTTCGATTTCCTCCTCGGGGTCCTCGAAGACCTCCTCCGGAGCCTGCTCGATGGCGGCCTGGAACTCCGTGTCCTTCTGGTTGTTGAGCAGGTGCCACGGGATGGCCGCGATGATGATGAAGACCACCAGGTGGGCACCGAGGGAGATGGCCAGCCAGGGCGCGCGGGTCATCCAGTCGTAGAGGATGTCGTTGAAGGTGACTTCCTCCTCCCAGGGCTTGGGCAGGCTGGATTCGATGTGGATGTCGCTGAAGTCGGTGTGGTCGCTCATGGTTCTGGGCCGCTGCCGTGGGCAAAAGTGCTGGGTCGGCTACGGTCTGGCCTGTTTGTAGGTGCCCCGGAGGGGTGTCGCCTACCCAACGGTCCGGGGGTTACAAGGGTTCAGAGTATATCAAGCAGGGTCGCCCTGTCCGATCGCCCAATACCCGTCTCGTGGGCCCGGGGGACCAGAATAATGGCCCGCGCCCTCAGGGGGCCAGGCCCGTGGCGGCTTGCTCGGGGACCTGCGTGGCGGGCCAGACATAGGCCGCCCGGTCGAGGTCGCGCAGTTCCTCCAGCACGCGACTTTGGTCCATGCCGTCCTGGATGAGGCGCTCAAGATCGCGCTGGACGCCCGGTTCCAGGAAGCCCTTGGGCTGTTCAGAGGGCAGAATTCGGGCCAGGCGCAGGATGCGGACGCCCGCGACCTGGTCCGCGCGCAGGACCGGTAGGACCTCGGAGAGGCCGCCGATGGTCCCGTCGGCAATGAGCTTCTGGGCTGCCTCGCCCAGGAGTTCCTTCAGGTCCTGGGCTGTGTGGGCCCGTTGGTAGCCGCCGGGTGCGGAAGCACGCCCGTAGGAATCCACCAGGGCTGCAAAATCGCCGCCGGCCTGGGCCCGCTCGCGCAGGGAGTTCGCCATGTCCATGGTGGCGGCCAACCCGTCGGCCTCGTCCAGGGGCAGATCCAAGGTCTGCAGGACATACTGGGCCGGCTGGCCGCCCACCAGATGCCAGAGGTTTTCATCGGCCAGACACTCCAGATAGGAGGCGTGGAGCTGGCCCGGGCGAATGAAGCGATCGGCCTGGGGGCGCCCGCGCAGGCCACCACCCTTGCCCGTGATGGCATCCTCCCAGACTCCGCCGATCAGGGCTGTGGAGATGGTCTCGTTCAGCCTGCTTGAATCCAGCCCCTCGCTGCGCAGCCACTCACGCATGTTCAGCGCACCGCCGAGACCTTCCTTGAGGCGTTCCCGCCGCGCGTCGACTAGTCGCTCCACCTCCTCCGGGGCCAGGCCCATGTCCTGCCCGGCCTGGACCTTGAGGCGGGCGATGATCTCGTCATCGCGGACCTTGAGCAGGGCGCGCGTGTACTCGGCCTCGGTCGTGACAGCGCCCTGGGATATCTGCCACTGCAGCCGCTGGATCAGGCCGCTGCGGGTGATGATCTCCTCGTTGATGATCGCCTCCACGCCGTTCAGGGGCTGCCAGACGCCGGCCGGGCCCGCCAGATTGGCGGATGCCTGGCTGGCAGCGGCTTGGGGGAGCGTTGTGCAAAGCAGCGGCAGGATTAGAAATGTAGTCATGTGTGGATGCGCCGAATGGGCGGCGCGCATTGTCGGTTCGCATTCCGGCGGCCGCAAGACACAGGTCCCGGCGCCGCCGGAAAGCGGTGGCTACTTAGGTGCTGAGAAGCCCCTCGAACCAGTCGAGGGCCGCCTGGGCAGCGCCTGCACCCCCCAAGGCATTGGCCGCAGCCAGGGCTTCCGACGGGGCGATCAGATGGGCGATGCCCGGTCGAATCCAGCGCACTTCCACCCCCAGGGGCTGCAGGAAGGACTCAAGGGCCACCCGATCCAGGTATTCGAGCAGGTAGAACTCGCCGCGCCAGGCGAAGCGCGCCAGGCCGTGGGGGTCGAGGCGGGCCTTCAGGCGGAACATGCGCAGGAGATTCTGGGCCTCCTGGGGGATGCGCCCAAAGCGATCGTGCAACATCTCCTCGGCTGCGGTCCCGGACTCTGCATCGCTGATACTGGCCAGCTCGCGCAGTACTTCCAGGCGCGTATCGGCATCTCCAATCCAGGTGTCCGGCAGGAAGGCGGAGAGGCCGAGTTCCAACTCGGCGCCCCCGTCGTACTCTTCCGGGCGCAGCTTCTGGGGGTCGATGCCCGCGGCTTCCTCTCCGGCCTGGATGCGCTCCACAGTCTGGCGCAGCAGACGGCAGTACATGTCATAGCCGACGGCGGCGATGTGCCCGGACTGCTGGGCGCCGAGGATGTTGCCAGCACCGCGAATCTCCAGATCGCGCACACTGATGTCGAAGCCAGCGCCGAGGCGGTTGAGTTCCTCCAGGGCCTTCAGTCGTTTGCGAGCCACATCGCGCAGGGGCTTGTGCTTGTCAACCAACAGGTGACACCAGGCCTTGTGTGCCCCGCGGCCAACGCGGCCACGCAGCTGATGCAGTTCAGACAGCCCGAAGCGATCCGCCTGGTCAATCAGAATCGTGCCGGCAGTGGGAATGTCCAGGCCGTTCTCAATGATAGTCGTAGCCACCAATACATCCGCTTCTTCACCAGTGAATGTGTCCATCACACCGCGCAGTTCCCGAGCGTTCAGTTGGCCGTGTCCCACGACGAAAGTGCATTCGGGCACCAACTCCTGCAAGTGTGTGGCAACCACATCAATGGTGCGCACGCGGTTGTGCAGGAAGAATACCTGGCCGCCGCGGTTGCGCTCGCGCAGGATGGCGTCGCGGATGGCGGCATCATCTTGCGTGTAGCCAATAATGGTCTCGATCTCCTGGCGGCCCGGTGGTGCCACGGTTAGGGCTGAGATGTCGCGCAGACCGGAGAGCGACATGTGCAGCGTGCGTGGGATGGGCGTGGCTGTCAGCGTCAGGAGGTCAACTGAAGCGCGCAGCTTCTTAAAGTGCTCCTTGTGCTCGACGCCAAAGCGCTGCTCCTCGTCGACAATCGTCAGGCCCACGGGCGCGAAAGCCACATCCTTGGAGAGTATGCGGTGCGTACCAATCAAAATGTCCACACGCCCGGCGGCGATGCGTTCCAGGGTTGCCCGTGTCTCCTTTGGCGATACATAGCGGCAGAGAATGGCGATCTCCACGGGGAAGTCCGCCAAGCGTTCGCTAAACGTCTCGAAGTGTTGCTGGGCCAGGATGGTCGTTGGCACTAGCACGGCCACCTTGCCGCCGGCGCTGACAACGCGAAAGGCGGCGCGCACGGCTAGCTCAGTCTTGCCAAACCCCACGTCGCCGCACAGCAGGCGATCCATGGGGCGTGGCCCGGCGAGATCATCGGCAATCTCGCCGTCCACCTGGTGCTGATCTTCGGTGTCCACAAAGGGGAAGGCGCCAACCATGTCCTTGACCAGTTCATTGTCCTGCTGCCAGGGGTCTCGTTGGCGCGTTGCCCGTCGTGCCTGGACTTCAATCAACTCCGCCGCCAGGTCAAAGAGGCCGCGCTCCACGCGCTCCTTGCGCTTGCGGAATGTGCTGGCGCCCAACCGATCCAAGGATTGCTTGCCGCCGCCGGAGCCGATGTAGCGTTGCACCAGGTCGATGCGTGTGGCGGGCACGAAGAGGCTTACCTCGTCGGCGAACATTAGGTGCAGGTGCTCCTCCTCGGCGCCCAAACGTTCCAGGCGCTTGAGCCCCAGGTAGCGGGCCAGGCCGTGGGCCGCGTGTACGACCAGGTCGCCCACCTTGAGGTCAAAGAAGGACTGGATGGCCTTGACGCGGTAGGTCGGGCGGCGCGTGCTGGCGCGGCGGCGGCCGGCGATGCCCGTCAGTTCGCGATGGTTGACGAGTACCAGTCCCGGCAGGCGAAACCCGCGGGAAGTGCTTCCCCGACGCACCTCGAGGCCCGGCACGCCACCGGCTTCGGCGATCAGTTCCGAGAAGCGGTGCTCTTCCGCCTCGGTCTGGCAGAGGACTAGCAGGCGCTCAACTTCTGCGGCAACCGTGCGCAGGGCTGCGGGAACTTCTTTCATGCCCACCGCCAGGGATTGCACAGAGCGGGCGTCAAGGGGATTCAGAGTTCCCGGCAGGCTTTGCAGATCCAGACGCGTTCTCTTGGCGGTCTCCTTGTGCCAGATGCGCAGGGCGCGTTCGTGGGCCGGCGACTGGATGCGCAGTGTCTCTGCCTGCTCGGCGACGCGCAGGGGTTCGACGGTGACCAGCACAGCGTCCTGGGGCACGAGGGTCGCCGCTGCCACGCCCTCGCCTCGGCGGATACCTCCGGCGTCGCCGGAGAGGCAGATTTGAGTCTCGCCCAGGAGCTCCACGCTGCGCTGGTCTCCCGGGTCGAAGGAACGCAGCGACTCGATCTCGCCGTCGAAGGACTCGATGCGCAGGGGCAGATCTGCGGCGTAGGGGAAGATGTCCATGATGTCGCCGCGCAGGCTGATCTCGCCCGGCGCCTCGGCCAGGGGAGTACGTCGGTAGTTGGCGGCAATCAAGCGGTCCAGGAGCTCCGCGGCCACTAGGGTTTCGCCCACCCGCAGGGTCAGGAGGTCGCGTTCGAGTTCGGTCAGCAGGGGGACAGGCTGGAGCAGGGCGAGCAGGGAGGCGACCACGATGCGTGGCCGTTGGGCAGGGTCTCCACTCAGGCGCCGGGCGAGTTGCAGGCGGCCGCGCACGGAAGTGGGGTTGGCGGCTGTGTCAGCGGCGCGCCCCTCGCGATCGGGGAAGAGCGAGGCGGCCAGGCCGAAGGCGGCCAGGTCCTCGCGGAAGCGTTCCGCCTCGGCCTCTGATGATGTCACCGCCACCCAGGGCGAGGCGTGGTGTTCCGCCAGGTGCGCGAATACGAGGGCTTGGGATGAACCCCAGAGGTTTCCCAGGAGCGGGGCCGCGTCCTTGGGCTGCGGCTGAGTGGCGGGTTCGAGCAGCGCCAGGGCCTGGTCCAGGCCTGGTACTTGATTCAGGCACGCCGGAGCGAGCACCCGCTGAGGCGTGTCCTGCTCGACGGTGGTGGCGGTCGTTTCCACAGGCGGCGTGCCGCTGGCCCCGGCGGGAGGGCTCAGGCGGGCTGCTCCTCCAGGATCAAGAGGGCCTCGTGGGCAGCCCACTGCTCGGCCTCCTTGCGCGTACGCCCCCAGGCCGTGGGGAAAGCGCGGCTTCCGGCGTTGACGCACACCAGGAAGGCACGCGCATGGGCGGCTCCACGCGTTTCGATGGTCTCGTATTCAGGAGGTTCGCCCCAGCGGGCCTGGCAGATCTCCTGCAGGCGTTTCTTGGGGTTGTCGGTTCCGCGCCTCGCCAGGGCCTCGCCCAGGGGTTTGGCCAGGGTTGCTCGCATGAACTCACGGCCGGCCTCTAGGCCGGCGTCCAGATACACGGCTCCGAAGACTGCTTCGTACAGGTTGGCGAGGACGGAGCGCGAGAGGGCGCGGCGGGCCAACCCGGAGCCGAGGCGGGCGAGATCATGGAGGCCCAGGCCGCGGGCCGCCTCGGCCAGCGTGCGGCGGGAGACCACGTGGGATTTGAATTCGGTCAGCTCCCCCTCATTCAGGTCAGCGTGAGCGCGGAACAGTTCCTCCGCCACCAGCAGGTCCAGGACTGCGTCGCCCAGGAACTCCAGGCGCTCGTTGTCTTGGGCGCTGCGCGTGGAGGCGTGGGTCAGAGCCAACTCCGCCAGCGCCGCATCCACAAACCTGTGGGGAATACGATCCATGGCGGGAGTGTAGCAGCAACCCGCCGCCCGCGCCCGTCCGCGAAGGGAGCGGCTCCAGCTCTGGCACTGCCAACTCAGGTGCTGTTATCCTGACCCGCTTATCCCATGCCCGAGAACACACATGTCGATTGGAGCCGCGAGATCATGCCCGGCGAGCGCAAGCCCCGCCGCGGTGATGTACTCGTAGTTGACCTTGTGGGGTTTGATGCCAAGGGGCGCGCGCTTGGAACCTGTGGTGAGTTTCGCGTGGAGCTGCGCGGAGGCGTGCCCGGCGCGCGCGTGCGGGCGGAGGTCACCAAGCGCCGCGGCCAGCGCATTCGTGCGCGGCTGATAGAGGTGCTAGAGCCGAGCCCCCGGGAGGTGGCGGCGCGTTGCGAGCACTTCGGCACATGCGGCGGCTGCAGTCTGCAGGCCATGGACTACGACGCCCAGCTCGAGCACCTGCGCGAGCAAGTCGTAGCGGCCTTCGCCGCTGAAGGCATGCAGAGCCTGGATGTACTTCCGGTGCTGCCCTGCGCAGAGCCCTGGGCCTATCGCAACAAGATGGATTTCACCTTCGGCACACGGCGTTGGGTCGAAGTCGGAGAAGCTGGTGATAAGCCCAGGGACTTTGCCCTCGGGCTGCATGTGGGCGGGCTCTACCGCAAGGTGGTTGACATAGACGCGTGCCCGATTCAGTTCACGGGGGGGGATGGAATCCTGGCGGACGTGCGCCGCCTATGCCTGGAAGCCGGCCTGGAGCCCTGGGATGTGGTCGAGCACACGGGCCTGTTGCGGCATGTGGTTTTGCGCAAGGGCCAGGCCACCGGTGAGGTCATGGTCTTCCTGGTGACAGCGCAGGCGGCGGCTGATGTAATCGACCCCTTGGTGACGGAGTTGGTGCGCTTGCACCCGGAAATCAGGACGGTTGTTCAGGGCATCCATGAGCGGCCCGCCGCCATCGCAACTGGAGACGAGTACCGCGTGCTCTTCGGCGACGGATTCATCCACGAGCGTCTCGGTGGCCTGACCTTCCGCCTGTCGGCGGCTTCTTTCTTCCAAACGAACACCGCCCAGGCCGAATGCCTGTTCGAGATAGTGCGTGCCGAGGCCCAGCTCAGCGGCGACGAGCATGTGCTCGACCTGTACTGTGGCACGGGCGTTATCTCCCTCCTGCTGGCCGGCGAAGCCAGGGCCGTCACGGGCCTTGAGATCGTTGCAGAAGCCGTCACCGATGCGCGCCAGGCAGCCCTGGCCAACGGCATCGAGAATGTCACCTTCCACGCCGGCGATGTGCTCGCGGCCCTCGACGAGCCGGGTCTGCCCAGCTCGGACGTCATCGTGGTCGATCCCCCACGGGCGGGTTTGCACCCCAAGGTAATCCCGGCAATCCTGGCGCACGCTCCGCGGCGCGTGGTCTACGTTTCCTGTAACCCCAAGTCAGCGGCCCGGGATGCGGCACGTTTCGCGGAGGGTGGCTATCGCCCGGGTCCCATCCGGCCTGTGGACCTGTTTCCGCACACGCCCCATGTGGAGTGCGTGCTCTCCCTTCTACCCGCGGCGGTGGATGGTGAGAAAAGCCTCCCACTTGAAACGAGCTGGGGCTAGGCTCGTAGCGTCGTGCTGCAAGTGAACAGCGGAACAGTTCTTATTTCGTCCCCGGCGATGCTAGATCCCCATTTCATGCACTCGGTCGTACTCATGGGCCAGCACTCTCCGGAGGGGGCCTATGGCCTGACCTTGAATCGGCGAGCGGATGTGACCGTGGGGGATTTGCTGGCAGACCACCCACTCCTCGCCGGGCATTCGTTTCCCATCTACGCCGGTGGGCCGGTGGCCTTGGACACCCTGCAGCTGCTCCATCGCGCTCCCGCAGAGATCCCCGGAGGAATCACGATTGCCGACAACCTGTTCCTCGGCGGCGAGCTGGAGTCCATGGCGACCTTCGTTTCCAGCGGTGCAGGGGCCGAGGATGTCCTGCGCCTGATCATTGGCTACTCGGGCTGGGGAGCCGGGCAACTCGACGGGGAGCTGAAGAGCGGATCCTGGATACCTGCCTCCATCGAACCGGGCTGGATTTTCGAGTTTGAGGGCGAGGCACTTTGGCGGCGCGTGCTCCGTTCCCTGGGCCAGGAGGGGGAGGATCTGGCCAGCCTGCCCCCGGACCCGAGTTGGAACTGAGGCCCTGAAAAGATGAGCGCCAGCCAAGGGAACAGTCAACCGGCGCGCGGGAGGAGTTGTGGTGGCTGCCTGGTGCGCGGTTGCCTGGGATTCCTGGCCCTGTGCGCCGGGTCCAGCCTGGCGCTCTTCCTGTTGGGTCCCCCGATCCTC
>DASCNH010000193.1:0-28330 GCA_036011365.1 Planctomycetota bacterium | reverse complement strand
GGGGGACGGTGACGAGTCGCTGGGCATACGACCATTGTCGATCCAGGTCTCGTTGTCGGCCTGGAGGCCGAAGTAGCCGGTGTTGGCATCGTTGTTGTAAACCACCATCGGGCCGATGTTGGCCGTGGCGGAGCTATTGCGTGTCCAGGTGCCCGTGGCCGTGTGATAGACACCGGCGTCCTTGACGGCACCGGTGATCTTGATGGCCTGGGGACCAGTATTTTGGGCGGTCGCGTCGGCACACACAAAGAGGGCACCAGCGGCGATCAGCGAATAACGAAACATGTATGAGTCTCCTGAAGATCTAGAGGAAAAATGAGAGAGGAACCTGAGTTCAGATTACGCCTCAGTCCTGACTCGTCAACCCGAAATCCCGTAACTACGGGGCATTCGGCGAATCGGGCCTGAGTTTGAGGACACTGGGACGAACCCCAAGAGGTTCATGTTCCGCTTGTCCCACTGAGAGAATCCTACCCCAGGGCCTGATTTTAGGGGGGCAAAAGTGGGAGAGGGCGCCGAAAACTGCTCGGGGGGCGTCAGAGGGGCCCCTGATGCCGATTCAGGGCCTGAAAGACTTCCGGGGGCAGGCCCAAGGGGACGCAGGACACCACGCCGGTCAGGGGGGATAGGCCGGTCAGGGCCGGTTTCAGGGCGGCGAAGGTCACAGTCCAACTGGCTCGCGGAGTGGCCGCGCTGGCCTGCGCGCTCTCTGCATCCAGGCCGGAGGGCAGGTCGAGGGCCAGGATGGGGACTCCGCTCTCCCCCGCCGCGCCCAGCACGGCGGCCATGGCCGGTCGCATTTCCCCCGAAAAGCCGGTTCCCAAGAGGCCATCAACCAGGAGGCCGCATTCCTGGAAACCAGCCACCAGGGCCTGCTCCGAAGCCTTTTCTCCCCCCTCTTCCGGGCCCCGACGCAGGGGGCGTCTAACAACTCCAGTGTGCTCCAGGCAGCGGGCGTTGTGCGCGGCATCCGGGGGCAGCTGCGCCGCCGAAGACCATTCCCAGAGGCGCACCTCCACGCCCGCGCCATGCAGATGCCTGGCCGCCACATAGGCGTCCCCACCATTATTACCGCCACCGCACAACAGGCCCACCGGCTCCCGGGCCGCGCCCCTTTCCAGCAGCCCCAGGATCACCCGCGCGGCCCCGGCTCCGGCGTTTTCCATGAGAATCAGGCCGGGGATTCCCATCTCAAGGGCCAGGGCATCGAGCTGCCGGGCCTGGGCGCGCGTCAGAATCAGGGGGCGAACCATGGGTCCATCCTGCCCGGGCGGCTGTCCAACGCAAGGGCCTGGCCGGCGTGCCCACCGATCTCCAGCGGCCGGGCAATCGGCAGCGGCCCCCGGGGAAAAGTACCCGTGGGCCTATCCCGTGGCGGTGGACGGCCCGCCGCCAATCCCCCAGACTGCCCCCATGGCCAGCGCCAGCCCCACCGCCCCCCGGCACTCCCCCTGGACCCGCCCGACCCTGGGCCCCCTCTCCCCGCGCGCCCTGGGTCTGATCTTCGGCCTGGCCCTGCCTCCCCTCTTCTGGGTTTCCGTCCACCACGGCTCCACCCGGGCCCTGGCGGAGGCTTCGCCCCTGAGCGGCCTGGCTCACCTCCTCGGGCGCGGCCCTGGCCTTCCGGGCACCCTCCAGCAGATCTTCGAACTGCGCCTCTGGCGCGCCTTGACCGCCGCCGGCGTGGGCGCAGCCCTGGCCCTCTCCGGGGCGCTGATCCAAGGCCTGTTCCAGAACCGCCTGGCGGCCCCCTCGATCCTGGGCATGACCGGCGGCGCCAGCCTGGGAGCCACCCTGGCCATCCTGGCCGTGGCCGGCTACAGCCCGGCCCTTTTGCTTGAGGCGGCTCACCTCTCGGGGGCCGGCCTGGTGCCCCTGTGCGCCTTCCTGGGGGCCCTGGCCGCGGCCTTCCTGGTGGAACGCCTGGCCACGGTCCGGCACCACCTCTCCATCCCGACCCTCCTTTTAACCGGCATTGCCCTCAACACGGCCATCGCCGGTCTCCTGGCCCTGATCCTGTCCTGGGCGGTCACGGAGGACCTGGAGGTCTCCCGCGCCATCCTGCGCTGGAGCTTCGGCACCCTGGATGGCGCGGCCCCGCGCGGCGTGGCCACGGTCTGGGTTGGCCTGGCCCTGGCCCTGGCGGCGGCGCCCTTTTTGGCCTGGGAGCTGGACCTGCTCCAGGCCGGGGAAGCGGACGCCCGCTCCCTGGGCGTCCCCACGGCCCGGGTCAAGCGCCTGGCCCTGTGCGCCGCCGCCCTGTCCGCCGCCTGCGCGGTCTGCGTCGCTGGCCAAATTGCCTTCCTGGGCCTGGTCATCCCCCACCTGGTGCGTCTGGTGGCCGGGGGCAGCCACCGCACCCTGCTCTTTTTGGCCCCCCTGGCCGGCGCCCTGTTCCTGCTCGGCACGGACACCCTCCAGCGCTGGCTGCTGGCGGACGAGGCCCTGGCCCCGGGCGTCCTCATGTCCCTGATCGGCGGGCCCTTTTTCCTTGTCCTGCTCTGGACGCGTCGCCGAGAGGTAGAGTCCTGGTAGCCATGCCCCCCATCGACCAACCCCACCCCCTGTCCCCCGGCCGCACCTCCACCACTTCCACCTGGCCGGCCCTTTTCCTCGGCCTGGCCCTGGCGTGCTGCGGTGCCGAGGAGAAGGGCCAGGCCCCCCCCTCCCCCCTGGCCGGTTCCCTGGCCGGGCGCAGCGTGGTCCTGATCGTGGCCGACGCTCTGCACGCCCACCACCTGGGCGCCCACGGCTATGCCCGCCCCACCTCGCCGACCATCGACCGCCTGGCGGAGCAGGGCACGCTCTTCACGGACGCCTCCTCCCAGACCTCCTGGACCGTCTCCTCGGTGGCCTCTCTCTTCACCTCCCTGGAGCAGGAGCGCCACGGCCTGCTATACGACAACCAGCACCTGGGGGACGAAGCGTCTACCCTGGCCGAGCTCTTCCAGGCCAGCGGCTATCGCACCGCGGCCCTGATCCAAAACGGCATCCTCTGGAGCCGCCGCGACCAGGATGGCTGGCCGGGCACGCGCCTCTGCCGCGGCTTCGATACCTACGAGATGTTCCCGGACATGGACCGCGTTGTTCAGGAGACCGACCGCCTCATGGCCCGCGCCCGGGAGGTGCTGCTGGCGCCGGGCGAGGAGCCTGTGTTCACCTACCTGCACCTGCTGCCACCCCACGAGCCCTACCAGCCGCCGGCGGCCTTCCGCGGACTCTTCGAGGGGGATTACGACGGCCCCGTGGACGGCTCGCCCATGTCCGCCCTGCAGGTGGCCACGGGGCAGCCGGGTTACGACAGGCCCGAGGACCTGGCCCAGCTGGTGGCCCTGTACGACGAGCACATCGCCTATATGGACCGGGAGCTGCGCGGCCTGTTGACCGAGCTGCAGTCCGCCGAGCGCGAGTTCCTCTACATTTTCACTTCGGATCACGGTGAGGCCTTTGGCGAGCACCGCAACCTGGGCCACAACAGCCAGGTCCAGGAGGAGATGGTCCATGTGCCGCTGGTTATCCACGCCCCCGGCAGCTCCCTGCCCCGCGGCCGGGTCTGCACCCAGCCCGCGAGCCTGCTCGATTTGTTGCCGACCCTGGTGGAGCTCTGTGGCCTGCCCGGCCCGCGCCAGGCCCCCAGCGGGCTCTCCCTGACGCCGCTCTTGGAGACGCCGATACGGGACAACGGTGAGTTCGCCGAGCGTCCGCTGTTCTACACCTCGCGCTACAAGCGGAAGGACCCGGAGCAACTGAACTTTGCCTTGCGCCGGGGAGCGTTCAAGTACATGCGCTTTTGGAAAAACGAGCGGGAAGCGCTCTTCAACCTCGACCAGGATCCGGGTGAGCAAACCGACCTCGGTGCAGCCCAGCCTAAACTCCTGCGACGCCTGTCCGAGAAGTTGGACGCCAGCTATCGCCGAGCCGCAGAGGGCGGCCTGGAGGGCGGCGGTGAGGGTGACATCCCCCCTGATGTTCTGGAGAACATGCGCAAGATGGGGTACACGGGCGAGTAGGGTCCGGCGCTGCGTCTAGAGTTGCCCGGCGACGAAGTCCCAGTTGACCAGCTGCCAGAAGGCGGCGATGTACTGGGGGCGCGCGTTGCGGTAGTCCACGTAGTAGGCGTGCTCCCACACGTCGCAGGTCATGAGTGGTGTGGCGCCGTCGGTCATGGGGTTGCCGGCGTTGGAGGTCTGCACGATGGCGAGCTCACCGGCTGCATCCTTGACGAGCCAGGCCCAACCGGAACCGAACTGGGTGGCAGCGGCCTTGGTGAAGGCCTCTTGGAATGCGGCGAAGGAACCGAAGGCGCTGTCGATGGCCGTGGCCAGGGCGCCGCTGGGCGCACCGCCGCCAGCGGGGGACAGGCAGCTCCAGTAGAAGCTGTGGTTCCAGACCTGGGCGGCGTTGTTGAAGAGCGCCCCGTCGGCCTCGCGCACGATCTCCTCCAGGGACTTCTCAGCCCAGGGGGTGTCTGCGGTCAGGTTGTTCAGGTTGGTTACATAGGCGTTGTGATGCTTGCCGTAGTGGTACTCAAGCGTCTCCGGAGAGATGTGCGGGCCGAGGGCATCGTTGGAATAGGGCAGGGCAGGCAGTTCGAAGGACATGGTAGTAGTCGTGCAAGGGATCGTGGGACGCGAGCGGAGCGCGAATGTAGTCGCTTCCCAGCCCGGCGCAATACGTCTCGTGGGGAGAACAAATCAGAGCAGAGCGTCCTGATTGCCTGGCTCGGCGGCCCGGCAGTACTTCCAGCTCCGGGGGGAGCCGCGCGCCTCAGGCCGGCTCGAGGATGACCTCAAGGCGCATGAAGTCCACGCCTCCGACCTTGACGCGAATCTGCTGGCCCTCGCTGAAGGAGAGCGTGGCGCGGCCCCGGCGCACGGTCAGCGTGGAGCCCTTCAGGAAGGAGCGGTCACCGATGCGCCGGGCGGGCAGGAAGGCGCGCACATTGAAAGCGCTGAGGTGCACCACCAGCCCGCCGCGGTTGGCCCGGTGGACACGCCCCTCCAAGGTCTCACCCGTATGCGGATCCATGAACTGGCAGACCTTGAGATCCGTCAGCGCCGAACTGGCCATCTCAGCCAGCTCTGCGCGCAGGGAGGCGTGGCGCGCCACTTCGCCCAGTTCCGCCACCATGGACTCTGTCTTGAGCTCCTCCTCCGCCTCTGCGCCGCGCGCCACCACCGCCCCGAGCCAGCGGTGCACGACGAGATCCGGGTAGCGCCGAATCGGCGAGGTGAAGTGCAGGTACCCGCGGCGCGCCAGCCCGAAGTGCTCGGCGACGTGTTCCTCGTCACGCACCTCATAGGTAGCCCGTTCGACCAGCCCCATGATGCGTTCCACCAGAGCGTCGCCGTTGGGCCGGCTGCGGGCCTGGCGAATCAGGCGTCCGATATCGCGCCCGGTGAGGCGCTCCTTCTTGGGCACGCGGATGTTGTGCTCTTCCAGGCTCTTGGCCACGGAGGCCAGTTCCTCGGGATCCTTCTCCGGGTGTACGCGGTAGAGCGTGGGCAGGCCCCACGTGATGAACCGATCGCCCACGGCCTGGTTGGCGGCCAGGGCCGTCTCCTCGATCAGGGTCTGTGTAAAATAACGCGGAGCATCGACAATGGCGCGCACCTCGAAGTCGGCGTCGAACTCAAACTTGCGCTCGCTGGACTGGATACGCAGGGAGCCGGCCTCGTCGCGCAGCTTCTGCTGCGTGCGCGTCCAGCGCGCCAGGTGACGCACGGGCTCCTCCAAGGCCGCCAGGTCCGGCGCCACGCTGGCCCCGTCCAGGAGCTCCTGGATTTCCTTGTAGGTGCAGCGCCGCCGGGACCGGATCACGCTGCGGTCGAGGCGCACGTCCGTGCGCCGCCCGCCCTCGTCAAACGTCATGCGCACGGACCAGGCCAGCCGGTCGTGGTCGGCCACCAGGGAACAGAGCCCATTGGAGAGCTTCTCCGGCAGCATGGGAACAACCTGGTCCGGCAGATAAACGGAGGTTGCGCGCGCCAGGGCCTCGTCATCCAGGGCCGTGCCCGGGCGCACATAATGGGAGACGTCGGCGATGTGCACGCCCACCTCCAGCTTCCCGCCGTCCAGGACCTTGACGCTGATCGCGTCGTCATAATCCCGGGCATCCTCGCCGTCGATGGTGAAGAGGCAGGCTTCGCGGAGATCCGCGCGGCCGGCCATGTCTTCCGGCCCCGGATCCGGTGGCAGGCCGTCAACTTCGCTGCCCACATCGGTCGGAAAGACCGTGCGCACGCGGAAAGAGTGCAAGAGCTCCATCTCCTCGGACTGCGTGTCACCATAGGCCGGGTTGGCCCAGGGCGCGGGTTCCATGGGGCCAAAGCCGCTGGCGCGTTCATCCACGCGCAGGCGTATGCGATCCTCGCCGCCCAGCTCGGGCTGGTCGCCCGCCCTGGCCTCCTGCTCGCCGTCGTCTTCCGAGGACAGACTCCAGCCCCGCTCCGCAGCCCTCGCCTGTGCCGCAGCGGCGTCCGGGTCAGGCGCGTCCTGGCCCCCGAGGGCGCGCCGCAGATCCGCGAAGCTCCCAAAGTTGTCCGGCTGGTCCGGCCTCTTTTTTTTCTTGTCGCGTCCCATGGATTGCTGACCTACCGCACGAAGTTGACCGCACGAAAACGCGCGGGAGCAGCCCCATGGCTCATCTCGGCCAGCTGCATCGGGTTGCCCTTGCCACAGTTGGGGACCCCCCATAGCTGCCAGTGATCCCCGTCACAAATGGCATCGCAGCGGCCCCAGAACTCGGGTGTTGTGTCCTGGTAGGTGGGGCTGCGCAGCATGCGTCCGAGCTGGCCGTCCTTGATCTCCCAGCCGATCTCCGTGGTGAACTGAAAGTTCAGGCGCCGCTGGTCGATTGACCACATGCGCACGGTGTCGCACAGGACACCGTCCTCCGTGTCGGCGATCAACTTGTCCAACTGCCAGTCGCCGGGCATCAGGGAGAGATTGGTGATGCGGATGATGGGTGGATTGCCGAAACCCTCGGCGCGGGCCGTGCCGCGGCTGCGCTCCTCGCCGATGCGCGCCGCCCACTCGCGGCTCGTGTGGTAGCCCGTGAACAGCCCGTCCTTGACCACATGCCAGCGCCCGGAGGGCACGCACTCGTCATCAAAGCCACGCGTGTCCAATCCTCCTGGGACGGTGGAATCCGCCACGAGGTTCACGATGTCCGAGCCATAGCGGAAGGAGTTGAGCTTTTCAGTCGTGGCGAACGAGGAACCGGCCAGGTCAACCTCGTGGCCGAAGACGCGATCCAGTTCATTGGGGTGGCCGACGGATTCGTGGATCTGCAGCATGAGCTGGTTGCCCATCAGGATCAGATCCCGCCGGCCGGCGGGACAGGCCTCTGCCGAGCACAGGGCCACGGACTCGTCACGCATGCGCTCCCCGTGGGCAGCGAGGTCCAGGCCCTGGATGAACTCCCAGCCCGCCGCCCGGTAGCTGCCCCCAAAGGAGGCCGGCCAGGAGCGCGTCTCCACATGGCCATGGGCGGAAGCCGTGGTGGAGATACCGGCGCCGCAGCGCACGAGCAGTTGATGCTGGCGCGCCCCATCGCTGGATGCCTGCCACTGTTCCTCGCGTCTCTGACCCAGGCTGGCTTCCCGGCTGACGGTTTCGTCAGCGCCGGCCATGGACTCCGCCGCGTCTTGCAGCAGATCCAGCTTGTCCGCGAGGGAGACCGAGAAGGGATCTATATCACAGGGCGTGGCGTACTCCCCCACCGCGCCCTCGCCTGGCCCCAGATCCACAGGCTGTACCTGGGCGACGCCCACAGCCCGGGCCAGGTTCACGGCGCGCGTGGCAAACTCTGGCGCCCGGGCTCGCATTTCCTCCGGAGAACCATGCTGCGAGAGCGGAGTCGATGAAAATCCCCAGGAGCCGTTGACCAGCACACGCACGCCCAGGCCGAACTCCTCAGGTGCAGAAGCTCCGACAACATCACCGTTGCGCACGTTCAGGTTCTCACTTTCGAGGCGCACAACACGAGCATCGGCGTACTCGGCGCCGGCCCCTTGCGCCGCCTCGACCGCCGCTTGACTGACATCCATCATGGCTAGAAATCTGTGGTAGAGGTGAAGCGGAAGCCCTCGACGCGCAGGGCCGGCGTGAGCATTTCGCCGTCGAAGAGGGCGCCACAGGCAACGGCCTCGCGTCCCACGGCGCCGACATTGGCCAGGATGCGAACCAGGCTGTCGGTGAAGCGCAGGTTTTTCACCGAGCCGCAGACCTCACCGTTCTCAATCATATAGGTGCCGTTGCGCGTCATGCCCGTCAGCATCAACTCGCGCGGCTCGATCATGTTCGTGTAGTGGAACTGTGTCACCAGGAGGCCACGCTCCACACCAGCGATGAGTTCCTCCAGGGACGCGTCACCGCTGGCGACGACCAGGTTCTTCGGGAATGGTCCGTGGGGGGTTGGCTGACCCAGGCCGTGGCCGGTGTTCTCACGGCCCAAACGGGCGGCCCACAGGGCGTCGGTCACGGGCTCGCCAGGAACGCCAGCCTCGATCAACTCCACGCGGCGCCGGGGATTGCCTTCCCCATCGAAGGGCAACCCGGGACAACGCTCGTCAAAGGCGTCGTCGGCGATGGAGACAAGGGGCGAGAAAGCCTGCTTGCCAATCCGGTCACAGAGCAGGGAGGCCTGCTCGCTGACCTCTCGGGCGCCGAAACCCTGGTAGGAGGCGAAGAGTAACAGGGAGGTCACCGCGGCAGGTTCCAGCACCACCGTGTACTCACCAGCTGGAAAGGACTGCGGCTCCCGATTGGCCCGGGCCTTCTGCAGAGCCCGCTCGACGACGGCGCCCCCATCGAGGGCGCTCACCTCGGAAACAATCGCGTCGGCCCAACCAGAGCCACCCGCGGGATGGCTGGCGGTCAGTGACATCCCCGCACGTCCCCGAGCAGCAAAGACGCCGCGGCCCGCCGAGTTGGCCAGGGCTGCGCCCAGGACATTCACGTGTACAAGGCCTGCCGGCGCGAGCCCCTCATCCAAACATGCACCCACGGCCCCCTGAACCATGTTAGCCAGGTCCCCGGACTGGCATTCCAGGAGGGCCCCGAGGCCTGCAGGAGTCTCGTCCCGGGCCCCGGACTCACCCTCCAGGCCCGGAGCGTCCGCCGTTACGGGGCTGACCCGTGCCAGAGCCACGGCGCGCTCGACTGCCGCAGCCGTATCCCCAGCCGCGCCGGAACTGCAGGTAGCCCGGGCCTCCCGGAATCCGCTGCCACCCCCCTCCGGGGCCAGGCGCGCGCGCACGGCTATACCCAGACCCGAGCGGTCGGCGCACTGGGTCGGGCCGCTGTCCGCATAGCGCACAAAGGTGTCCTCCGTGCGCCATACACTCACTTCTGTCTCATCCGCCGGACTGCTGGCCACCACCCTCCGGGCGATGTCCAAAAGCGCCTCTTCATCTCGGCAATCGGGCAGGTTCTGGTCAGTTGTCATCGTACAACGAAGTTGACTAGTTTTCCGGGGACGACGATCACACGCACTATTTCCTTGTCAGTGAGCTGCTCGGCAACGGCGGCCCGGGCCAGGGCCTCAAGTTCGTCTTTGTCCGCTGCCACGGGAGCGGTGGTCTTGCCGCGCACCTTGCCGAGCACCTGCACGATGAGTTCAAACTCTTCGCATACCAGCCAGGACGGGTCAGCGCTGGGCCAGGGAGCGCGCACGACACCCTCGTCGTGACCCAGACGGCTCCAGAGCTCCTCTGCGATGTGCGGCGCGAAGGGGGCCAGGGCACACAGGAAGCGTTCGCCTTGGGAGCGGTCCAGGTGTGACACCCGCGGCGTGGCCTCGTTGACGAAGGTCATCAGGGCGGCGATGGCCGTGTTGAAGTTGAAGGCCTTGAAGGAATCGTCCACGCGGCTGAGGGCCGCGTGCAGGGCGCGTTCGATATCGGCACCGTCGCCTGCGGGCGGACCCGCTTCCGTCAGCAGGCCGGGCCGCACGGCCTCGTCCCCCTCAGGGTCCACGAACAGACGCCAGACGCGATCGAGGAAACGGCGGCAGCCAGGAACATCCCGCGGGTTCCAGGGCTTGGAATCCGCCAGGGGGCCCATGAAGAGTTCGTACAGGCGGAAGGTGTCCGTGCCGAACTCCGCGCAGACATCATCGGGGTTGACGACGTTCTTCAGCGACTTGCTCATCTTGGCCACGACCTGGTTCACGGGATCCCCGCTGGCGGCCAGGACCTGCGCGCCGCCACGTTCCGCCACCTGGTCGCTCGGTACCAGACGGCCGGTCGCATCCTTGTAGGCGAAGGCAGTCATCATGCCCTGGTTGAAGAGCCGCCCGAAGGGCTCCGCCCAGTCAATGACTCCGGCGTCCTGCAATACCTTGTGCCAGAAGCGGGCGTACAGGAGATGCAGTACCGCGTGTTCAGTACCGCCCACGTATAGATCCACCTGGCCCCAGTAGTCCGCCGCCGCCCCGCTGAAGGGCGCACTGTCATTGCTCGGATCCATGAACCGCAGGTAGTACCAGCAGGAGCCCGCCCAACCGGGCATGGTGTCCGTGTCGCGGCGAACCGGCGCGCCGCTCTCCGGGTCAACTGCAGCGACCCAGTCCGTAGCCCGCGCCAGCGGCGCACCACCGTCATCCGTCGGACGGAAGTCAACCAAGTCCGGCAACAGTACGGGCAGGTCCCCGTCCGGCACGCGCACACAGCTGCCGTCCTCCCGGTGTAGCACCGGGAAAGGCTCGCCCCAGTAGCGTTGCCGTGAAAAGAGCCAGTCGCGCAGGCGCCAGGTGGTCTTGGCTTCCCCCAGACCGCGTTCGTTCAGGAGTTCGATGGCGCGAGCCTTGGCCTCCGTGGTGGACAGGCCCTCCCAGGCAGGAGAGTTGACCGCCAGACCCTCGCCAGCGAAACAGACGCCCTCTGCCAGGCCATCCGTGCCGGGCGGGGGCTTGACCACCTCGACGATGGGCAGCCCAAAGGTCTGGGCGAACTCGAAGTCGCGCTGGTCGTGGCCGGGCACGGCCATGATGGCGCCGGTCCCGTACCCCATGAGGACATAGTCCGCGACCCAGATGGGCACGCGGGCAGCGGGATCGTCCGGGTCCTGGACGGGGTTGATGGCAAAGGCCCCGGTGAACACGCCGCTCTTGTCCTTGGCGAGGTCGGTGCGCTCCAGGTCGCTCTTCTGGGCGGCGGCGTGGACATAGGACTCGACTGCCGCGCGCTGTTCTTCAGCAGCGATGCGCTCCACCAGGGGATGCTCCGGGGCCAGCACCATGAACGTGGCCCCAAAGAGCGTGTCCGGTCGCGTGGTAAAGACGCGCAGGGGCTCCTCGCCCTCCACGGTGAAGCTGACCTCGGCTCCATCGGAACGGCCGATCCACTCGCGCTGCATGGCCTTGACGGAGTCGGGCCAATCCAGTTCGTCCAGGTCATCCAGCAGGCGCTCCGCATAGGCGGTTATCTTCAGCATCCATTGCTTGAGGGGCCGGCGCACACAGGGATGGTCCCCACGTTCTGAACGGCCGTCGATGACCTCTTCGTTGGCCAAGACGGTCTTGAGTTCCTCGCACCACCAAACGGGCACCTCCGCCTGGTAGGCCAGGCCCGCGTCGAAGAGGCGCCCGAAGATCCACTGGGTCCAGCGGTAGTACTCCGGGTCGCTGGTGGAGAACTCCCGCTCCCAGTCGTAGGACAGACCGATCATGCGCAGCTGGCGCCGGTAGTTGGCCACGTTCTCAGCCGTGGTTTCCCGGGGGTGCTTGCCGGTCTGGATAGCGTACTGCTCCGCCGGCAGGCCGAAGGCATCGAAGCCCATGGGGTGCAGCACATTAAAGCCCTCCATGCGCTTGCGCCGAGCCACCACATCGCTGCCGATGTATCCCAGGGGGTGGCCCACATGCAGTCCAGCCCCGGAGGGGTAGGGAAACATGTCCAGGATGTAGTACTTGGGCTGGCTGGAATCGAAACCCGGGTCGCCCGGGTTCAGGGCCCGAAAGGCGCCGCTGGCCTCCCAGGCCGCCTGCCAACGGGTCTCGATCTCGGCCGGTGAGTAGGCTTGCTTATTAATTGTTGTTTCCATGATGCGCTGTGCTGCCACCACCATACGCCACCGGAGCGGGCCACGGAACGCCCGCCTGATCCCCCGAGTCGAGCTTTCCACGCCTGCGGACCCCATTCCACAAACCTCCACTGCGCCGTTGACGGATGCGTTACCTCCTTGGCATTCTCTGCGGCCCGCGAATCACCGGCGCCCGGACGTGCGAGCACGCCAGGCGCCGGGACGGGGGATTAGCTCAGTTGGTAGAGCGCTTGAATGGCATTCAAGAGGTCAGGGGTTCGACTCCCCTATCCTCCACCAGACCCCAAGGGCCCGTCCGGAAAACGCTCCGCGTTTGCCCCGGCGGGCCTTTTCTTTATGCCCAGCCCCGGGCGGGCGCTAGGCTCACGCCCGCACCGGACCACCAGCCGCACTCCCACCACACCATGACCGATCTCGCCCACCCTGACCGCCTGGCCAAAGTCGAGGCCATGCGCGCCGACGGCCGTGACCCCTACCCGGCCCGGGGCGTCAGGGGCGAAGCCGTGGCGGACCTGCGGGCCGCCGCCGCTTCGGCCGCTGCGCCCGGCGAGCGCGTGGGCACGCGCGTCACCGCCTGCGGCCGCCTGCTCGGCCTGCGCGACTTCGGCAAGCTGATCTTCGCCCCCCTGGCGGACCGCAGCGGCCGCCTGCAGGTGGGCCTGCAGAAGAACCGCCTGGGTGATTGGTGGCCGCGGCGCAAGGAGCTCGATGGCGGAGACCTGGTGGCCATCACGGGCGAGCTGGGGCACACCCAAAAGGGCGAGCCCACCATCTGGGCCACCTCCGTGGAACTCCTGGCCAAGGCCGTGGCCGCGCCGCCGGAGAAATGGCACGGGCTGACGGACAAGGAGACCCGCTACCGCCGGCGCTATGTGGACCTGTGGGCCTCGGAGGGAGTCCAGGATGTCTTCCTCAAGCGCAGTGCGGTGCTCTCGGGCATCCGCCGCTTTCTTGAGGACCAGGGCTACATCGAAGTGGAAACGCCCACCCTGCACCCGATCGTCGGCGGCGCCACGGCCTGCCCCTTTGTCACCCACCACAACGCCCTGGGCACGGACCTCTACCTGCGCATCGCCCCGGAGCTGTATCTCAAGCGCCTGATCGTCGGCGGCCTTGAACGGGTCTTTGAGATCGCGCGCAACTTCCGCAACGAGGGTGTCAGCCAGCGCCACAACCCGGAGTTCACCATGCTCGAACTCTACGAGGCCCAGGCCGACTACCGGCGCATGATGGAACTCTGCGAACAACTGCTCGAACGCCTGGCCCTGGCGCTCAACGGCGTCACCACCGTGGAATACCGCGGCGGCACCTATGACCTGGCCGCACCCATCACGCGCAAGCGTTACCCGGATCTGTTCCTGGAACACAACGGCTGCGCCTTCGACGACCAGCCGGCTGTGCGCGCCCGGGCGGCGGAGCTCGGGATTAAGGAACTGGACGGTTTCTGGAAGCTCTCCAATGATGTCTTCGAGGAGACCGTGGAAGAGGCCCTGGGCGGCCCGGTCTTCGTGACCGACTACCCCGTCCAGATCTGCCCCCTGACCAAGAGCAGCCCGGATGACCCGCGCCTGGCGGAGCGCTTCGAGCTCTTCATCGGCGGCATGGAGCTGGCCAACGCCTTCACGGAGCTCAACGACCCGGCCGAACAGGAGAAGCGCTTCAGCGAGCAGGTGGCCCTCAAGGACCCCGAGACGCCCGGGGAAGTGGACTACGACTATATCCAGGCGCTGGAGTTCGGCATGCCCCCCACCGGCGGCCTGGGCCTGGGCATCGACCGCCTGGTGATGGTCCTGACCGGACAGGACTCAATCCGCGATGTGCTGCTCTTCCCGGCCATGCGCAGCCTGCCGGGTAGCGAGCAGACCGCCGAGGTTCCGAGCCCGCACGCAGAAGCCAAGCAGGCCTGAGGAGACGGCTGTGTTTCGCTCGTTCCTGGCCCGCCGTTACATCCGCGCCCGGCGCACAAACCTGATCGGCATCATCGGTATCTTCGTGGCCGTGGCCTCGCTGATCCTGATCCTCTCGATCATGTCCGGGTTCCTGGAGGAAAGCCGCAGCACCATGCGCGGCAGCCTTTCCGACCTGATCATCGAGCCCGTCGGGACCATGTGGCCCGACAGCGATGGCCAGCCGAGCTCCCCGGACGGCCTCTTGGCCGCCGTGCGCGCCGACGAGCGGGTCGCGGGGGCCTGCGCCCAGCTGGTCTGGTACGGCCTTTTGGTGCAATCCGGCCAGGGGGCGGCGCGCAGCAACGCCATCCTGGCGGATGCCCAGGCCGGGGCCCTGGCCATGGTGCAACTGGTGGGTATTGATGTGGCGGACGAAGAGGCCACGACCGAGTTCCGCCTGTCCCTGGAGCGCGGGCCGACGCCGGACCTGATCGGCCGCGTGGAACCGGTGGCGGATCCGGCCCAGCCCTTCGCCCGGCCGAGCAGCTATCGTCCGACCGGCCGCCCGCGGCCCTCGGTCATCGTCGGCCAGCGCAAGGCCGCCGCCTGGGGCCTCTCCATCGGCAGCGAGATTGACATCGCCACCGCCGTCCCGGATCCGGAGACCGGCGAACTGCACCAGAACAACGGCAAATACGTGGTGGCCGGGACCTTCCGCTCCAAGGACAACGAGATGGACCTGGACCGCATCTACCTCGAGCGCGACGAGCTGGCGGATCTCTTGGGAGGCACGCGCTCCTTCAGCCATGTGCTGGTCAACCTGGCCGACTACGAGCGCGACGGCCAGAGCCTCAAGCGGGAGTTCTCCGCCAGCCTCAAGGAGCGCGGCCTGTTGGCCGGCATGGGCAATGAAGTGCGCACCTGGGAAGAGTTCCGCGTCAAGTTGCTTGGGGCCATCGAGAACGAGAAGGTCCTCCTGGGCATCATGCTCAGCCTGGTGATGGTGGTGGCCGGCTTTACGGTATTCGCCATCCTGTCCATGATGGTCACGGAGAAGCGTCGGGACATCGGCATCCTGCGCGCCCTGGGAGCCACCCCCGGTGGCATCCTGAGCCTGTTTCTGACCATTGCCTTCTGGGAGGCCCTAATCGGCACCGGCCTGGGCACCCTGGTGGGCTGCTGGGGCGCCCTGCGCATCGACTCCATCGAACGCTGGCTTTCGAGCACCTTCGGCATCGAGATCTTCAACCGCGACATCTACCTCTTCGATCACATCCCGAGCGTGGTCACCGTCCCCGGCGTGCTGGCCATCGCCGGCGGTGCCTTCCTCTGTACGCTGCTGTTCGCCGCCTTCCCGGCCTGGAAAGCCGCCCGCCTGAATCCCTTGGACGCCCTGCGCTATGAGTGAGGCACCGGTTCTGGCCGCCAGCGGGGTGCGCCGATCCTTCCCCCTGGGCGATTCCTCCATCGAGATCCTGCACGGGGTCGACCTGGAGCTCTACCCGGGCGAGTCCCTGTGCCTGATGGGCTACTCCGGCGCCGGCAAGTCGACCCTGCTGCACATCCTGGGCCTGCTCGATGCACCCACTGAGGGCCGCATCACCATCGGCGGCGTGTCAGCCTGGGACCTGCCCCAGGCCGAGCGCGCCGCCCTGCGTAATCTCAAGCTCGGCTTCGTCTTCCAGTTCTATCACCTGTTGCCGGAGCTGACGGCACTGGAGAACTCCGTGCTGCCCGCCATGCTGGCGGGCCATCGGGCCGGCCACCGCAGCCCCTGGACCGCCCGCGCCGAGGAAAACCTGGTGACCTTCGGCCTGGGTGAGCGCCTCGGACACCTCCCCGCCCAGCTCTCCGGCGGCGAACAGCAGCGCGTGGCCATCGCCCGCGCCCTATTGATGGACCCGGACATCCTGATCGCCGACGAGCCCACGGGCAACCTGGACAGCGCCACCGGCGAGCGCGTGCTCGAACTCCTCCTGGGCGAGCAGCGCCGGCGGGAGGTGGCCCTCTTGCTCGTCACCCACGACGAGCGCATCGCCGAGCGCTGCGATCGGGTGCTGCACATGGAAGACGGCCAGATCCAGGCGGACTCCTCCACTCCTATCCCCCAGTAGGCAACCCCGCTCAGGCCAACCTGGCGTCCGGGGCCTGCGGGCGCCTACAGGCAGCCGCCCTCGCCAGTGTCACAATCCGGCGCCGGGGCGCTGGGGTGTGCTGGGAATACATCCGGTTCAGCACTGCCGCGCCAGCCGAGGCGGTCACGCAGTCGTTTATAGGGATCCAGATCCGAGAGGGACAGGAGCGGATAGGGCGTCGGGTGCCGCCGCAGGGTCACCGTGTCGCCCTGGCGCAGGGGGTAGTAGCCCTGGCCGTCCACCGAAAGCGTGGTGACGCCGGCCGACTGCGCCACGCTCAACTCGAGCACACTGTCCGGGTGCAGGACGATGGGGCGATGGGAGAGCCCCTGGGCGCAGATCGGCGTGACCACCAGGCCCTCCATGGAGGGGGCCAGAATCGGTCCGCCGGCGGCCAAGGAGTGGGCCGTGGAGCCGCTGGCCGTGGCCACGATCAGGCCATCGGCGCGGTAGTTCGTGAGCCAGTCACTGTCCACCCTCAGGGCCACCTGCAACATGCCCTGGTAGGCTCCCCGCGAGAGCACCATGTCATTCAGGGCCACGGGCCGGGCCGGCTCGCTCTCCGGGCGCCCGTTCTCAGGGAAGCTGGCCACCAAACGCAGGCGCGGTTCGCACACCGCGCGCCCGGACAGGATCTCCTCCAGGGCCGCGCACCAGTGCTCGGCTTCCACGGAGGCCAAAAAACCCACGCGCCCAAAGTGAATGCCGATGGTGGGGACCGGTGTGCGGGAGAAGGCGCGCACGGCGGCCAAAATGGCCCCGTCTCCGCCTAGCACCACCAAAAGATCCGGGGGGGGGGCTCCACCGCCGGTCTCTTCCCGGGTGCGGCAGAAGGCGCGCACATCCTCCTCGACACCGACCTCGTCCACACGCTCCCGTAGCCAGGTGCTGAGCTCCGGCAGGAGGCTGAGCACCTCCCCCTTGCGTCCATCGGCGAGAACCAGGACACGCCTGATCTCCGAACTGGTTCCTTGGGCCGCTGAGATGCTGCGCTCCGTGTTCAGTGCACGCGGGAGTGCTTGAGGGCGTTCACCACGGCCCGCTCGACACCGGCGGCATCCAACCCGCAGTGCGCCAGCTGCTCGGCCCGGGAACTCATGTGGGGAATGAAGCGATCCGGGACTCCGAGTACGCGAATACGCGCGCCGCGCTTCGGCTGACGGCTGGCGAACTCCAGCACCGCCGCCCCGAAACCTCCGGCGCGGCTGTGCTCCTCCAGGGTCAAGAGGTGGCGATAGCGCATGAGGTCACGCCCCAGGAGCTGCTCGTCCAGGGGTCGCGCAAAGCGCGCGTCCACCACGCCCAGCTCCACGCCGCGCTCGGCCAAGGTCTCCGCGGCGGCCAGGGCCTCGGCCACCAGGGGCCCGTAGGCCCACACCACCGCCTGGTCGCCCTCGCGCAGCGCCTCCGCGCGTCCGGGCTCCATGGGCGCGCGTTCGCCGGCGGGCATGACCTCCTCCGTGGGCGTGGCATCCCGCGGATAGCGCAGGGCCACGGGGCCATCGCCGGCCAGGGCCATGCGCACCTGACGCTGGAGATCGGTGGCGTCCCGGGGGGCGCACAGCGCTATCCCGGGCAGGGTGCGCAGGTAAGCGATGTCGTAGAGGCCGTGGTGCGTGGGGCCGTCCTGTCCCACGAAACCAGCCCGGTCCAGGGCGAGCAGGATGGGTAGTCCCTGGAGGGCCACCTCCTGGAAAACCTGGTCATAGGCACGCTGGAGGAAGGTGGAATAGATGGCCACCACCGGGCGCAGGCCCACGCGGGCCAGGCCCGCGGCCATGGCTACGGCGTGTTGCTCCGTGATGCCCGTATCGAAGAAGCGGGCCGGAAAACGCTCGGCGAAGGCGTCCAGGCCCGTGCCCGTGGACATGGCGGCGGAGATGGCTCGCAGGCGCAGATCGCGCTCCCCGGCGCTCACCAGGGCCTGGCCGAAGACCTTGGTGAAGGGCGGGCCCGGCGGCGCCTGTGGCGCGGCAGGCCGCACATTGCGGATGCCCGGCGGGACCGGGGCGGGTCCCACACCGTGGACGCGCTCGGGATGATCCGGCGCGTCCGGGTGGCCCCGGCCCTTGTCGGTCAGCACGTGCAGGATGACAACGCCGTCCAGGTCCCGCACGCGCTCCAGTTGCTTGACGATGCCCCGCACATCGTGGCCGTCGATGGGGCCCACGTAGGTCACACCCAACTCCTCGAAGACATGACCGGGCACAAAAGTGTGCCGCAGGACCTCTCCGGCCTGGTCGAGGGTGCGGTCCACCCGCGGCCCAATGACCGGGATGGCTTGGATTAGATTGGTCAGCTCCTGGCCAGCACGCTGTAAGAGGCGCGCCGAGCGCAGGCGTGAGAGGTAACGGGCCAAGGCCCCCACCGAGCGGCTGATGGCCCACTCGTTGTCATTGAGCACAACCAGCAACTTGCCGCCCACGGCACCCGCATGGTTGAGGGCTTCGAAGGCCACGCCGGCCCCCAGGCTGGCGTCGCCGATGACGCTGACCACATGGGGCGGCTCTTCTTCCGCCGACAACCCCAGGGCCATGCCCAGGCCCACGCTGACGCTGGTGCCCGCGTGTCCCGTGTGGAAGAGGTCGTATTCGGACTCCTCCGGATGGGTGAAGCCGCACAGGCCGCCGGTGCGGCGCAGCTTGGCGAAGCCCCCCCGGCGGCCTGTCAAGATCTTGTGGGGATAGCACTGGTGGCTGACATCCCAGACCAAACGATCGCGGCGGAAATCGAAGACATAGTGCAAGGCCGCGGTCAGCTCGACGACACCCAGGTTAGAACCCAGGTGCCCACCGGTGCGCTGAACGGTCTCCAAAAGGAACTGGCGCACCTCGCCGCAGAGCGTCGGCAGCTCCTGGACATCGAGGGCGCGCAACTCCACCGGAGATGTAATGCTTTCGAGCAGCCTCTCAGCCTCGCGCGGGGCGCTTGCACGGGTTGAAGTCATCTACCCAAGTGTCGCCGGGAAAACGCCGGCCGACCAGCCCCCGCGCCGGAGTATTTGCCTGCCGGGGGGATGGCCATCACTTCTTCCGGTCTCGCAAGGCCCGCACCAGGGCCAGGGGACGGTCTTCCGGGGCCCAACCCAGATCAGCCCCCGCCGCCAGGGCCCGCTCGGCCAGCTCCGCGGCCCGTTCCCGCGCCCCCTCCAGGCCCATGGCCGCCACCAGCGTGGCCTTGTTTGCGGCGGCGTCCTTGCCCGGCGTCTTGCCCAGCTCAGCCGCCTCTCCGGTCACATCGAGCACATCATCCACAGCCTGGAAGAGCAGGCCCAGGGCCTCTCCAAAGGGCGCCAGGGGCCGGGGATCGCCGCCGGCGGCCCGGGCTCCCAGCTCCACGGCGGCGGCCAGCAGGGCGCCGGTTTTCAGGGCGTGGATGCGCTGGACGCCCTCCGGCGTGGCGGCCCGGCCCTCCTGGGCCAGGTCCAGGGCCTGGCCCAGGACCATGCCGCGCTCCCCCGCCGCCCGGGCCAGACTCGCCACCTGGAGCGCAGCCCGGGGTCCGCCTGAATCGGCCAACAGACCCAGGGCGCGTGTCAGGAGGCCATCCCCGGCCAGAACCGCCAGGGCCTCCCCGTAGACCACATGGCAGCTGGGGCGCCCCCGGCGCAGTTCATCGTCATCCATGCAGGGCAGGTCGTCGTGCACCAGACTGTAGGCATGGACCATTTCGATGGCGCAGGCCGGGGCCAGGGCCTCTTGGTCGCTGCCGCCGAGTTGGACACAGACTGCCCGTACCAGGGCCGGGCGCAGGCGCTTGCCCCCCCCGAGGAGCGCGTGGCCCATGGCCGCCCAGAGGGCGCTCTCCCCGTCCAGTTCACCGTTCCCCAGTTCGCCGTTCCCCTGCCCGCCGTTCCCCTGCCCGCCGTTCCCCTGCCCGTCGTTCCCCCCAGGGGCCCCCGCCAGGAACTCCCCCAGGCCTGCCTCGACCCAGCGGGCGGTCTCCGCCAGCCAGGGCCCGATCCCCCCCGGCGCCGCGCCGGGACCCTGCGGCCCCCCCCCCGCCACCTGCCCGGCCTCAGCTCTCCCCATGCCCAGCCCCGGCGTCCGGGTCGCCCTCAAAGGGTGTCAACTCCGCATCGCGCGTCAGCTCCTCCACCTGCCGCTCGTAGCCGGCCAAGAGGGTCCGACACCCCTTGAGCAGGGTCACACCCTCCGAATAGCGCTCCATGGAGGCCTCCAGGCCGAGGCCGCCGCCTTCCAGCTCCGCCACCAGGGCCTCCAGGCGCGCCAGGCGCTCGTCAAAGGACTCGCCGCGGGGCTCGCCAGGCTTCTTTTCCGGACTGGTCTTGCTCATACGCGCATTCTATCCCCCACAGCCCCCGGGGCCCATCCCGGGCCCCGGATCCGGGCATTGCTCCCTTTTTCCACTCTTCTCGCTGATCCCCGGGCACAAAACCGCCGATGAGGGCCTATTCAGGATGCCTCCGGCACGCTTAACTCTACCGCGACCGTCAGGCTACCAGGCCCGGCTCCTCCCCCCCTCCGCGCCTCCCCGCAGCCCACACGCCCACTGAACATGAAGGTCGTCCTCATCTACGCGAAATCCCAGGCCATCCGGGAGCTGGCGGCCGCCGCCTTCGCGAACCAGGACAAGCAGAAGGGCGAGCTGGCCCGGGACGAGATCTACCCGCCCCTCGGCATCAGCATCCTGGGTGCGGAACTGCTCGAGCTGGGCCACGATGTGCGCCTGCTCGACGACTCCATCCGCGAGCTGGACGAGGTCAAGGCCGGCATGGACTGGGCGGATGTGGTCGGCATCTCCTCCCTGACACCCAATGCCCGCCGCGCCCGGGAGCTCGGCCAGATCTCGCGCAACGATTACAAAAAACCCACCATCCTCGGCGGCCCGCACCCCACCACCAACCCGGAGTTCTTCCTCGATGCCGGTGCGGCGGACATCTGCGTCCAGGGCGAGGGCGATGAAACCCTGCCCGAGATCCTCGACGCCATCGACGACCCCGAGCGCTGGCCGGACATCCTCGGCATCACCTTTATGCAGGCAGGCGAGCTGCACCGCACCCCGCGGCGGCCCCTGGTCAAGGATGTGGATGCCCTGCCCTTCCCCGCCTACCACCTGTGGGACATCCCGGAGTACATGCGCATCATGGTCAACCCGGGCGTGACCACCATCACCTCCCGCGGCTGCCCCTACGCCTGCACCTTCTGCGATGCGGAGATGACCCCGCGCCTGTACCGCGCCATGGGCGCCGAGCGCACGGTGGATCTGATCGAACTGATCCTGAAGACCTACAACCCGCCCCAGATCATCTTCTTCGATGACCTCTTCACGATTCAGCGCAAGCGCGTGATCGCCCTCTGCAAGGAGATCATCCGCCGCGACCTGTCCTTCGAATGGCTCTGCGAATCGCGCGTCGACACCATGGACTTCGAGATGCTGCGCTGGATGCGCCGCGCCGGCTGCGTCAAGATCGCCTACGGGCTGGAGTCCGGCTCCCCGCGCCTCTTGACCACCATGAAGAAGGGCGTCACGCCGGACAAGGTGCGCGCGGGCTCCAAGCTCAACCGCCAGCTCGGCATGTACTTCAAGTTCTTCATCCTCTACGGCTTCCCGGAGGAGCTGCCCGAGGATCACCGCTACACCGAGGAGCTGGTCACGGAGACGCGCCCGGACTCCATCTGCGTGGCCATGTTGCAGCCCATTCCCGGCACGGAACTCTACGAGTCCATCAAGGACAGCCTGCTCCAGGATGTGGCCGAAATCGAGTTCCACTACTGGCACTCCACCGAGACCTTCAAGCACCCGACCTTCAGCCATGCGGAGCTGAACCAGGAGCGCGACAGGTTGCTCAAGGTCCACGCCAATGCCACCAAGCACTGGCTGCCACGGCTCCAGCGCAAGTTCGAACGCCTGTGGACGATGATCACTCATCCCTACCTGATCGGCGACTTGATCGATGTGAAGCTGCGCCGCCGCAGGCACCTCAAGCGCGTGCAGGAGAGCGCCTGGAGTTACATCTACGACGGCTCCCGGGACGACGTGGCGCTGCAGGTGCCCAACGTCACCGCTGACTAGCCGGCTGCCCGGTTAACGCGGCGCCCGGCGCGCCGCCTCCCAGCCGGCCGCCGCGGGCCCGCGCACCTCGTCCGGCAACTGGGAAATCCAATAGCGCGCGCTCCAGGGGTCCAGGCGGAAGACCTCGTGCACCCGATGCCCGAGGCCGCGCCACCAGGGCGCCATCTCCCGGCGCGCCCCGTACCTCGCGAGCTCCCCGGGCACATCGGCCACCAGGTCCTTGCGAGTCCAACGCCAGCGCCCGGCATAGCGGCCCAGGGCTTCGAGCAGCTGTTCCCGTCGGGGGTGCACATGGGCGGCCATCAGGGCCGCGTCCAGGTCGCCGGCGGACTGGGTCACCAGTTGGGGCCCGCTGGCCAAGAGGACCGCGGGTGTGGCTCCGAGCTCTGCGGCCAGGGCCAGGAGCTCGTCCGGGGTCAGGCTGAAGTGGCGCATGAGGGCGCCGCCGGCGGCTCCCTCCAGGTCCCCCCGCCGCCCTTCATCAAAGGCCAAGAGGGTCGTCAGCGTTTCCCGCGGCGCACTCTCCAGGTGGCCGACGAACTTCGCGAAGTAGGCGCCGTAGCTGATGCCGGGGGCACTGCGCAGCAGGCGGTAGGCCGCCGCCGGGTGCGGCGCGTGGCCCGCCCGCACCAGGGTCAAGAGTCCACCCAGCCCCGACAACAGGCAAAGGCTGAAGATCAGCCCTCCGGCGAAGCGCGCCGCGCCCCAGGGAGCGTCCTGGGCGGCGGCGCTGCGCCGCACCGGCAGCGGGCCCAGCACGCGGGCACAGACTGCGGCGATGAGCACCGCGGTCAACCCCCAGGCCGGGGCGAAGCGCATCAGCAGGAACGGGTGATAGACGGCCCCCACCCGGAAGGGCGAGGCCAGGTAGGCCACCAGCAGGGTGACGAGGGCTCCCAGGAAGAAGAGCAGGCGGCGCCCGGAGGCCAGCTGGGTCTGCGCTTCATCCCAGCGCCTGAGGGCCAGCAGCAGGGATCCTATCAGGGCTCCGGGCATGACGCAGGCGAACAGGCGCGGCAGCAGCGGCCCGCTGCCGTAGAGGGAGTGGGCGAAGGCGGACAGGGTCTCCGACAGGGGGGCCTGGCCGTGACCTTCTCCGCCGCCCAGGAGGGGCACCCCATGGATGTTGAAGACCTCGGCCCCCACTGCGCAGGCCATCCACGCCAGGGGCATCAGGCCCAGGGCCGTGCCCGCCAGGCCGGCGCCGGCCCGCCGCCAGGCGTCGCCGCGCAGGCGCCCTCCCAGGAGCAGCACCAGGGCGACATAGGCCGCCAGGGGCGCCAGCTGGTAGTTGAACCAGATGCCGAGACCCGTCAGCAGGCCGAGGACCGCCCAGGGGCGCAGGGCACGCGGCGAGCGCTCTCCCCCCTGTGGGGCGCAGGCCAGCCTGGCCCCCTGGTCCAGGACGAGAAACACGAAGAGCAAGGCCTCGAAGTGAATGCCCAGGTGCAGCAGGGAGAGCTGTTGCATGCTCCCCGGAGCCAGGGCGTAGAGCAGGCCGAAGAGGAAGGCGGGCCGGCGTCCGAAATGCCGATCCACCAAGCGCAGGCCCGCCGCCAGCACCGCCAGGATCATGACCAGGGCAGCCAGCTTGTGGGCCAGCAGGTTCTCACCCAAGAGGAGAAAGCAAAGGGCCTTCAGGTGGCTGGCAGCGAAGCCGCCGCCTTCGTAGGCGTGATAGGCCAGCCGGAAATGTTCCACGGGCAGGCCATCGAGCATGGCCTTGGCCGCCGTGCCCTTCTCCAACTCCTCGCCGTAGAAGAAGACGTCGGCCAGGGAGAAAACCAGGGCGGAGCGCAACAGCGCCACCAGGGCTCCCATGCCCAGGAACAGAGGCCAGGGGAAGGCGCCCTGTGGATTGTATCTCTGGGGTTCTGCTGCCATGGGATGAGGCTGCACTCTTCTGCCTGGGCCTTCTCAAGTCAAGATTGACGCCGCGTGGCAGCCTGCCATTGGCAGATCCCTCTCGGGGTGCTATGGACTGTCCCATGCGACTCCCCCCCATCACTCTGCCCCGGGCCCTGGCTGCCATGCTGTTCCTCGGTGCCCTCTCCTCCTGCGGCTCAGGTAACGCTGCGGACTCCTTTGAGACCCCCGGCGCGGCCCTCTTCGCCCAGGAGACCTGCGCCGATTGCCACGGCGCTGACGGCGCCGGCGGCACCCTGGGCCCGGCCCTCGAAACGCTCTCGGCCCACTGGACAGTCAGCGACCTGTCCGCCTACCTGGCGGATCCGCGTCAGTTCCTGCATTCCGATGAGCGCCTCGTCCGCCTGGGCCAGCGCTACATCATGCCCATGCCTGACTTCCGGGGTCTGGACGAGGCCACGCGTCTGGTCCTGGCGGAACACCTGCTGGCCACCTTCCCCTGAGGGGCGCGGCCGGTCAAGGGGCCCCGGTGCGCCGCCGAGGCAGCACGACGGGCAGGCCATCCGGCCAGCTCTCGTAGTGCAGGTCAGTGCCGTAGACCGGCTCCAGCGCCTCCCGGCGCAGGACCTCCCCAGCGCTGCCACCGGTGACCAGGCGCCCGTCATCGAGCAGCAGAAAACGGCTCGCGTATTGGGCCACGAGGTTCAGGTCATGGGTCGCGATAAGCACGCCGCAGCCCGCCGCCCGGGCCCCCTCCAGGAGCTCGAAGACCGTCACACCGTGCTCCGGATCCAGGGAGCTGGTGGGCTCGTCCACCAGCAGGATGCGCGCCTCCTGGGCCAGTGCCCGGGCCAGGAGCACGCGCTGGCGTTGGCCTCCGGAGAGTTCATCCATGGAGCGCGTGGCCAGCTCGCGCACAGCGCAGCGCTCCAGGGCCTCGTCCAGGGAATGCAGGTCATGCGGGCCGAGGCCTGCCAGCCGCTCCAAGCGCGCATAGCGCCCACCGAGCACAAACTCGTCCACGGTGGTATGGGGCAGGGCCGGCAGAAACTGGGGCACGCGCGCCAGAGTTCGCGCCCGCTGCCGGGGCTCAAGGGCATCCAAGGCTGCGCCATCCAGCAGGACGCGGCCCTCCGTCGGCTGGAGCAGGCCAGCCAAGATCGATAGCAGCGTACTCTTGCCCGAACCGTTGGGTCCGATCAGGGCCAGAAGTTCCCCCGGCTCGAGTTCCAGGTCCACACCATCCACGGCACGCAGGGGACCGGGGTAGTCGAAGACGAGCCCCAGCCCCGCGAGCAACGCCATGGCCGCCTAGCTGTCCGCCCAGGTGAGCTGCAGGTCAACGGCGGTTTCCGGATGCAGGCTGCCGTGCACCGGGCAACCGTGGGCCGCCCGCTCCAAGGCCGCCCGGGCCCGCTCGTCGTGGTCGCCGGCCACATCGATGGCCACCACCAGACGGCCGATGCGCCGGACCGGCTCGGCCACCATCTCCTTCTCAACGCTGACCCGCGTCCCGCTGATGTCCCAGCCCCGGCGCTCGGCGGCGATGCCCATGATCGTGAGCACGCAGCTGCCGAGGGCCGCCGCCAGTAGATCCGTGGGTGAAAAGGCCTCGCCACGCCCGGCGTTGTCCAGCGGTGCATCAGTTTCAATGCGCGCGCCAGAGGGCCCGTGAACGGCCTCCGTATGCAGTCCCCCGGTGTATGTGATCTCGATGGCAGTCACGCGTCGCAGTCTACAGACAGAGTTGCTCCGGGGCAGGGCCGTCCTGGCCTTTTAGTGCCTCCGGTAGAGGACCTTCCCGCGCACCACGGTGTGCGTGGCGCACAGGTCCCGCAGCTCATCCGCCGGCCCCAGGGGGTCGCCGTCGAAGACGCTGACATCCGCGTCGTAGCCCGGCGCCAACAACCCGCGCCAGCGCTCCTGGCCAGCCGCCCGGGCCACGCCCAGGGTGTGGGCCGTGAGGGCTTCCCCGGCGGCGAGGGGCCTGGCGCCCGGTGCCGCCCAGGTGCGCGCCGCACGCAGCGTACGCAGGGGAGCGGGCTCCTCCACGGGGAAGTCACTCCCCAGAGCCAGCTGTCCCGGGTCCGACGCCAGGCGCGACCAGGCGTAGGCGCCGGCCAGGCGCTCGGGCCCCAGGCGCTCTTCCAACCAGGGCCCGTCCGAGAGGGCGAAGGCGGGTTGCACGGCCGGGGTCAGGTCCAGGCCATCGAAGCGCGACAGATCCGCGGCCGCCACGACCTGGGCGTGCTCGATGCGCGGGCGCAGGGCCGCCAGGCGCGGGCCCCAGGCCCCGTCCCGCCGCAGTTCCTCGAATACATCCAGGGCCAGGCGGTTGGCCCGGTCCCCGATGGCGTGCAGGGCCGGGGCCAGGCCGGCGGCCAGACCCCGGCGCACACTCTCCAACACCTCCGCGCGCTCCAGCATCAAGAGGCCCTGCTCGGCGGGCGCGTCAGAATAGGGCGCCAAAAGCGCCGCCCCCCGCGATCCGAGAGCCCCGTCCAGAAAGATCTTCAGGCCGCAGACCTCCAGGGTCCGGGGGCGTTCTCCGGGGCGCACGCCGGCCCCGGCCAGGTACTCTGGATCCTCGGTCTCCGGCCCCCACAGCCAGGCGCTCACATCCAATCCCCAGTCGGGCTCGGCGCACAGGGTGCGCAGCAACTGGAGGTCCGCCTGCCCGACGGCCATGTCGTGTACTCCGACCAGGCCCTGGCCCAGGAGCTCCTCCCGGGCCCGGTACAGGTTACTGCGCCGGGCCTCCGCGTCCTGCCGAGGTACCAGGGCCGCCATGCGCCGCAGGGCTCCGTCCAGGAGGATGCCCGTGGGCCGGCCGTCCCGGTCCACCTCCACGCGCCCGTCCGCGCCCAGGGCCTCTGGTTTTTGGCCGCCCGCATCGGCGTCCAGGCCGCACAGGCCGAGGGCCGCCCGGTTCACCAGGGCCGCGTGTTCGTCCACCCGGGTCAGCAGCACCGGGTTGTCCGGCGTGTTCCGCGAGAGCTCCCCATGCCCGGGCTCCGGCCCCACCCAGGTTTCCCCGCCCCAACCCTGCCCGCGAATCCATTCCCCCGCCGGTCGCCGAGCCGCCTCCGCCGCCGCGCAAGCGACGAGCTCCCGCTCGTCGCCGCAGGCCCTGAGGTCCAGCACCGCATGCCGCCGGGCGAGGAGTTCAAGGTGCCCGTGGCCGTCCCGCAGGCCGGGAACGGCCCAACCTCCGCCCAGGTCGACCTCCTCCAGGGCCACGCCCGCGGCAATCAGTTCCCGCGCTGCCCGCCCCACCTCCTCTTCGCCCCCCAGGCGAGAGACGCGCTCGTCAACTACCAGCAGCGCCCCTTCCACTGGTCCATCCGCCGCCGCCCGGAAGTGCCCGTTGCGCAGCCAACTGCCCTGTCGCCTGGATCCCATGCCCACCAGGGTACCCCCGGAACACGGGCTTCCCTATTCTGCCCAGATGACTTCTCTGGCAGGCAAGCGGGCTCTGGTGACCGGCGCCAGCGCGGGTATCGGCGCGGCCACGGCCCGGACCCTGGCTGCGGCCGGGGCCGAAGTGCTCCTGACCGCCCGCCGGCGCGGGCGCTTGGAGGAGGTCCAGGGCGCGATTGTCGCGGACGGCGGCCGGGCCGAGGTCGCCGTCCTGGATGTCTGTGACCGCCCGGGAGTTCGCGCGCTCCTGGAGGCGCGCTCCGCTCCCTTCGACATCGTGCTGCTCAACGCCGGCCTGGCCCTGGGCACGGATAGCCTGGCGACGGGAGATCCCGAGGAGTGGTCCACGGTCATCGACACCAACGTCAAGGGAGTGCTGGCCGTGCTGCGCGCCACGCTGCCCGCCATGCTGGCCGCGGACAGCGGCGACGTCGTCTTCCTGGGCAGCGTGGCCGGTCGCCAGGTCTACCCCGGGGGCAATGTCTACTGTGCCACGAAGTTCGCCGTGCGCGCCCTCTACGAGGCCTGTCGCGAGGAACACGCCGGCGCCGGCGTGCGCTTCACCACCGTCGACCCCGGCATGGTGCAGACGGACTTCAGCCGTGTCCGTTTTCGCGGTGACGAGGCCGCTGCCGCCGCGGTCTACGCGGATGTGGAGCCCATGCTGCCGGAGGATGTGGCCGACGCTGTCCTGTGGGCCGTCACACGCCCGGCCCGGGTCAACGTCGGCGAGATCGTCCTGTGGGCCAGGGCCCAGGCAACCACGCGCCGCATCCTGCGTCGGCCCAGTTAGGCGTCGGCGGTCCAGGGCGCCAGCGCTGGTCGACGCATCCAGGCGACTGGCCCAGGCGACTGGCCTAGGCGACTGGCCTAGGCGGCGGCCGAGTTGGACGGTTGGGCATCGTCGTCTCCGGGCCCGTCGCCCTCCGCCCGGGT
>DASCNH010000192.1:0-12788 GCA_036011365.1 Planctomycetota bacterium | reverse complement strand
CATCAAGGCCGATGGGCTGGCGGCGGGCAAGGGGGTCTTCATCTGCGACAACGCCCAGGAAGCCCAGGCGGCCATCGACATCGTGATGGAGGAGAAACGCCTGGGGGAGGCGGGGGAGCGCATCCTCTTCGAGGAGTTTGTCGACGGCGAGGAGCTCTCGGTGATGGCCATCACCGACGGGCAGACGCTCTTGGTGCTCGATGCGGTACAGGATCACAAGCAGGTGGGGGAGGGCGACACGGGGCCCAACACCGGAGGCATGGGGGTCTACTCGCCGGTGCCGCAGGTACACAAGCGCCTCATCAAGCAGATCGAACAGCGCGTCATGGTGCCGACGCTGCACGCTCTCAGCCGCGAGGGCATTGAGTTCCGCGGCGTGATCTACGCGGGCTTGATGATCACCGACGGCGGCCCGCAGGTGTTGGAGTACAACGTGCGCTTCGGGGATCCGGAGGCCCAGGCCCTGGTGCGGCGTTTCAAGGGTGACCTCTACCCCTATCTGCTGGCCGTGGCCGAGGGGCGCCTGGGGGAGCTGGAGGCTCCCGAATGGGACAGCCGTACGGTGGTGGGGGTCGTGGCCGCGACGGAAGGCTATCCCGGCGAGTACGCCAAGGGAGCGCTCATCGAGGGGCTGGCGGCGGCGGAGGCACGGGAGGATGTGGTCGTGTTCCACGCGGGGACGCGGGCGGAGGACGGACAGGTGGTGACCGCCGGCGGCCGCGTCCTGTGCGTCACCGCCCTGGGCCAGGAGCGCGAGGAGGCGCGCAGAGCGGCCTATGGGGCCGTGGACGAGCTGCACTGGGATGGCATGTTCACGCGGTCGGATATCGGGACGCGGGAAGCGGCCCGGGCGGAGCTCTTGGGCGAAGACGAGGAGGGGCCGGAGGAAGCACCCGCTGCGGGCGAGCCAGCGGCCAGGGGGCGGGGAGCCACGGGTGGGGCCGCCCCCCACGCGGACATGAGCGCCTGAGTGGTGGTCGGCGGCCAGGTGGATGCGCCCGGCACCCCGAGCCTGGGCGTGGTTGTGCCGACGCTGAATGAGGCCCGCCTGCTACCCGGCCTCTTGAAACGGCTGCTGGGATCCCCCGGGGAGGGGGCTCTGGGCACTGGCCCCTTGGGGCCCAGTCCGGCGGATGACCGGGCGCAGCGGGTTGTGGTGGCGGACGGGGGCAGCGCGGACGGGACAGGGGAGCTGGCCCGGGCGGCGGGTGCCACGGTGGTTGTCAGTGCTCCCGGTCGCGGCGGGCAGTTGGCGGCCGGGGCGGCGGCCTTGGAAACGGAGCTGCTGCTCTTCCTGCATGCGGACTGCCTGCCGGATCCCGGGGCCCTGGCCGCCGTGCGCCGGGCCCTGGGGGAGGCCCACGTGGGGCGCTGCGCCATGGTCCAGCGTATCGAGGCGCCGGGCTGGCACTACCGGGCCGTGGAGCGCAGCGCCGCCCGTCGCGCCCGGCGCGGTGTGGTCTACGGGGATTGTGGCCTCGCCCTGCGGCGCAGCATCTACCAGGGTGTGGGGGGCTTTGCGGATCTGCCGATCTTCGAGGACCTTGATTTGGCCCGGCGCCTGGAGGCCTGGCCCGGGGCCGGGCGTATGGTGCTGGTCGAAGATGCGATCCTGCGCCTTTCTCCCAGGCGTTGGCAGCGCGAAGGCTTCCTGCGCTGTACCCTGCGCAACTGGGCCCTGACGCGGGCCTGGCGGATGGGCCTGGCGCCCCGCCGCCTGGCCCGCCTCTACCGGCCTCACGGAATCTGATGGCGACGGACAGCGACACCTCCGGCGGGCCGAGCTACTGAGCAGCAACCTTGGAACACACTGCGATCACCGATAGTTACCGGGAGTACCTGAGCGGGCAGGGGCTGCGCTTGACCCGCCAACGCAAGCGCATCCTCGAGCGGGTCTACGGCACCCACGAGCACTTCAGCGCAGAGACTCTGCTCGGTTGGTTGGATGCGGAAAAGGGCGCAGCGGTCTCCCGGGCCACGGTCTACCGCACGCTGGAGATGATGGTCACCGGCGGCTTTCTGGAGGCCGTGGACACCGGTGGCAAGGAGCTCCTCTACGAGCACACCCTGGGACACGAGCACCACGACCACATGGTGTGCATCAGCTGCGGTGCCCTGGAGGAGTTCGTCGATGCGCGCATCGAGCAGCTCCAGAACAAGGCCTGCCGTGCCGCGGACTTCACGCCCGTGCGGCACCTGCTGCGCATCCGGGGCTACTGCAAGCAGTGCGGGCCGCCGGCCTGAGGCCCGCCCCGAACGCGCTGGCGGCGAAAGGCGCCTATTCCAGGTCCTTCAGGACCTTGCGCATGACAAGATCGGCGATCTCCCCGCTCTTCACGCCGAACTTGCTGGCGGAAACGCGGATGATCGAATGGCCCAGGTCATAGGCTTCGACGGAAACCCTGACCCTGGCGCCGTCGTACTTGCAGGTCAGCACGCGCAGGTCCTCGTCGGTCTCGATGGGGTCGACGGTGGCGTGGGAGCAGGTGCTGCGCACGCTGAGCCAGGTGCTGTCCACATCCTTGTTCACATGGGCCACGAAGGTGCTGTTGTCGAGCATGTCCTGGCTGATGACTATGCCGGCGAGGGTGCCGACGGCCAGGGCCTCACAGGAGGCGAGCAGGGGCAAGGCGAGGAGGGCGGGTAGGATCAGGTGGCGCATGGTGTGGGTCCTGGAGAGATCTAAGAGGAATAGCCTGCTTTTAATGTTTTCGGATGCCGCGGGCAAAGGGCAAGGGCGGGATTCTTTTCGCCCTAGCCGGGATCCCGCAAGCCTGGGCCGTCAGCCGCCCACGGGCAGGGCCGCCGCGGCGCGTACCAGGCGTCTCCAGAAGGCCAGGCCCTCGCCCTCCGTGCGCGTCCCGCCCAGGCGCGTCCATTGGGGGTGGTTCCAGGGCTGCAGGTTGCGCTCCGGGTGGGGCATCAGGCCCAGAACGCGTCCGGTGGGGTCGCAGATACCGGCGATGTGGCCCGCCGAACCGTTGGGGTCCGCCGGATAGGTCGGCGGGCTGCCGTCCGGATTCACATAGGTCAGGGCCAGCTGGCCGCCGTCGGCCAGTTCGGCCAGGGTCCCGTCGTCGGCCACGGTGAAACGGCCCTCCGCGTGGGCCACGGGCACGGGCCAGATCTCGCCGGGGACCAGCCAGGGGCAGGCGCTCTTTTCCGAGCGCAGGTGGACCCAGCGACACTCAAAACGCGCCGAGGCGTTGTCGGTCAGGGCCATGCGGCGCTGTCCGCCGGCCTCCAGCAGACCGGATTCCACCAGCACCTGGAAGCCGTTGCAGATGCCGAGCACGAAGCCGCCGCTGGCGACGAACTCGCCCAGGGCGGCGCCCAGGTGGTGGCGCAGCTCCAGGCCCAGGACACGGCCGGCGGCCACATCATCGCCGTAGGAGAAGCCGCCGGGGAGTATCAGGGCGGCGCTCCGGGCCAGGGGGCTGGGGTCCTCGATCAAGCGTTTGAGGTGCAGCAGCTCAACGCGCGCGCCGGCCATGCCGAGGGCGCGCACGGTCTCGCCGTCGCAGTTGGTGCCCGCTGTGCGCAGGACCAGGGCCCGGGGTTTGTCGTCGGCTTTCATGGGTTTTTTGGATCAGCCTTGGAAGGCGCTGCCGTGGGCCCGGCGCAGGTCGTCCAGAGCGCAGGCCAGAAGTTGTCGGTCTTGGGAGCGCAGCACCAGGCGACGGTCGCTGGTGACACGCCCGAGGTCGGTGAGGGTGAAGTCTGCCAGGCGCGCCGTGACCGCTGCCAGCTCCTCCGGCGCCACCTCGAGCAGGAAGCGCGTGCAGGATTCTGAGTACAGGCGCAGCGTGTCGCCGTCCTGGTTCGCGGCCTCCGCCACGGGGATGCCAGCGATGTCGAGGTCCAGGCCGAGCTCTCCGGCGAAGGCCATCTCGGCTGCGGCCACGGCCAGGCCACCCTCGGCCAGGTCATGGGCGGAACGCACCAGGCCAGCCGCCAGGACGCTGTGCAGGGCGCTCAGGAGGCGCGGCGCGGTGGCGAGATCCGCCCGGGGCGGGCGGCCGGTGTGGAACTGGCACAGGTTGAAGTAATGGGAGCCGCCCAGCTCCGCCGCCGTGGAGCCCAGGAGCAGCAGGTGGTTGCCCGCCGCCTTGAGATCCATGCTCGTGACGCGGCTCACATCGGGCACCGGGGCCATGGCGGAAATCAGGAGCGTGGGGGGGATGGCCAGGCTCTGGCCGGCCACGCGGTATTCGTTGTTCAGGCTGTCCTTGCCGGAGATGAACGGCGTTCCGTAGGCCAGGGCCGCGTCGCGGCAGGCCTCGGCGGCCAGGACCAGGGCTCCCAGGCGGTCCGGCTTGTCGCAGTTGCCCCAGGAGAAGTTGTCGAGGATGGCGGTCTGCGCGGGATCGCCCCCGGCGCAGACCACGTTGCGCAGGGCCTCGTCGATGGCCGCGGTGGCCATGGCGTAGGGGTCGAGGAGTCCAAAGCGCGGGCAGGCGCCCACGGCGATGGCCACGCCGCGGCGGCTCTCCGCCAGGGGTTGGAGGACTGCGCCATCACCGGGGCCGTCGCCCCGCGGTCCGACCAGGGGTTTCAGGACGCTCATGCCCTGCACCTCGTGGTCGTACTGACGCACGATCCACTCCTTGCTGGCGATGTCCGGGGAGGCCAGGAGGGCCAGCAGCACGGCGGCGTGGTCGCCGTCCCGCGGCGCGGGCACGCGTGTCTCCGCGAGGGCGGCGGGGAGCGTCCACTCGCCCCGGCGCAGGGGGCCGGGGACGCCGCCGTGGAGAAACTCCATGGAGATGTCCGCCATGCACTCACCGCCGGACTGCAGGACCAGCTGGCCGCTGTCGGTGAACTCGCCGATGACCGCCGCCTCCACATCCTCCGCTTCGAAGACGGCGATGCACGCGGCGAGCTTGTCGGGCGGCACGGCCAAAACCATGCGTTCCTGGGCCTCGCTGATCCACACCTCCTCCGGCGTGAGGCCGGGGTACTTGAGGGGCACCTTGTCCAGCTCGACGCGGGCCCCGCAGGCCTCGCCCATCTCGCCCACCGCGGAGGAGAAGCCCCCGGCGCCGCAGTCCGTGACGCCGCGGTAGAGGCCGCGGTCCCGGGCGCGCAGCAGGCCGTCCAGGACGCGCTTCTCCATGATCGGGTCGCCGATCTGCACGGCGGAGGAGGAGGTCGTCTCCGACTCCTCGTGGAGTTCCACGGAGGAGAAGGTCGCCCCGTGGATGCCGTCGCGCCCCGTGCGCCCGCCCACGGCCAGGATAGCATCGCCGGGGGCCACGGACTTGTCCGCCAGACCCGCGGGGATCAGGCCCACGGTGCCCGCGTAGACCAGCGGGTTGGCGGTGTAGCCCTCGTGGAACCAGACGCCGCCGGAGACCGTGGGAATGCCCATGCGGTTGCCGTAGTCGCGCACGCCCGCCACCACGCCGCGCAGGATGCGGCGCGGGTGCATGCAGCCAGTTGGTACATCTTCCCTGGGCAGTTCCGGCGGGCCGACGAAGAAGGCATCCGTGTTGGCGATGGGGCGCGCGCCGAGGCCCACGCCGAGGATGTCACGCACCACTCCGCCGATACCCGTGCCCGCTCCCCCGTAGGGGTCAATGGCGCTCGGGTGGTTGTGGGTCTCGACCTTGAAGGCCAGGTCCCAGTCGCCCTCGAAGCGCACGATGCCCGCGTTGTCGTGGAAGACGCTGACGCACCAGGGCTTGTCCAACTGTTCCGTGGCGGCGCGGATGGTCTCCTTGAAGAGGTTGTCGATGAGGCGCGTCTCGCCGTTCTCCACCATCTCCACGCGCCCGGCGAAGGTCTTGTGCTTGCAGTGCTCGCTCCAGGTCTGGGCCAGGGTTTCCAGTTCGCAGGCGCTCGGGGCGCGCCCCAGGCCGGCGAAGTGCTCGGCGATGGCGCGCATCTCGTCCAGGGAGAGTGACAGGCCGCCGTCGGTGCTGATGGCCAAGAGGGCCTGGTCGTCGAGCTCTGCCAGGGGAACTTCGACGCGGCCGTGGCCGGCCGCGGGCCGCGGGGCGCCGTAGGGCAGGTCCTCGCGGCTGAGCAGCAGCTCCTCGATGGTCACGTTGGCCAGGATGCGGCGGCCGATGGTCAGGAGCTCCTGCTCGGTGGGGGTGCCCGTGAGTTCCCAGGCGGCGAAGGTGGCCACGAAGACCTGCTCGCCGGCGGTCAGGCCCGTGCGTGCCAGGGTGCGGGCGATGGTGCCCGCCACGGGGTCCATCACGCCGGACTTGCGCGTAACCAAAAGGCGCGCGGTTCCCGCCGGGGTCGCCGGGGGCGCCTCGTCCGGGGCATACAGGCGCAGCTCGTCCAGCACGGGATCCACCAGCAGCTCCCGGGCGATGGCTTCGACTGTCTCGCGCTCGAGGTCCGGGGGCAGCAGCACCCCGCGACCCAGGCGGGCGGCGCTGATGCTATTGATGTGGAACTCGGGCAGGGAACGCAGCAGATGGCTGCCCTCCGGGTCGTCCATCTGCGCCTGGCGGAAAACTTCCAGGCGCCAGGCCGCCGAGGCGGTGACCTCTGTTGAATGGGCGGCGGGGGATTTGTCGGGCACGGACGGGGCCTTGGAAGTGGTCTTCACGGTGTCAAGCTGAGGGAATTCACGGGAGGACCAGATCCTAGTAAGCGCGGGGGACAAAGGGAAAGGAGGCCGGAGTGGTTCCAGGCCATAGGCCCCCGCATTTTGCCCTTACCCCTTGCGGCTGGGGGCAGCCTGCCGGAGGATCTGCCACGACTAGGGCTGCCCCGGCGTCCCTTTCACCATGAGCAAAGGCAAGCACAGCGCCGCCGAGTCCGCCAGCCCGGGCATGGGCTTCGAGCGGCCGATCCGCGAGATCGAACTCCAGCTGGAGGAGTTGGAGAACCTCTCCCTCAGCACCAACCTGGATATTTCCGGGGAGGTGGAGGCCCTGCGGCGCCGCCTGGCGGGGGCCATCGAGGAAACCTACTCGGACCTCTCGGCCTGGGAACGGGTCAATGTGGCGCGGCACCAGGGGCGACCGGTGGCTTCGGATTACATCGAACACATGCTCGACGAGTTCCTCGAGCTGCACGGGGACAAGGTCTACGGGGACGACCCGGCCATGGTTACTGGCCTGGCCACCATGGAGGGGCGGCGCTTCATGCTGCTCGGCCACCGGAAAGGCAAGACGGTCAGCGAGCGCCTGGCCTGCAACTTCGGCTGTGCGCACCCGGAGGGTTACCGCAAGGCCCTGCGCAAGATGCAGCTGGCGGAGCACCTGCGCCTGCCCATTGTGGCCCTCGTCAATACACCCGGTGCCTATCCCGGCATCGGCGCCGAGGAGCGCGGACAGGCGGCGGCCATCGCCGAGAATATCCTGGCCATGTTCCAGCTGACCGTGCCCGTTGTGGTGGTCGTCATCGGCGAGGGTGGTTCCGGCGGGGCGTTGGGGATCGGCGTGGGCGATCGCGTCCTGATGCTGGAGCACGCCTACTACTCGGTGATCAGTCCCGAGGGCTGCGCGGCGATCCTGTGGAAGGACGGCGAGCGTACTCCGGACGCGGCCGAGGCCCTGCGCCTGACCGCCGAGGACCTCTCGGGCCTCAAGGTTGTGGACGAAATCGTGCGCGAGCCCCAGGGGGGCGCGCACCGGGCCCCGACCATGGCCATCGCCCAGGTCAAGCAAGCCCTCATGCGTCATCTGGACGAGCTGTCAGGGCTGACCGGCGCAGAGCTCAAGGCCGGCCGCCGGAAGCGCTACCGGCACATCGCCGCCATCGAAGGCCGTTTTCCCGGTTAGTCCCCTGGCCGCGGCGCCAACGCCCGCTGGGCGGCGGCCGTAGGAGCCCCTCCGCCCCGCGCCACGATTCCAGGTAGACTTGGGCGCAGGCGAACTCTCCCATGACCAGCGACAGGACACAGACACCGGAAGGGCGTGACGGGGAGTCCCGGGAAGGGGACTATGACCTGATCAGGCGGGCCCAGGCCGGGGAGGAACGGGCCTTTGAACTGCTCGTGCGGCGCTTCGAGCGGCGCGCCTGGCGCGTGGCCCGCAACATGCTGCCCACGGACGAGGATGCCCAGGACATTGCCCAGGAGGCCTTTCTGCGCGTCTTCCGCAACCTGGAACGCTTTGACTTCAAGCACGAGTTCAGCACCTGGCTGTACCGCATCGTCACCAACCTGGCCATCGACTTCCTGCGTCGTCGGCGGCCGGCGGTCTCCACCTCGGGGTTGCTGGGGGAGGACGACGACCTGGATCTGGTGGACGAGAACGCAGTCAGCCCCTCGGCGGGCCTGGAGCAGGTGGATACGGCCCGGGAAGTACACGCCTGCCTGGCGGCCCTGCCGGAGCACTTCCGCTCCGTGATGGTCCTGCGCGAGCTGGAGGGCCTCTCCTGCATCCGTATCGCAGAGATCGTCGGGGCCACCCATGTGACCGTGCGCTGGCGCCTGCACCGGGGCAGAAAACTTTTCCAGGAGGAGTGGGAGCGGCGCGCCCGCCTGGCCACCCTGGGGAACGGGCAAGGCCTGGCCGATGGCGCTAACACTGCCAAAGGGGAGGCGTAGTCAGCAAAGGACGCCCGGAATGGGCGCAACTAACCTTGGAAGATCAGAATCAGACCTGTTCAGACATCCGTGCCGACCTGCCACTTTTCGTGGGAGGCGACCTGGATGCCATGCGCCTTGAGTGCGTGGAGAGTCACCTGGAAACCTGTGAGGGTTGCCGACGCGGGGCGGATCGCCTGTCCGCCTCGCGTCGGGTTTTCCAGGAACTGGCCGCGGCTGCCAACGCGAACCAGCCTGGTCCGCCGAATCTGTGGCCCGCCGTGCGCGGCGGTCTGCGGGCCGCTGGCCTTGTGGGTGGGTATGAGCAAATGGCTGGGCATGGGCGCAGCGAGGCACCCGGCCCGGGAAGCTCAGGCACTGAGCGTCCCGGGGAAGCGACCAGCCCCACGGGTGGGGCTTCAGTATTTCAGCCGCGCTCGATATTTCAGCCGCGCTCGATTTTTCAGCTGCGCTCCTGGGCGGCGGCCGCCGCCGTGCTGGTGGCCCTGGTCGTGGCGGCGGCGCTCTGGCCGGATGGCTTCGGCGCCGATGGCCAGCGGCGGGAGAGTGGCGGAGCCGAGCTGGCCGAAGAGGGAGCCGGGGGCCCGCGGCCAGAGCGCGGACTGCGACTCCTGGAGCCCGGTGTGCGCGGTCTGCTGGAGGACGCCGTGCCCTTCGATTCCAGCCTGGGCAATGGCCTGGGTAGCTTCGCCTCCAGCGCCCTGGCCGGTGAGCGGCACCTGACGCAGCTGCCGGGTCCCGGTCTGCCCGGGAAGAACGCTGCCCAAAGTTCCATGGGCACCGATGGGGCGGACCCGTCCGCGCCGCTGCCCCTGCTCGAAGAGCCGCCCCGTGGGGAGCCCGGTGCAGCACCGGGACCGGGGATCGGCGGGCACATCCACCTGCGCCGCGTGCGCTGAGAACCGTTACCACACCAAACCGCTGGAGGACCGTCATGGTCAAGTTCCCCCTGTTGCGTAGCAGCGCGTCGCACTCCGTGGTCGCCCTGGCCTCCTGTGCCCTGGTCGGCCTGGTCCTGGCCGCCCAGCCTGTCGCGGAAGCGAGCTGCCAGGGCGAGGCCCCGGAGTCCGGGGCTGGGGTCTCTCGGCGCCTGATGCGCGTGGAGGCCGAGCCGGGCCCCGGCGGCCTGGCTGGTGTCGAGGCGCCGAGTCCCGACCAGTGGCGGGCGGGCCTCATGGATGCTGATCTGGGCGCCCGGGAAGGCCACTTTGCGGCCCTGCGCCGGGCGGCCCTGGAGAGCGCTGAGCTGCGCCGCGCCGTTGAATCCTGGACGCAAGTGCCCGCCGAGGCGAGCGCCGAGCGCCGCGAGCTGGCCTGGTCCGCGCGCCTGCTGCTGGGGGAGCTGAAGCGCTGCTGTGCCAACTGCGGCCACGACGGTTCTGGCCGGCGCGTCGGCCTGCCGAACTGGTTCGATGGCGCGGGCGCCGATCCCTTCGCCAAGCTGCGCGAGCAGCTGGGGCGCTTGCAGGACAGCTGGGGGGGGCGCTTCGGCGCCGGCTCAAACCAGGACGAACCAGGACAACCGGGGGCGAGCACGCCAACGCGGGCCCTGCGCACGGACATCCTCGGCGTGGTCGTTCAGCGGGCCGTCGATGTCCCCGAGGGGACTGCGGCGGGGGAGCAGGCCGGCCTGTGGGTGGACCGCGTCGTGGGCGGCACCATCGCGGCGGTCCTCGGGGTGCGCCGGGGAGATCGCCTCCTGACGCTCAACGGGACGCCCCTGGAGAAGGCCGCCGATGTGACCCGCATCCTGGCCGCCCGCAAGCCCAGCGAGGAGCTGCGCCTGACCTGGACTGATTCCCGGGGACGGGCCTGCGAGCGGGCCTGGCGCGAGTCGGGTCCCCGGGGCGAGGACGGGGTCCGCCCGCAGGACTAGGAGGCCCCTGGGCCCCGGCGGCGCGCCGCAGCGCGCCGGTGCAAAGAGGCGCCTAGCGGGAGGCTGCTTCTGTGATGGCGGCCTCGCACTCGCTGAGCAGGGCGTAGGCCAGGCGCACGGCGGGATCGTCGAAATCCGGGGAGCGGCGCAGGAACTGGTCGAGGGATTCCTGGGCCGTGCTGTATTCGCCGATGGCCATCAGCAGCTGGGCGCGGCGGCTCCAGGCCTCGCGCAGGTCGGGATCCAGCTCCAGGACCCGATCCATGTGGGCCAGGGCGTCGGAGGGCTGGTCGAGGCTCTTGAGAATGGAGGCGGCGGCGAGGTGCGTGCCGACCTGCAGGTCGGCGGCGTTCTGCATCAGCTCGCGGAAGCCGCGTTCATCGGGAGCGCTGAGGTCGGCGCGTTCGAGCTGGCGGCGCCAGAAGCTGGACTCGATTTCCGTCGTGTCCAGCAGGCGGCGGGCCCAGACCAGGGCATCCGCGGGCTGGCCGAGAAGGGACGAAACTCGCATGGACCCGTTCAGGGCGTCCCAGTCGCCCGGTTGCAGCTCCAGGGTTGCGGCGTATTCCGCGAGCGCCTCGACCCAGGCCGCCGTGGCGGAGGCCAGCAGTTCCGCGGCGCGCAGGGCGGGGTCGGTGGCCTCGGTGAAGCGGCTGCCGTCGGCCACGGCCCCGGAGGCTTCCTCCAGGGCCAGGCCCTTGCGCTCCAGGGCCTCGGCCAGGCCCAGCCGGGCCCGGTAGTCATCTTCGCCTTGCAGGGAACGGAAGATGGACTCCGCCTGCAGGATGTCCTGCAGCTTGCCCCGGCGCTGGTAGGTCCAGCCGAGGATCAGGGCCAGGCGCGTGTTCTCCCCGTCGATGGCCAGGCCCTGTTCCGCCTGGCCCTGGGCCCGATCCAGATCCCCCATGTTGTAGTACTGCAGGGCCAGGTCGCTGTAGAGGGCCAGGCGCTCTTCGTCGCTCCCGCCGGGCTTCTCGTTGGATGCGCAGGCGGTCAGTCCCTGGGACCAAAGGGGCGTCAGGAGCAGGAGGAGCAGGGGCAGACGTGATTGGCTGGCTTTCATGGCGAGCAGTGTACGAGTTTTTGGGATCGAAGGGGGGCCGTGGGCAGGACCACCTCGGCAGGGGGGCGGGCTAGGTGCCTTGGCCGCGGAGTAACCGCTCCAGACGCCCTTCCTCCACGCGCACCTGCAGCAGCTTGCCACCGGAGAGTGTCACCAGGCCTGGCTTGGCGCGCCGGGGCTTGTGGACATACTTGCGCTGGGCCACGTGGACATCGGCCTTGCGGGCTCCTGCGAGGGGCGAGAAGTGGATGGCCAGGTGCGCGGCGTCCAGAATCTCCTCGGCATCGGCCGCGCACCCGCGTTGGCCGACCAGGACCACGTGGCTGCCCGGGGCGTCCGCCGTGTGTAGCCAGAGGTCGTTGCCGCGGCAGTGGCGCAGGGTGAGCGTGTCGTTGTCCCGGGCGCTGCGCCCCACGCGAATCTCCGAGCCGCCTCCGGCGCGGTAGGTGCGGTAGGGCAGACGCGCCTTCGGCGCCTGGCGCCTGCGCGGGTCCGCCTCCTGGGGAGCATCCAAAAGGCCCGCGGCCACGGCTTCCTGGTCGAGGGCGGCGGCGTCGCAGTTCTCGTCCTCGGCCAGCCGCCGCAGGTACTCCTCCAGGGCCGCGGCGGTGGCCTCCAGGCGCTGCCGCTCCTCCTGTACCGTACGGCCGTCCCGCTGGAGCTTGGCGTGGCGCTTGTAGTAGCGCTCCACATTCTGCTGGGGGGAGAGGCGGCCATCGAGCTCCAGGGTGCGTTGGGGGGCAGCGGCGTTGGAGTCAGCGGGGACGTCGGAACTTCCGAGGGCGTCGGAGTCGCCTGGTCCGTCGAGAACCGGGGCGTCGAGAACCGGCGCGTCGGCAGCCGGTCCATCGAGAACCGGGGTATCGATGGCGTCGGGAGCATCGGTGTTGGCAATGGCGGCGTAGAGGTCATCCACGACGATCTGCGTCAGGCCTCGTCGCAGGCGGTGCAGGTTGGCCTGGAGCAGGTCGCCGTCCTGGCGGGCGCGCTCGGCGCCGGCGGCGGCTGCGGAGCGGCGCGCCAGACCCTGGAGGCGTGAGCGCGTGCGCCGCAGACGCCGGTCCAGGCGGCGGCGGGTGGCGGCGCTCAGCTGCTCGGAATGTTCGGTCTGGGCCTGGGTGCCTAGGACGAGCTCCACCAGCCAGGACAGGGGGGCCGGGGTGCGCGGGGCTCCGCGTCCGCTGGGGGGCTCCTCGGGCGGCCCGGGAAGATCCTCGGCCAGGGCCTGGGCCAGGGACTGGGTTCCGGCGCCGGAGGGGGGGCGGGGCAGTGGGAGGCGTCCAGGGCTGGCCCGGGGAGAGCAGGCGTTGGCGGCGGGTGCTGTCCGGGGG
>DASCNH010000191.1:0-2844 GCA_036011365.1 Planctomycetota bacterium | reverse complement strand
TCTGCAAATGGACTCCCCGGCCCACCTCGGCTCCCCCACGGGCATTCCAGGCCTGGACGCGCGCGCGCGCACCCTGGCCTGGCTCGCGGGACTACTGCTCCTGGCCGCCCTCATACCGGCCCTCTCCGTCGTTCAGACCCGCTGGTTTGCAGTTGGCACCTATTACGGACACGGCCCCCTGATCCCTCTGGTGAGCGGCTGGCTCATCTGGCGCGAGCGTGCAGTTCTGCGCAGCCTGCCCCGCCAGCGAGGCCGCCTCGGCCTGCTGCCCTGCCTTGCCGGAACAGCTCTACTGATACTCGCCGCCCTGGCCGGCGTGTCCTCCCTCCAGTTGGGCGCCGGCATCCTGCTCCTACTCGGCGCTTCCCTGCTGCTCTTCGGCTCCGGCATCTTCTCGCGCCTGTGGTTCCCCATCTGCTTCCTGGTCTTCATGGTGCCCCTGCCCAGCGTCCTCATCACCAGCTTCACCTTTAAGATGAAGCTCCTGGCCGCCAAGCTGACCATCACCTGTCTGCACCTCCTCGGCATCGACGCGCTCCTCGAAGGGAGCTGGATCCATTTCGACTCCGCCTCGATTCTGGTCGGTGACGTGTGCAGCGGCCTGCGCACCTTGATATTCCTGGTCGCCATCGCCGCCGTCTTCGCCTGGCTTGAACGCAAGCCCTGGCGCAAGGTGCTGATCTGCCTGGCCGCCGGTCCCATCGCCATCCTGGCCAACGTGGCCCGCATCCTGCTCCTGGCCTGGATGCACGTGGGAGGCTGGGGAGACCTGGAGAATCCCTGGCTCCACGAGGGCGCCGGCCTGGCCACCTACATGGTTGCCTTGACCCTGCTCTTCTCCATTTCCAGCGTCGGACGCAAACCATCCTCGCCCTCCGCCCCCGGGAAGGCCACCAGCCCCGCTGCGGCTCCCGGTGCTCCCACATCCGCGTGGGAGCTTGGCACGCTGCTCGCGTTGACCTTCCTGGCCGCCGCCACCGCCTGGAGCATGCACGGCCGCAGCCACGCCGGTCAGGCCACCGACCGTACCGGTGCCATTCCGAGCTCCGTTGGAGGCTGGAGCGGAGAGGACGTCCCCCTCGGCCCCCGCGCTTTCGAGATCCTCCAGACCGAGGACGCCCTCTACCGGGTTTTCACAAGCCCCGACCAGGCGCACCCCGTCGACTTCTACGTCATCCACACGGGCTCGGGCCGCACCGCAGCCCATGCCCCAGAGATCTGCTTCCAGGGCGACGGCTACGAGATAACTGCCCAGCAACGAACCCAGATCACCACGGCCACCGGCCCCATCACCGTCAACCGCATGGTCGTCGAACACGACAACGCCAAGCTCCTCGTCTACTACTGGTACCGCCTGGAAGGCGAGGACACCCCCAGCTGGTCAGATCATCAGTGGCTGAACCTCCTGCGCCACATCGGCAAGCCGCCGGCGGAAGGCTCCACCCTGCGCCTCTCAACCCCCATCGCCTCCTTGCCCTCCGAGCCCGGCACTCTTCCCACAGACTCGCCAGCGCCCCCCGCAGCCATCGAAGCCGCCGATGCCCGCCTGTCCGTATTCGCCCGTGAGGCCCTGTCCGAACTCCTCGCCCCCCTACCCTGACCGTCTCACACCCGGCCCCATGGATCTCTCGGTAATCATCGTCAGCTACAACACACGCCAGGTCACCCTCGAGTGCCTGGCCTCCGTGTACGAGCAGACCAAAGGCATCGAATTCGAGGTAATCCTGGTCGACAACGACTCCGCTGACGGCTCCGCCCAGGCCGTAGCGGAGCACTTTCCCCAAGCCGCCCTCTTCGCCCTCAAGGAGAATCTCGGCTTCGCCGCCGGCAACAACTTCGCCGCCAAACACGCCAGCGGAGAGTATCTGCTGCTATTGAACCCGGACACCGTCGTCCTCGATTCCGCCCTCCAAAACCTCCTGGCCTTCGCCCGCTCCCGCCCCCAGGCCGGCATCGTCGGCGGCCGCACCCTCTACGGCGATCGTTCTCTCAACCCCATGTCCTGCTGGGCCCGTCCCACCCTCTGGAGCCAGTTCTGCATCGCCACCGGACTCAGCCGCATCTTCAAACAAAGCCGCCTCTTCGACTCCGAGACCTACGGCCGTTGGCCGCGCGACACCGAGCGCCAGGTCGACATCGTCACCGGCTGCCTGTTCCTCCTCTCACGCTCCCTCTGGAACGAACTCAACGGCTTCGACCCCATCTTCTTCCAACGGGGCGAAGAAGCCGACATGTGCCTGCGCGCCCGCTCCCTGGGCTACCGCCCCCGCATCACCCCCACCGCCACCATCATCCACTACGGCGGCCTCTCAGAAACCGTCGAAGCCGAAAAGGTCATCCGCAATTACAAGGCTCGCACCTGGATCATGGAACGCCACTGGCCCCGCCCCCTGGTCCCCCTCGGCAAGGCCCTGCACCTGGCAGCCGCCGGCCACCGCAACCTGGCCGCCACCGTCCTAGCCCACCTACGCCGCCCCAACTCCCCCCCCTCCATCTGGCACGAAGTCTGGCGCGACCGCAAACGCTGGATCGAGCCCCGCCCGATGGCGCGGCTCTAGCTCCCGCCCGCCACCTGTGGGCTCTATGTCCCCCGGGAGACAAACTGCCGCAGAACTGCTAGTAGGCACTCAGGGGAATGCGAGGGTGCAGGTTGTTCGAGGGCCATGCCACCAACCAGGTCCAAGTGTGCACGCAGGTCCTCAAGTGTGTTTGCCACGTAGATCCCTTGCGTGCTTGCAAATGCACCAGCCGTGGCAAGTTGGTGATCATCTCTGGTTTCCATCAGATGCCCACGCCTCGGCAACACTACGACTGGTTTCCCAAGTCGCAGTGCTTCAAGAATGG
>DASCNH010000190.1:0-36448 GCA_036011365.1 Planctomycetota bacterium | reverse complement strand
GCCAGGATTCGATGGATGATCGTGGGGTCGGTGATGAGAGAGATCAGCCTCCGCACGCCGCCGCAGTGGGGACAGAGCAGGACGTCCACATCGAATGCCCTTTTCATCAGCTCCGCCCACGTGCGCCATCTCTCAGGCTGAGCCTCCCCTTCGGAGTGCAGGCAGGTGCTCGGGGGTGCTGGAACGATGGAGTCCCTCCACGAAGCCGCCGGGGCGAGGACACCGTGGTAGGTCAGCAGGGGACGGCGCGGGCGTGGAACCAGGGCGGCCAGGCGTTCGATGAAGGTGAGCGGGTCGAAGATGAAATGGGTCGTGCCATCGCGCCAAGGACGACGGAGCTGATGCGTCACTCGTCCGTCGGGACGACGGTCCCCTCCAGGAGCTGTGAGAAGTACTCCTGTGGGTCAGGCTGCACACGGGCCTTGGTCATGCCTGCGAGCCTACTTCAGTCAGCGCCTCTTGGGTGCGGGACCGAAGGAAGCGCCGACCGGCGGATACGCCGCAGCCCTGGCTTCTCTTTACAGGGGGCTGCTGCCGCAACCGGCCTGACGCCCTACTCGATGCCCAGCTCGCGCACTTTGGCGGAGACGGTGCTGTTCTTCATGAGGGCCTTGAACTTTTCCGGTTGGTCGGTCCGGTAGCCCCGCAGCCAGCCGTCGATGCCGGGCAGCATGACCATCTCGCGCGCGGCCTGGTCTTCCATCGCCTGATCGCCGACGCGCGTGATGAGCGACACGAGCCAGGCCACGGCCGGGCCCTTGCGACCGTTCTCCCACTCGTACTTGGCCTGCAGCATGCGATCGGTGAAGTACTCCTCGCGCTCGGCGGTCAGCGTGTCCACGAGCTCCAGGGCCTGGGAGCGGTCGTCGCCCCCGGCCGTTGCCAGGAAACTCTCGAGCAGGGCGAAGGCCAGGCCGTAATCCCGGGGCTTGGCCCAGGTCATGGTCTTTACCTCGAAGGCAATGTCCACCATGGTCGGCGGGACGGAGAGGTCCACCAGGCGCTTGAAGCGCATCTCGTGGCGTGTCACCCAACCCAGGTCCGGGTGCGTGGGCCAGGTCTCGCGGAAGTGGCGACAGCGCTTGAGGAAGACGCGCACCTTGGCGGTCTCCGGTTGACCCTGCAGTCGTTGGCGTTCGAACTTCTTCAGCTGCGTTTCCAGATACTCGGTCCCGGCTTGATTGTGGACGCGCTCCTCGCCCGCGGCCTGGCCCTCCTTCACGCGGCGCCGGAGATCCGCGTAACCGGAACGCATGGAATCTGAGAGCACGGCATCCGCAGGCACGCGGTCGAGCTCGTCCCCGGCCGCCCCATACTCGCCCTGGTTCACCAAATCCGTCACGCGACTGAGCGTGGTGCGCGCATCGAAAGCACCGCCCTGGGTGCTCTCCACCGTCGAACCAATCAGCTTGTAGCCGATGAAGATCACAACGGCGAAGATCGCCAGAATGGCCCAGGTGGGCAGGCCGCGCTTTATCTGGGCCCGCGGGCGCGAACGCTGCACGGTGCCCGTGGACTGGGTTTGGGCGGCCTGCGCGCCCCCCGCCGCCGGCGCCCTGCGAGCGACGGAAGCAGGCCCCTGCCCAGCGCCCCCGGCCTCCAGGGTCAGCGTCGCCGCGCCAATCTTGACCACCGACCCGGGCCGCAGAACGGCCTCGCCGGTCACCGCACGCCCGGCGATCTTCACCGGCTGCACACCGCTGGCCACCTTGATACGCACGTCAGCGCCGTCGCAGATGATCTCCAGGTGTTGAGCAGCCACATCGGATGCCGTGAGGCACAGGGCACAGTCCGCTGCACTGCCCAGGGTGATGCGCCCTTCGTTCAAGCGGAACCGGCGCCGCGTATCGCCTTCTTCCAGGATCAGGATAGCCATGGCCGCAGAATAGGGGCTCGGGGCCCGGGAGTCGACTCCGAACAGGGCTTCAGGCGCTGGCCAAGTCCCCGGGGCCAATCGGGCCGCTGGAGAGGGCCACGGCCCGTTGAATCTCGTTTTCCAACTGGCGCACATTGCCGGGCCAGGGCTGGTCGGCGAGCCAGGCCAGGGCCTCCGGCGTCAGGCTGGTTTCGCGCCCCATCTGGGCGGCCGCCAGGGCCAGGAAGTGCTGGGCCAGGAGTTCCACATCGCCCGCCCGCTCGCGCAGGGGCGGCAGCTCAAGGGTAATGACCTGCAGGCGATAGAGCAGGTCCTCCCGGAACTCCCCGCTCTTGCAGCGCGCGGGGAGGTCCCGGTGCGTGGCCGCCACCAGGCGCACATCCACGGGGATGGTCTTGTTCGAGCCGACCGGTCGCACTTCGCGCTCCTCCAGTACGCGCAGCAACTTGGCCTGCATCACCAGGGGCATGTCGCCGATCTCGTCCAAGAAAAGCGTGCCCCCGTCGGCGGCCAGAAAGTGCCCGACCCTATCCGCCAGGGCGCCGGTGAAGGACCCTTTGGTGTGCCCGAAGAGTTCGCTCTCAAGCAGCTCCGCCGGCACGGCCGCACAGTTCTCCGCCATGAATGGGCCGCCCGCCCGCGCCCCGTGCTCGTGCAGGGCGCGGGCCACCAACTCCTTGCCCGTGCCCGTCTCCCCCACCACCAACACAGAGACTTCGCTCGGCGCAACGCGCTCCAACAGGTCGAAGAGACGCTCCATGGCCGGGCTCGCTCCGAGCATGCCGAAGCGCGCCGAGCCGGATAGCGCTGGCGCTTCAGCAGGCAGCGCACCCCCACCCCGCACAGCGGTCAACTCCCGGAAGCTCTGCTCCAGAGCCTCCAACCTGCCGGCGGCCCGCGCCTCGCGCACGAGCTCCGCCAGGCGCTCTTCAAGACTGGCGTTCATCGGCCCGGCCTGGGGATCACGGTCAGATTCGCATACTGCACCAGCAGTTGCTTGGTTCCGGCGTGTGTGAATTCAACAGTCGCCCTGGCATTCACCCCCGTGCCCACGAGCTGCGTCAGCGTGCCCCGCCCAAAGTGCTCGTGGTCCACGCGCTGGCCCACCTTGAGCTCCGGCACTTCGGGGTCCGGATCGTAGGCGCCCAAGGCCTGCTCCTCCTCAGTCTCCGGATCCATGCCTTCGACGAACTCCGCTGGGATCTCCTCCAGGAAACGGGAGGGCCGCTGGTAGCGCGTCTCGCCAAAGTGCAGGCGCGTCTGCGCCCAGGTCAACATCAAGCGCTCCATGGCCCGCGTCATGCCGACATAACACAGGCGGCGCTCCTCTTCGAGCGCCGCCTCCTCGCCGTCGACGCCCTCAGCAAGGGCGCGGCCATGGGGCAGGATCTCCTCCTCAAGACCGGCCATGAAGACCACCGGAAACTCAAGCCCCTTGGCCGAGTGCAGCGTCATCAGCGTCACCTTGGCGATGTCCTCGTCCAGATCGTCGACCTCGGACACCAGGGCGATCTCCTCCAGAAAACCGCCCAGGCCGCCCTCGGGGTTCAGCCGATCGTATTCCTCCGCGTGGCTACGCAGCTCGTCCAGGTTGGCCTCACGGTCCGCCATGTTCTCGTCATCCATTTGCGCCAGCCAGGCGCCGACATCGATCTCATCCAGCACGGCATCCAGCGCCACGGCCGCATCGGCAGCGCGGAACTCCTCCAAGCGCTCCATCATCTGGGCGAAGAGCGCCAGGCCCTTCTTGGCCCGCCCGCGTATTTCAGCCAGGGCCTCCCCGGAGCGCGCGGCCTCCAGCAGGGACAGGCGCCGATCCGCCGCCCAGCCGCCGAGCACCTCCAGGCTGCGCGCGCCCACGCCCCGGGCGGGCACATTGACCACGCGCAGAAAGGCGATGTTGTCCACCGGGTTCACGATCAGCCGCAGGCAGCTCACCAGATCGCGAATCTCCCGCCGCTGGTAGAACTCCACACCACCCACAACCTGATAGGGAACGCGCGCCAGGCGCAGGGCGCTTTCCAGGGCGCGCTGCATGAAGTTGACGCGGTAGAAAATGGCCACGCCCGCCAAGCTTGTGCCACGGGCCTGCAACCCCATGATTTGCGTGGTGATCTGGCGCGCCTCATCGTTTTCGTCGCCACACTCCAAGACCACCAAGGCCTCGCCGCCCTCGCGCTCGGTCCACAGGCCCTTTTCCTTGCGATCACGGTTGTTCGAGATCAGCGCGTCCGCCGCCCCGAGGATCTTGGGGCTCGAACGGTAGTTCTGCTCCAGGCGCACGATGCGCGGCGCGCCAAAGTCCTGCTCGAAGTCGAGGATGTTTCTGATGTCCGCCCCGCGCCAGGCGTAGATCGACTGGTCCGGATCTCCGCATACGGCCAGATTCCCATGCCAGCTGGCCAGGTGCCGCGTGATGCGGTACTGGGCGCGATTGGTGTCCTGGTACTCGTCCACCATCACATAGCGAAAGCGCCGGGCATAGCTGTCCCGGATGCCGTGGTTCTGGTCAAAGAGCGCCAGCACCTTGAGGATCAGGTCATCGAAGTCGAGGGCATTATTCGCCCCCATGGCGGCTTCGTAGGTCCGCCGCACCTTGTCAAAGACCTCCTCATCCATGCCCTGCTCGCCCTCTTCGCCGCCCACGATGCGCACTTCGCCGGCGTCTTCCAGGGCCCAACGGTTTTTCCACTCGCTGATCCAGCCACCCACCTGAGCCGGCCGAAAGCGCGTGCGATCATAGCCCGCATCCTTGATCAGCTTCTTCAGCAGTTGGTTGCGATCGTGCGTGTCATAGATCGAGAAGTCCCGCGTCCAGGTCCCCAGAGCCTCGATTTCACGCCGCAGGATGCGCGCACACATGGAGTGGAAGGTGGAGATCCAGGCCCCCTCCGCCGGCAGCAGCTGGCCCACGCGCTCGCGCATCTCCCGGGCCGCCTTGTTCGTGAAGGTAATGGCCAGAATCTCCCGCGGATCCACGCCACGCTCCGTCATCAGGTGGGCGATGCGGTGCGTGATCACGCGCGTCTTGCCCGACCCGGGTCCGGCCAGGATGAGCAGCGGCCCGTCCGCGTGGCCGACGGCCTCGGCCTGGGGCTCGTTCAGCCCCGCGAGTAGATCCAGGGCCGGCGACCCCGCATCCAGATCCTTGATGTCCATCCAGTTGAGCGCGCTCATGAACCGGGGATTCTACACGCCGCCGCGCCCGAGGTCAGCGCTACTCGCCCCGGATCCACTCGTCCCAGGACACTTCTCCCACGAGCAGGTCCTCGACCGTTCCGCGCCCGTCGGCGGAGACGCTGATGCGCACGGAGAGCGCCGGACCGTCCTGAGGAAACACCTCATCCGCCAGGTTGCGGCCCGGGAGGGAGCTGGGTCGGTAGAAGAGGCGTAGGGCCGGTTCGATGTCTACAAGTTCGTGCATCCCGGTCGCTACGCTGCCAGCACCCCGCACATCCACAACCCCCAGGCCCAGGGTGATACGCACGCGCAACCACAGCCCGCCACCATCCGCTGGCGGAGCGGAGCTCCGCAGCTCAACGGGTTGCCAGCATGGTAGCCCCGGCTCCAGCCGTAGCCACATCAGCTTCCGGAAGGCGGTCCGCTCCGAGGAGAACTCCGCCGCATCATGGGTGAGACCAGCCAGGGAGTGATTGCGCAGGGCGAGGTTGGGGCGGAAGCTGCCATCACGCTTACTGCGGTCGACATTCGTGTGCTGCACTTCCAGGAAGACCGTACGGCCGCCGGAGATGGCGCGCTCCTCGCGCACCACCAGGCCCCCGAGGAGGAGCAGCTGGAACAGCAAGGCCAAAAGGAATGCACCGCCGGTGGATGGCCAGGCGCTGCGCTTGATCGACGGTGTGTTCACGCCCCCCTCCCCTGGGCGCTGGCCACCCAGCGCCGTCGATTGCGTTCGAGGACAAGGCCCAGAAAGAGGAAGACCAGGCCCGAGCCCGTGAAGGCCAGGGAACCGCCCAGGTTGCCGGAGAGGTGCTCGAAGAAGCGCGCGATGACCACGAGCAGGAACCAGCCCACGGAGAGGTTGATGGGCAGCGTATCCCGGTGCCGCACGCCGAGGGCCACCAGCGCCGGCAGAGCCACGAGCAGCAGGACGTTGGCCAGGATGTGGACCCCGTTGGGTGCAAACTGCTGGGTGCCGGCCAGGACCAGATTGAGAGCCAGCAGCATGGCCGGCAGGGGGCGCACGCGGGCGCCGGGCAGCGCCAAGAGCACCAGGGCCAGGCCAGCGGCCAGGGCCGCCGGCAGCCACAGGGCCGGGGTCAGATCCCCTCCGTGGTACTTCGACCAGTCCTCGAACCCAAAGAGGAAGGCTGGGACCAGGGCCAACATGACACCCACCAGACGCAGGGGTGTGGAGATGTGGGCAAAGGCGTGCGCCCCGGGGCCCGGGCTCCCTCCCGAGGTAGCCTGCGACAGCTGCTCACGGCGCGCGCGATAGCCGAGGGCCAATAGGAAGACTCCCAGGAAGCCACAGGTCAGAAAACCCACGCTTTCATCGCCCCCGTCACCACCGGCGACGAAGCCGATGCTGCTGGTCAGCCCCGCGAGGTAATCGGCGCTCCAGGCCAGGCCCCAGGCTGCGAAGAGGCCGCACATGATGAGGGCCACCAGGGACGAGCGCACGAGAAAGAGGAAGGGCAGGTTGACGGCCCACCAGATGAAGAGCATGCCCAGCGGCGTCTCCACCTGAATCTGGTAGATCTCCCCTATCAGGGCGATGGCGGCGCCAGTCGCCAGGACGCCCGCCGCACACAGGGCATCACCCGCCAGCGGGGCGCGTCCGGCCACCGCGCGCCCGCCCACCTGGAGCAGGGCCAGGCCCCCACCGATCCAGGCCAGTTGGGTAAAGCGGTGCATGCCATCCCAGTTGACGGCGGCAAAGGAGATCAACCCGGCGCCGATCAGGATAGCGCCCATGGTGGTCAGGAATGCAACCAGGATGTTCGGCCGGCGGGAGGCGGAGTCTAGTGGAGAGGTTATTCCCGACGGGTCGTCTGCCACCAGCGGCAGGAGCTTGTCGGCCACGGCCTCCCGCGTCGCTTCATCGAGTACACCAGCGGCGCGCAGTTCCAGGAGGGCGCGCGTGAGAGCTGACCGGTCGAGGGGCGGCGTCACTTGTCGTCCCGGGGCTCGGCGACCGTGGGCGGCGGTGCGGGCGGGGCGCTGAGCTCGTTTAGCTGGGCGGCGATTCCGGGCTCCACCGAGCCGAGGATGCGCAGCAGATCCACGCGGCTGCCTCCGAACTCGTCCAGGAGCTGCTGGGCCGTCTCCCGCGGGCTGTGGTAGCCGTCGCCATCGCTGTCGAGCCAGACCGGGTTGGTGGAGGCCAGCGTGTAGTTGTTGATGTCAGGCCAGTGCGGACTCTCCACGGGATCACCGAGAATGACCGCCACCAACCAGGCGTCCCGGGGCGGCGCGGGGAGGCGCAGAACAGGCCGAAGGTCGGTCACGCCCTCTTGGTCGGGCAGCTCCAGGTGAGCCACCTGGACTCCGTTCTGGAACAGCTGGACGGTGCGCGGGCGTACCCAGGCCGGCGCCCGCACGGAGACTTCGATCTCAAGCTGCTCTCCCTTCGGCACGAGCGTGTCCCCCATGCCCGCCTGGCCATCCACCTCAATATCCGCCACGATCCCGAGGCTGACTGACATGCGCCCCGCCAGCATGCTGTCGCAGGCCTCGTCCACGTCGATGTGCGCCGCATCCCCGGCCGAACTGCGCACATAGGTACGGCCCTGGCCCACGGGGTTGCCGACGGTGTGGGAGTCCGAGGACCCCACGCCGAGCACGCCGCTCCCGCGGTTCAGGAGCGAGAACCAATCCTTGTACAGGTACATGGCATCCTCCTCCTTCGTACAGGAGTTCACCAACTCCATGGCGTCAAAGGTGAAGTGCGCGGGACCGCTTTCGCGGCCGCCGGTCGTCTGGTCGAGCTTGAACTTGCCAAAGGGCCCCGTATCCCGCGCCGGCCAACGGGGATGGTTGAGGATCACGACGCGGGGCGAGCGGGCGCGCAGGTTCTCCATCACAGTTTCCCAGTCCTGCGCTTCCCGACTGGGGATGGGGTCATCCGGGTTGAGGGGAAAGACATTGAAGTGCCCGGGCAGTCCACTGAAGTTGACTTCGTTGCCCACCACCGGCGTGAAGTAGCGGTTCAGCTCCAGCTTGGCCTGGTAGGGCCGGTAGTCCGTGTTGTGGTTGTGGTCCGTGGCAATGGGCAGCTCGACACCCTCGGCGGCCAGGGTAACCATGCGCTCCTCCACGGTGGAGTCACCGTGGCCGCTGAGTGTGTAGGTGTGAATGTGTGTGTCACAGGCCACATAACCGCTTGTGTCCACTTCCCGTGCCAGGGTCAGGGCAACCGCTGCGCCCTCCCCGCCACCGACGGTGATGCGCGCCTGGGCCACACCCCACTCGACACCGCGCGAGGCGTAGATGTCGTAGGTACCTTCGGGAATCTCAAAGCTGGTGGCACCCGCCGCCGTGTAGACCAGGCCATCGCGCACGGCGGTCAGCTCCCGGGCGCCGTACCAGATTGCCGGGCGGGTTCCATCCTCGGCCACCACGGTGAGGCGCGCGGGCAAGGGCGTACCCGAACCTTCTTCGCGCACCCGCACGGTCAGGGGCCGCAGATTCAGGACTTCGCGTAGGGAGCCAGCCATGATGCGCACCTGACCAAAGGTGATGTCGTCCGTGGGCGTCTTGCCCGTCAACACCAACCGGTTGGTGCCGGCCACGAGCAGACCGGCGGGGATAACATAGTGCCGTTCGGCCAACTCATCGCCGGTGTGCAGTTGGGCAAAATCGGTGCCGTTCAGAGACAGCACCCACTCGTTGTTCACATGCCGGTGGGTGATCCACATCAAGTGGTCGCCATTCGCCGGCTGCATCTCGAAATCGAAACCCAGGGGAGAGGTCTCGGGCGACGCCGGGGCCTCCGGCCACTCCGGCGTCTCGTTGTCGCCCAGGTGGTGCATGTCCGCATCGACAATGACCTCCTCCCCAACTTGCTGAAGCGTGGCGGCTCCCGCAACAGAACACAATCCGACGATGCAAATGTGAGTGAATAAACTGAATCTGATCATGGGTTGGTTCTCTGACAGGGACTTCGGATCAATGTGACGAGCCTGCAACAGGCAACCTTACATCAAAGGGACTGTGCCCCCAAGTGATCCCGCCAGCCGGGCCGCCAGGCCCAAGTCTGTGCTGGAGGCGGGCTAGGGAGTGCGTATTACCAGCAGGCGTTCCTCGGTCATGTCCTCCATGGCGTAGCGCACGCCCTCGCGGCCGATGCCGCTGTCCTTGACACCGCCATAGGGCATGTGGTCCACGCGCCAGGAGGGCACCTCGCCGACCAAGACGCCCCCCACCTCAAGCGTGTCCCAGGCTGATTGGGCGCGGTAGAGGTCCCTGGTGAAGACACCGGCCTGCAGGCCATAGGCGGAATCGTTGACCTCCGCGAGAGCTTCAGGGAAATCATGGAAGGGGCTGAGCAGAGCCACGGGGCCGAAGACCTCCCGGGCGTAGAGATCACATTCACGCGGAACCGACTCCAACAAGGTCGCCGGATACATGACGCCGGCGCGGGATCCGCCGCACAGGAGGCGCGCCCCGGCGGAGCGCGCGGCGGATACCCAGGCGTCGACGCGCTCGGCTTCCCCTATGGAGATCATGGGCCCCACGCGCTTGGACTCGTCCCGCGGATCGCCGCACTCCCAGGCCGCCGCGCCGGCCACCAGGCGTTCACGCAGCTCCTCGTAGATGGAGTGGTGGAGCAGGATGCGCTGAACTCCGACACAACTCTGCCCCGACTGGTAGAAGGCGCCGATCAGGATGCGTTGCACCGCGTCCTCCAGCCCCGCCTCGTCCAGGGTCTCATCCACGATGACCGCCGCATTGCCACCTAGCTCCAGCACCACCTTCTTCTTGCCGGCACGCGCCTTGAGATCCCAACCGACCTGCGGCGAACCGGTAAATGAAAGCAGCTTCAGACGCTCGTCCGTGGTGAAGGCTCCGGCCGCGGCGCGGCTGGCCGGCAGAATCGAGAATGCCCCGGAGGGCAAATCGGTCTCCGCCAGTACCTCGCCGATGATCAGCGCACCGACCGGCGTCAGGCTGGCCGGTTTCAGCACAAACGGGCAACCGGCCGCGATGGCCGGGGCCACCTTGTGGGCCACAAGATTGAGGGGGAAGTTGAAAGGCGTGATGAAGGAGCAGGGCCCGACGGGTACGCGCCGGGTCATGCCCCGATAGCCCCGGGCCCGGGGGCTGATGTCCAGGGTCAAGACCTCGCCGACCGGACGCAGGCACTCCTGGGCAGCGACCTTAAAGGTGTCGATCAAGCGCGTGACTTCGCCGCGGCTGTCGGCGATGGGTTTGCCCGCCTCACAGCAGAGCACCTGGGCCAGCTCCTCGGAGCGCTCCGTGAAGCGGCCCACGCAGTGTTCCAGTACGGCTGCGCGCTCGTAGGCGGCGAGCTGCGCCATGGGACCCGCGGCCTCCTCGGCGGCGGCGATGGCATGGGCGATGGCCGCCCCGTCGGCCAGACCCACGCGCGTGGCCTGGGCCCCGCTGAATTTATCCCAGACAATCAGGCCATCGTCCTCCGGGAAGACCGGCAGGCCCGCCAGGTAGTAGGGATAGCTCTCACGCATGGTCAGGGCGAGAGGATACCAATAACCGGGATGCTCCTGGAACGGGCATGTTCCCGGCACAACGGCGCACCGGGCGCCCGGTGTCTCCATCCTCGTCACTGCGAGAGGTGCCAGGCACAAGCTGGGCCCGGCGCAGCAGGCGCTGGATTGGCGGTGAGCCCGCTGGCCCCGAACAGCGCGCCCCGCACAGCGCGCGGAACACCGGGCGCAGAACAGCGGGCGCCGCCCCGGGTCAAGGCTCCGGTGGTTGGGGGTTGAATCCTGCGGCTAGCTTCCCGGCACGCCGCGCAGGACACGGCCCAGCTCGCGCTCGAGGTCATTGAGGCGGAAAGGCTTGCGCAGGCGCCCCATGAAGCCGTAGTGCTGCGGGTCGGAGAGGATCGGGTCCTCCGAATAGCCACTGACCACAATGGCGCGCACGTCCTGGTCCATGGCACGCAGACGACGGATGACTTCGCGCCCTCCCATACCGCCGGGGATGGCCAGGTCCAAGAACAGGAGATCGAAGGGATACAATCCCGCCCGCGCCTCCTCATAGGCGCTTATGCACTGACCACCCTCTTCGACACTGACGACCCGATGCCCGAAGCTCTCCAGCATGCGCACGATGGCCGTGCGCGCCGAATGATCATCGTCCAGGACCAGGATGTGCGCCAGCGGCGGGGGGGGCTGGTCGTCCGCATCGCCGCCAGGGCGCCGCTCGCAAGGAGCCGCCGGCAAATGGACGCTGAAACAGGCGCCCCCACCGCTGTCGGCATCCAAGAGGAGCCGTCCGCCGTGGCGGCGCACGATTGAATGGGCACTGGCCAGCCCCAGGCCATTGCCCTCATCCCGGGTCGTGAAGTACGGCTCGAAGATGCGCCCGCGCAGCCCCTCGGGAACCCCCGGCCCCTCATCCGCAATGCTCACCACCGCTCCCCCGCCCGACGAGCGGCGACGGGCTTCAATCCGCAACTGGCCCACGCCCCCCATGGCCTGGGCGGCGTTCAGCACCAGGTTGTGGAACACGTGGCTCATCTGATCGCGATCCAGGGCGACCGTCTCCAGGTCTGGGGCGAGATCCAGCTCCAGACCCACGTTGAAACCGCGCAGGGCAAACTGCACCGACTCACGCAGCAGCACGCCCAGGTCAGCGGATTCTTTCACGGGCGTACCTCCCTTTGAAAAGGTCAGGAGCTGCTGTGTCAGCTTGCTGGCTCTTTCGCAGGCGTGCTCGGCCTCAGCTAGCAGCCCCCCGTTTTGTTCGGCGGTGGGGTCCAGTTGGGCCAGGCAGAGGTTGCCGAGGATGGCCGTCAGCAGGTTGTTGAAGTCGTGTGCGATGCCCCCGGCCAGGACGCCCAGAGACTCAATGCGCTCCGCGCGCAGCTCCTCCTCACGCTGGACGTATTCCTCTTCGGCATTGACGAGAGCCCACTCCGCCCGCTGGCGTTCTTCCGCCGCCAGGGCGCTGGCGATGCGTGGCGCGGCTATGTTGGCCACGGCCGTGGCCAGGGCCTCATCGGATTCAGAGAAGCCGTCCAGACGAGATGACTCGCTGTCGAGGACGCCAATCACGTGGCCCTCGAAAGTGATCGGCACGGTGAGTTCGCTCAAGCCCGCGAACTCGTCCTCGATGTAGCGCGGATCGCTGCGCTCATCCGTGATGCGTTCCGGGATTCCAGTAACCGCCACGGTGCCGACGATCCCGTCTCCGTAGGCGATGACTATTGGATTCTGAATCTCGTTGCGGCGCGGGTTCTTGACGCCGAAGGCCGCAACCTGGACCAGCCCCCGGGGCTCGCACAGATACAGAACACAATCATCGAAACGCAGCAGGCGTCCCACCTGGCCAGCGATTTCCCAGACCAGGTCCTCCACCGTGTGCTGGCGCAGCATGGAGCGCGCGAAACATGAAAGGCAGCGCAGGGCCGCCTGCGGATTGTCCACCGCCGCCAGCAGGCCCTCCGGATCATCCTGGACGCCACAGCTGTCGACCAGGCCGTCGCTGTTTTTCTCGCACTCCATGCTCTCCCCAAGGCTAAGCTGTTGATCCAGATTCGGCAATCTAGATTTGAGCGCGGCAAGCTCGGCCGACGTCGTCTCCCTCCCCCGAATCCTCGCCGCGTGCTCCCCACTGGCAGTTGCTCCCCATTTCGGCCATGGGTGACAGACGCAGCGGCCTCCCCGGCGGGACCTGGGGCGTGCAACCCCAATTCGTCCCCATTTACCCGAGACCACTCCACCTGTCTAAGTTCCTGAACGACCCCTTCGTCATCATCCCGCCGGATGGCCGCCACCGCGTGTATGTACGTAACGGCCCTGGTTGAGGATGGGGTCGATGGCTACATGCAGGCCATCGTCAGCGCCACTGCCAACCCACTTCACAGCCACCGGGGCCGCTATACTGCCCCGGTGGCTACCAGCTCAACACCCAGTCGACGGCGGGCAGAGTCGAGCGTCCCAAGCGGGCGGGCGCTCCAGGACAAGTGGTCCCGGGCACCGGTGGCCGAGCGCTACGCCGGGGAACGTTGGCGAAAGCCCGCGGCAGAGGCCCGCGATGGTCGCCTGGTGGCGCGTCTTCTGACCCGCCACGGCCTCTCCGTATCACGCGTCTTGGACATGCCCTGCGGCAGCGGACGCCTGGCTCCGACCCTGCACCCCTTTGCAACTGACATGTGCGGCGCCGATGCCTCCCGGGCCATGCTGCTGGAGGCGCGGGCCGCCTTCGGAAGACACGCATTGAAAGTGCCCCATGTCCAGGCCCTGGCCCAAGCCCTGCCGTTCGCCACCGGCTCCTGCGAACTGGTTGTCTGTTGCCGCCTGCTGCACCACCTGGACGACGGAGAGCAGCTTTCCGCCGTCGCCCGCGAACTGGTGCGCGTCGCCGGGACGTGGATCATCGCCTCCTATTGGGATTGCGCCAGCCTGGAATCAATGGCCCGGGGCCTGCGCACCCCACGCCCCGGCGGCACCCGCCGTTCCCGTCCGGCATCCATCATCAATGGAGCCTTCGCCGCCGCCGGAGCCACCGTGGTCGACCGCGTCCACGCCCGGCGCCTTTTTTCACCGCAGACCTTCGTCCTGGCGCGCAAGGAACCACGCCCAACGCATGGTTGAACGCATCTACCGCCGCCCCACCGGCACCATGTGCATACAAGGCTGGGAGGGCGAAGTCATGGACAGCGCGGCGGATCTCGCCTTCCGCCTGGCAGCGGACGACACCAAGCTCTGCGAGCGCCTGCGCTTCGGCCCCCGCTGCGATCCGGACGGCCCCGCCTGGGTCAAGGCCGGCCCCCTGACCGGTTCCGCCAGCCTGCGCCACGGCCTGCGGCGTCTGCTTCCCTGGCGCCACGCACCGACTATCCAGGAGTACTTCAACCTCTCCTGGCTCATCGAGCGCCATATCAGAACTCCCCTGCCCATCGCCGCCGGTGTGCTATTGCGCCACGGCCTGCCGCGCTACCAGTTCATGCTCACAGTGGAAGCCGTCGGGGCCGTGACCCTCGCTGAGTTCCTGGAGAACGGGCCGCCCGCCGAACGCGCGGAGGTACTCGACGAGCTGGCCCGGGAGACTGCTCGCATGCACGCCCTGGGCTTCATCCATCACGACCTGTTCCCGCGCAACATTCTGCTGGAACCGCGCTCCACGGACCCCGCCATCCTGGTCACGGGCGAACGTGTCGGCACCTGGCCGGGCCCAGTGGGGATCACCGGAGCGGGCCGGCGCCTCCTGTTCCTCGACGCCTGGGCCGGCGGCCCGGCGCCCCAGCTGCGCGGCCCGGCCTATGACATCGCCTGTTTGATGCTGCACGCGGACGAACTCTTCACCGGTCCGGAACAGGAACGCTTCTTCCGGGTCTACCTGGCCGAACGGACAGTTCAGGAACGCCCGGTGGAACCAACGGCGCTCTTCCGGGACACCACCCGCGCTCGTCGGAGCCTGGTTCGCAAACTCGCCGCCCGCCCCAGCCGCCTGCGCGGCTACGCCCTCCCGGACCCGGGCTGGAAACCGCCGCCCCTCACCACTCCTCCCTCTTCACCCTGACGCGTGCTCCAGATCACCCGGCTCTGCAGGTGTTCGATCTGTGTATGGCGACACGCCTCGCCACATCCCTTCCTAGAATGAAGCGCCCACGCCTCATCCAGTCTCCGACCCACCACCTGCCCATGCTGCGCCGCCACACGCCCGTTTCACTATTACTCTTCGCCATCCTGCTCAACGCCTGTGCGAGCACGGGGGGCGGCGCTTCTCCCCCGGCGCCGACAACGCCCACGCCGCCGAACTGTGATGACGCCCTGGTCATCAATTGCGCAGGTATCGAGGCTCTCTTGGTGGACGAACGCGACCAAGGTTTGAAGCGCGCCCTTTCCCTGGTGGATGAGCGCCTCGCGGAGCTGCCCGCGGAGTTGGACTTCGAAGCACCGCCGGAGGGCGTTCTGGAACTGGCCACGCGAGTGTGTTTCGGTCCCAAGGAACTCAGGCTTGGCCTGCGTGAACAGGGCTTTCCCGTCTACGCTCAACTGCGCCTGCCCGGTGCGGACGAGGCTGCGGCGACCGCCATCGAAGACCTGGTGGCGGACCTGATCGAAGATGCCGGCGCCCACTTCTCGCCGCCGGTGGAGACCCGTGACAGCCTGCACCGCGTCTCGCTCATCCCGGCCATGGGTCTCTTCGCCTGGTTCGGTGTCCCAATGAGTGCAAGCGACGAGTTCCTGCTCGGTATCTCAGAGGCTTCTGCGGAGGCCGCCGACATCGGCTCCCCGGGACTGCCGCAGGGCATCGATCCGGTCTTCTCGGTCCTGGTCAATGGCGCAGACCTGATGCGCCTGGGGGAAATGGCCGAGAGCATGCAACCGCCCAAGGCGGACAAGGGCGAACATGGGATGAAGCTCGAGCTCTACTTCGGCGGCGAACTGGCCGAGGTCACGACCACCTGCGCCATGGGCCAGGGAGCGCAGCGCGCACACCTGGCTGCGACCACCTGGGGTGCGCGCCCGGCCCTGGCGGAAGCCGGCCTGCTGGCGGACACGGACCTCTCCGGCAGCATGCTCCGCATGCTGCCCGCAAGCACCGTCGCCGCCTGCCTCGGCACCGCGCATCTGCCGGGCATCCTGGACACCATCCTGGAAGCGGCCCGGGGGCAAATGGAGGGACAGATGCCCTTCAAGGGCGACCCGCTGGCGATGCTGCACATGATGACGGGTGTCGACCTCCGGGGTGACCTCTTTGGTCAGCTGGGCTCCAGCTGGGGAGCCTGGCTGGCGGAGACCGGTGGCGGCAGCTGCCTGCTCTCCGGCGTCGCCGTCGTTGAACTCGAGAATCCCGAGACCGTGGCCGAGACCTTCGGCCGCATCCGCACCATGGCCAACGGCCTGCTGCGCATGCAGACCAAGGGCCGTGTGCGGCTGCGCCGCTGGACACGCCCGGGACCCGATGGAGACCTGGATCTCGGCACGCTGACCTTCCCGGGCCTGCCCGTGCCCTTCGAGGTAACCTGCGCGGTGGCCCATGGCTGCGCCTGGTTCGGCCTGACGCCCCAGGCGGTGGTCGGCTCTGTGGAGTTCGTCGCCAGCGATGGCGAGCGCCTGCTGGACCGCGAGGACTTCCGTGGCGCGGGCGGAACGCGCCTCGGCGGCCTGACGGGACTCGCCTGGCTCGATACACCGGCACTCCTCTCCGACGGCTACGGCCCGGCCACCCTGGCCGCCTCGGCCCTGGCCAACGCCACGCGCTCACCCCGCAAGCGCCAGCGCGATGCCGGCATGGTCCTGCCCACCTTCTCCGAACTCCGCGCCGGCGCCCGCCCCTTCCTGGCCACCAGCCATTGGGAGGGCGACAACCTGGTCACAAACGCCACCGCGGACCGCTCCCTGGTTGCCAACCTGACAGCCCTGGCGGGTCTGATGTCGCGCACGCCCCTGCCCTACCTGGCCTCGGGCGCCATCGGTGCCGTGCTCGGCAGCAGGAGCGCGAAGCACCGGCGCGGCACGGTGAAGATCAAGGCGGAGCGGGGATCCAAACGGCCCCGCGCACTCAAGATCGGCCTGGGCCTCGGCAGGGAAGGAGCCGGCGCCGAGATCAGCGTGGAGGACTAGCCCGGCCCCATCACCGGCTCCCTTCCCAGAACTCGCAGACGCGCCGCCTACGTCGGCCTCCCGCCCGCCCTGGGCCAAGCACTGGTGTGATAGCGGGCTGGTGCACCGGGTTGGCGCGGGTCAAGCCTGCCCAGCCCCCCGCCACTGATCTATAATCTCCCGATGCCCATCTACGAGTACACCTGCGCTGCCTGTGGTCGCGAGTTCGAGGAGCTGATCCTGGCCTCGGAAGCCCCCACCTGCCCGGACTGCGGTGACCGCCGAGGTCAGAAGCGGCTCTCGGCCTTCGCCGTGGCAAGCGCTGCGAGCAACTCGGTGCCGGCCCCGGGCGACGACCCCTGTGCGGGCTGCGGCACGCCGGACGGACCGCCCGCCTGCCCCTTCGGCTGACCGGCGTCACAATCTACGCGGCCCTCGCTAACAAGAGAAGCACCGCGCGGGGAGTCGAGGGAGAGCGCGGCTATTCCGTCGGCAGGTCCATCGGCAGGTCCACGCCGCGCTCGCGTGCCACCTGCCGGGCGCGTTCGTAGCCCGCGTCCGCATGGCGCATGACACCCGTGCCAGGATCGTTGGTCAATACGCGCTCCAGCGCAGCCGCCGCCGCGTCCGTGCCGTCGGCCACGGTCACTTGGCCCGCATGCAGGCTGTAACCCATGCCAACGCCGCCGCCGTGGTGGAAGGAAACCCAGGAGGCGCCCGAGGCCACATTCAGCATGGCATTCAGGAGCGGCCAATCGGCCACCGCATCGGTTCCATCGGCCATGCCCTCGGTCTCCCGGTTGGGTGAGGCCACCGAACCACAGTCCAGGTGATCGCGGCCGATGGCGATGGGCGCGGAGATCTCTCCGGCAGCCACCGCCGCATTGAAGGCCAGGCCGGCCCGAGCACGCTCGCCGTAGCCCAGCCAGCAGATGCGCGCCGGCAATCCCTGGAAGGCGATGCGTTCCCCGGCCAGGCGAATCCAGCGCGCCAGAGGTGCGTCCTGCGGAAAGAGATCCAGGATGATGCGGTCCGTGACAGCGATGTCCGCCGGATCCCCGGAGAGGGCCAGCCAACGGAAGGGTCCCTTGCCGTCGCAGAACAGCGGCCGCACGTACTTAGGCACGAAACCGTCGAAGTCGAAGGCGTTCTCAAGTCCGGCCTCCTTGGCGTAGCCGCGCAGGTTGTTCCCGTAGTCAAAGGTGTCCGCGCCGCGCGACTGGAGCTCGATCATGCCCGCGCAGTGCTCCTTCATGGTGCGTAGGGATTCGACCTGGTAGCGCTCCGGATCTGATTTGCGCAGATCCAAGGCGGCGGAGAGCTCCATGCCGTTCGGCACATACCCGTCCAGGGGATCGTGGGCGCTGGTCTGATCGGTCAGCACATCCGGCACGATGTCGCGCTCGATGAGGCGCGCCACGAGATCCGCCGCATTGCACAGCACACCGATGGACTTGGCCGTGCCAGCCGTCTTCCATTCCAGGGCGCGGTCAATGGCCGCATCCATGTCATCCATACGTTCGTCGAGATAGCGCGTCTCCAAGCGCTTGTCGATGCGCGCGGGATCGATCTCCGCGCCCAGGAAGGTGCCCTCGTTCATGGTTGCCGCCAGGGGTTGGGCGCCCCCCATGCCTCCCAGCCCGCCGCTGACCACCAGCCTGCGCTTCAAGCTGCCGCCGAAGTGGCGCTGCGCTGCGGCGGCGAAGGTCTCATAGGTGCCCTGGAGAATGCCCTGGCTGCCGATGTAGACCCATGAGCCGGCCGTCATCTGGCCGAACATCATCTTGCCCTCGGCCTCAAGCCGGCGGAAGTGCTCCCAGTTGGCCCATTTGCCCACCAGATTTGAGTTGGCGATCAGAACGCGTGGGGAAGCGGGTGTGGTCTTGAAGACACCTACGGGGCGCCCGGACTGCACGAGCAGGGTTTCGTCGTTCTCCAGGCGCCGCAGGGTGTCAACGATGGCCTGCAGGCTCTCCCAATCGCGGGCCGCCTTGCCGCTGCCACCGTAGACAATCAACTTTTCCGGTTCCTCCGCCACCTCCGCATCCAGGTTGTTGAGCAGCAGGCGCAGGGCGGCCTCGGTCTGCCAGCTCTTGCAGGAGAGCTCCATGCCGCGCGGTGCTCGCTGGGGGCCGGGAATGATCTTGTCGATTGCTGTGGTGTTCATGGGTTGTCTCTCGGTCAGGGTGCGAGCTGTCCCACGGCGGCTTCTGCGGCGCGCACGAGTTCGCCCGTGCGCAGGAGTGCACAGGCCTCTTCCATGTCACGGTGCAGATAACGGTCGCCCTTCAGGGGTCGCACCTGTTCGCGCAGGCGTACGCGGATGGCTTCCGCTCCGCGACCGGGGCCGAGATCCGTGCGCAGCTCAAGGCCCTGGGCCGCGCAGAGCCATTCGATGGCGAGCACATGTTCCACATTGGCGAGGATTGAACGCGCCTTGCGCGCGGCGATGGTCCCCATGGAGACATGGTCCTCCTGGCCGGCGCTGGTGGGAATCGTGTCCACGGATGCCGGGTGGGCAAGGACTTTGTTCTCCGAAGCCAGGGCCGCTGCCGTCACCTGGGCGATCATCATGCCCGAGTTGAGCCCCGCGCCCTCGGTCAGGAAAGGCGGCAAACCTGAAAGGTCCGGATTGACGAGTTGCTCCACGCGGCGCTCAGAGATATTCGCCAAGGTGCACAGGGCCAGACCCAGGTAATCCATCACCATGGAGATGGGCTGGCCGTGGAACTGCCCCGCGCTGATCACCTCATCCGTCTCCGGGAAGAGCAGGGGGTTGTCGGTAACCGCGTTGATCTCCCCGGCCAGAACACCGCGCACGTGGGCCAGGGCCGTCTTGAAGGCGCCGTGCACCTGCGGCACGCAGCGCAGGGAGTAGGGATCCTGAACCCGGTCACAATCCACATGGCTGGCGAGGATCTCCGAGTTCTCAAGGCAGGCGCGCACATTGGCCGCCGTGTCCCGGTGTCCGGTGCGGGAGTCAAAGGGCTCCCCGGTTTCAGCGCCCTTGAGTTCCGCCAGGCGCCCGTCGAAGGGTCGCACACTACCGGCCAAGGCTTCCACGCTGAGTGCGGCGATGGCATCCGCCGCGCGCGAGAGGTTCTCCGCTCGCAGCAGGACGGCGACCCCCACGGCCTTCATGATCTCCGTTCCGTTGATCAGGGCCAGCCCCTCCTTGGCACCCAGGACGAGCGGCTCTTCCCCCACGGCCTTGAGAGCCGCCTTGGCCGTGCGCACCCTGCCCGACCGGTCCGCGAGCAACACCGCCTGCCCGTGCCCCATGTAGGCCGCAGCCATGTGCGAGAGCGGCGCCAGGTCTCCGCTGGCTCCGACCGAGCCCTGGGACGGCACGACCGGCACGAAGCCCGCGTTGAACAGCCGCACGAGTTTTTGCACCGTCTGCGTCCGCACACCCGAGTGCCCGCGCAACAACCCATTGAGGCGCAGCACCTGGGCCAGGCGCACCTCGGCCACGGAGAGGGGCTCGCCCACGCCGCAGCAGTGGGACAGAATCAAGTTGCGCTGCAACTCCTCCAGGTCCTGGCCCGCGATGGCCACACTCTTCAGCTTCCCGAAGCCCGTGGTCAATCCGTAGACCACCTCCCCGGCGGCCACCTTCCCGTCCACCATGGCGCGCGCCTCGCGCACGGCATCCATGGCGCCACGGTCCACGGTGATACGCAGTTCGCCGCCGCGTTCCCCGGCCAGGGACAGGGGCATCAGGGCTTCCAGGGTCAGGGACTGTCCGTCGAGTTTCAGGGTCTTCATGGGCGTGTTCGGCGGGCAGTATACGGGGGCCGGGCCGCACCTGACAGGTGCTCAGCCGCCGGACTCGGCGGGCGCAGCGGCTCCCTCCCCTGCCGCGGCCGCGGCCGGGAGCTTGACCTCCACTGGCATGCCGTCCTCCAGGTTCACGGTGTACCCGCGCAGGAGGATTTCGCCGTGCCAGCGAGCGCTCAAGCGCCAGCTGCCGTGGGCCAGCCCTTCGATGACCAGGCGTTCGTTGCTCCCCAGGATGAAATCCGGTCGCGGATCGCCGTCCACCGTGATTTCAATGGGCAGCGCCGCCGCCCGCCCGGCCAGCTGCACATGCAGACGCGCATCCTGCTTGTCCTTCGGTTCCAGGTACAGGTCCACCCAATCCTGGCCCTCGCGCACGACCTCCAGAGCCCGCTGGGTCCCCTCCCTGTTCACGGCGGATAGATAGCGCAGGGGGCTGACATCATCCCAGGCGGTGAAGAGAAACTCACCGCGCTTGTCGGTCTTCACAGCCTGATGGGCCGACGGCAGTTGCGGCAGGACCATGGACTCCAGGAACGAGCGTCGGCGCTGCAATCCGGCCAGGCTGGCGCGCACGCGATCGGGAGCTTCAAGCTCCACCAGGGCCCCCGCCACGGGCTCGCCTGCCTGGTAGACGCGTCCCGCCAGGCGTGTGGCAGTCTCCAGGTGCAACGCCTGGGTCGTCAGTTGCCCCTCGCGCAGGTTCACCTTGACCAGGCGCGGCGCCGCCTTGGCCGCGCGTTGGAAGAGCATCAGGTGCACGGGGCCGGCCGGCAGATCCTCGATGGTGACCGATCCCCCGGGGTAGACCTCCACCGGGTTGATTCGGTGCCAGGGAAAGGTGCGCTGCCCGCGACTGGAATTGACTCGGCCGGGTCCCGCCGGCATCAGGAAGAGCTTGGCGGGAGCCTGGGCCCCCAGGTGTTCCACCACATGCACTTCCAAGTCCGCTCCGGGAGAGAGCATGAAACGCAGCCGTCCCCGGGGAACCGTACGCCCCACCGCGATCGGCAGCTTCTCGCGATAGGGCGCATAGCCGGGCTTGGTCACCAGCACCAGCACGGCGCCCCCGGCCATGGAGGGGAAGTGAAATGAACCCAGCTCGTCCGTGTAGGCATCCTGCCCGTCCATCTCCACCAGGGCCCCGGCGATGGGCTCACCGGAGGCGTCGATGACCTCGCCAAAAACGGAGGCGGGCATGGAATAGGTGATGTTCAGCAGGGCGTTTTGCCCGGAGCGCAGCAGCATCTCGCGCTTGCTGCCGGGAATCGAGAGGCCCTTGACTTGCACGATCGAAAGCCCGCCGTAGAGATTGCTGGCGCCGAAGCGCCCATCTCCGCCGGCCTGGATGACACGCCCTGCATTTGGTCCGGCCGTGAACTCGATGGTGGCCGGCACGGGCCGGGCATCGTAGCCACGAATGATCCCGGACAACTTGGCGTTGGCGGATCCGCCACGGCGCGGCACGCCGCTGACGCCCTCCTCCCGTGGTTCGCTTACGAAATCCAGCTCGAGTTCCAGGGGCCAGGCCACCGGCTGCGCCCCCTCCCGCGGCGGCGCCTCCCCGGTGAGCTCCACCGCCCCGGGCGTGGGGCCGCCCTCCCCGGGGCTGGTGCCGCTGACCTCAAGCCCCACTCCCCCGTGGCCGCCGCTGCCGTTGCCACCAAGCCCCGCCGCAAAGAAGACGAGGGCTCCCGCCAGGGCCAGCAGGAGGCCCAGCAACAGGAGTTTGGTACTGGAGGAGCTCAAGGCGGGGAAGGCGGAGGTCGTTTGGCTGGTCGGGGAAGGTGTGCTGAGGCCAGGCCCTGTGGTGTATCGGGGCCAGGAGGTGGGCAAGACCCGGCGCGGCAGGATACCGCCCCCGACAGGCCCGGACACCGCCTGTGCGAAAAGGATTCAACCCGTGCGCCAAAGCACAGCACGGCCCCGGGTTCCTTCAACCTCCCTCTTCCGCGCCGGATGAAGACGGCCCGGTCTCGACCAGGCGGGCACCCACCATGACCCCGCACATGCCGCAGAACGGCAGGCACCAGATGTACCAGGCGGGCACGGTTTCCGGGTAGGCCAGGGCCCCGGTCACATTGCTCATGAGACCCAGAACCAGCACCAGGGCGGCCAGGATGCGCGGGCCCTTGGCGCCGCCACCCACCTTGCCGGAGAGCGCGCCGCCGGCGATGGCGGCCAGCACGGATCCGGCCAGCATGGCCAGCAACACGGTGGCCCCGCCGGAGAACTGGGGCACTTCGGCCGCCTGCCCCGGGGCGGCGGCGGCCATCTCGAATGCATCGGCGAAGGCCAGGCCCACCCCCAGGTCGACGACTATCACGATGCCGCCCATCAGGAAGTAGCCGGAGATGACGGAGGCGAAGGTGCGCAGGGCGGGGCTCATGGGGCTCGATTGTTGGGCTGGCGGCGAATCCGGCGCCCCTAGCTGGGGCTTCCGGCCGGAACGTATCATAGACCGCTCGCGCCCCCTTGCGCCCCACCGCTCCATCGGGAGAATGGTTGGCCCAAAAGTGGGCGCGAATCCGCGCCCGAGACCCCCGGCAACGCCCAAGACAGTGACCACCATGACCGATACCGCCGCCCAGACACCGGACACCCTGACCTTCGAAGCCGAGGTCCAGAGCCTGCTCGACCTCGTCATCCACTCCCTCTACACCAACCGCGAGATCTTCCTGCGCGAGCTGATCTCAAACTCCAGCGACGCCCTGGACAAGCTGCGCTTCGCGGCCCTGACCGATGGCGAGCTGCTGCCGGAAGGCGAGGACCTGTGCGTTTCGATTGAACGGGACGAGGAGGCGGGCACCCTGACCGTCGTCGACAACGGCATCGGCATGAACCGCGCTGACCTGCTGGCGAACCTGGGCACGCTGGCCAGCTCCGGCACGCGGCGTTTCCTGGAGGAGCTGCGCGAGGCCGACGCAAAGACCCGCCCGGAGCTCATCGGCCAGTTCGGCGTGGGCTTCTACTCGAGCTTCATGGTGGCCGACGAAGTGGTCGTCACCACGCGCAAGGCCGGCGAGCAGCAGGCTTGGACCTGGCGCTCATCCGGCGGCGGCGAGTACACGGTGGAAGAGGCGGCGGAAGCGGCGCGCGGCACACGTATCACACTGCACATGAAAGAGGAAGGCGACGAGAAGTCCTTCCTGACCGAATGGAAGGTGCGCGAGATCGTCCGGCGCTACTCGGACTTCATCGGGTACCCGGTCAAGATGGATGTCACGCGCAGCGAACCGGAGCTGGACGATGAGGGTCAGCCCGTCGAAGACGGCGAGACCAAGGAGGTCACCACAACGGAGACGCTGAACTCCATGAAGCCCCTGTGGAACCGGTCCCGCGACGAGATCAGCGCCGAGGAGTACACGGAGTTCTACAAGCACCTGACCCACGATTGGAATGAGCCGGCGGAGGTCATCCACTTCCGAGCCGAGGGCACGCTGGAGTACACAGCCCTGCTCTTCATCCCCAAGGAGCGGCCCTTCGACATGTTCGACTCGACGCAGCCCAAGTCGCGTCTCTCCCTGTATGTGCGCAAGGTGATGGTCATGAACGACTGCGAGGAGCTCCTGCCGCCCTGGTTGCGCTTCGTGCGCGGCGTGGTTGATTCCGCAGATCTGCCCTTGAATGTTTCCCGTGAGACGCTGCAGGACAACCCGCAGCTCAAGAAGATCCAGACGCGCCTGGTCAAGAAAGTCCTCGAAGTGCTCGAAACTCGCCGCACGGAGAAGGCCGACGAATACGCGGAAACCTGGCAGGCCTACGGCACGGTTCTCAAGGAAGGCATCTACACGGGTGATGACGAGGGCAATCGCATCTCCAAACTGTGCCTGTTCCAGAACACGGCCGGCGAGCAGGCGACGACCCTCTCCGATTATGTGGAGCGCATGGGCGAGGCCCAGGAGGACATCTGGTACCTGGCCGGCAATGAACGCAGCGTCTTGGAATCCTCACCGCACCTGGAGGCATTCAAGAAGAAGAACTGGGAAGTGCTCTTGATGCTCGACCCGGTCGACGAATGGATGCTCGACCGCCTGCGGAAGTTCGACGGCAAGCCGCTCAAGAATGCCGCCGGGGGCGAGGGACTGGACGCCGAGGAAGACGGCGAAGCACTCAGCTCCATGAAGGAGGAGGGCGCGCCCCTGCTCGCGGGACTCGGAACGCATTACGGCGAATCCATCAAGGAGGTGCGCTTCTCCGCGCGTCTGACGGACAGCCCAGCGGTGCTGGTGACCGCCGAGGGGGCCCTCTCCCCGTCCATGCAGCGCATGATGCGCGCCAGCGGCCAGGAGCTGCCTGACATGCCGCGCATCCTCGAAATCAACGTGGCCCACCCCCTGGTGGAACGCATGGGCGAGCTGCACGGGGGCGATAACCAGCGCTTTGGCGACTACGCTGATCTCCTCCTGGGACAAGCCCTGTTGGCCGAGGGCTCCCCGCCGCCGGACCCGGCCCGCTTCTCGCGCCTGGTGACCGAGCTGATGATACGAGCCGAGTAGCCAGATGGACTCCTACATGGTACGAGCCCAGTAGCCAGATGAACTCTTACACAGTTGTCGAATTGCTGGGAGACGGCATCTCCGCCGAACTGTCGGAGGCCGTGCACACGGTGGCCAGCAAACTGCCCTGCCGCCTGAACTTCGTACCCGTGGACCTCTCGGACGAGAATCGCCGGCTCCGGGGCGAGGTGCTCTTCAATGAGGCCGAAGCCCTGATGCGCGAGCACAAGGTCTCCCTCAAGTACCCCACGGCCACCACCGTCGAGAGCCCCAACAAGGTCCTGCGCGAGCGCTGCCAGTTTCATGTGATCCACCGCCCCGTGTGCACCATTCCGGGCATCGACACCAACTTCACCCAGAAGCTGGACATCGATGTGATCCGCATCGCCACCGGCGGCACCTACGAAGACGTGGGACGGCGCATCGGGCCGGACACGGCGGTCAGCCTGCGCGTCATCGAGCGCGGCCCCTCGCGCCACGCCGCCTACTTCGCCTTCAAGCTGGCCATGGTGCGCGGCACGGGCGTCGTCTCCACCAGCAAGTACACCATCCAGCAGGCCACCGACGGCCTCTTCGAGGAAGCGGTTGGAGAGGTGGCCCGGGACTACCCCTCCATGGACTACCGCAGCGAGCTCTTCGATGCCTTGCTGGCCGGGATCATCATGCACCCGGAACGCTACGGCGTGATCGTGTGCCCCAACGAGTACGGCGACTTTCTCTCCGACTGCGCCTGTGGCCTGATCGGCTCCGTGGGCCTGGGCGACAGCGCCTCCTACGCCTTCGAGGACAACGGCCAGGTCAAGCTCGCCATGTTCGACCCCTCCGGAGGCACCGCCCCGGACATCGCCGGCCAGAACCTGGCCAACCCCACCGCCGCCCTCTTGGCCATGGCCAACATGTTGCGTCACCTGGGAGAGGCAAGCACCAGCCAGGCCCTGCGCCGTGCGACCCTGGCCGCCATCGAGGCCGGCGACTCAACGGCGGACATCGGCGGCAGCCTGGGAACGCGTGAGTTCACCGCCACCGTCTGCGCCGGCCTGGGAGAGGCGTGCAGGACCTGAGGCAAGCCGCCCACGAGCCGCGCCGCGACCCAAGTGCCCCCGCGCGGCCATGACTGAAGCTCCGCACAAGAGGCCCGCCACCGGAGGCACACTGGAACGGCCTGTCCCGCGCCGCGTCTGGGGCAGCACGGCCTGGCTCGTCCTCGGACGCCTGTGGGGTTCCGCCTGCACCCTGGTGATGCTCTTCCTGCTCGCCCGTCACCTGGACGGCGCGAGCTTCGGCCGCTTCACCTTCTACCTGGCCCTCTTCATGGTGCTCGACAGCTTGGTGGACATGGGCACCGGCCAGGTCGCCGTACAACAGACGGCCAGCGCCCCGCAGCGCATCCCCGCCGTGCTGCGCGTCACGCGCCGCCTGCGCCTGGCCACCGGCACCCTGGGCGTCCTGTTCGTGGGCGGCGGCGCCTGGCTGGCGCGGGAACCGGGCGCCGGCTGGATCCTGCTGGCCAGCCTCTACCCCCTCAGCCATGTACTCGAGCTCTCCCTGACGGTCTTCAAGAACAAGATCGCCTGGGCCCGGCCGGTGGCCGTGCGCGCCGCCGCCAACGGCGCCAGCCTGGCCTTCGTGCTCCTGTGCTACTGGCGCGGCGTGGAGGAACCGGCCCTCTTCCTGCTGGCCGTGGCCCTGGGCAGCACCCTCGGCAACCTGGGCCTGCACGCCATCAGCCGCCCACTCCTCGCGCGCCTGCCGAGGCCCAGCACCCCGGAACCCTGGCGCCCCCTGGTGCGCGCCGCCCTGCCCCTGGGCATCGCCTCCCTCTGCCAGCAGACCTACTTCTACATCGACAACATCTTCGTGCGCGCTCTGGTGGGCGAAGCCGCCGTGGGCCACTACAACATCGCCGTGCGCCTCATGTCCTGGGCCATCATGGTGGCCGTCTTCGCCACCCTGGCGGCCCTGCCCTGGCTGACCCGCGAGCACGAGGCTGGCCGCCTGGGCCGCGCCACCGCACGCCTGGCCCAACCCCTTTTCGCCCTCGCCGGCCTGGCCACGGGCATCGCCATGGGCTTCCGGGCGGAGGTCCTGGCCCTCTTCGGCCCGGACTTCCCGGCGGCCGCCGGAGCCCTGGCCTGGCTCCTGCCCGCCTCGGCCTTGGTCTACGCGGGAGCGGCCCTCTTGACCGCCGTGGTGGCCACGGGACGCACCACCGCCGTGCTGGTGATCGCCGCCACGGCCCTGGCCGCGAATCTCCTTGGCAACGCTCTCTTGGTACCCGAGTACGGCATCGAGGGCGCCGCCGCCGCCACCTGCGCCACGGAACTCATCGTGGTGGTGGGTTCCACCCTGGCCCTGCGCTCCCTCGGAGCCAGCCCCCTCGGCCCGGGCACGCACCCGCTGCGCTGGCTCGCGGGCCCGCTGCTCTTCGCCCTGGCCCACTTGCTTCTCTGGTAGGCTGCCCGCCGGCTTCAGCCATGCGCATAGGCCTCGACTACCGCAACGCCCTCGTCAACCGGGAAGGCATCGGCCGCTACACGCGGGAGCTGGTGCGCGCCCTGGTCGCCGTCGCCGACGAGCAGGAACTGGCCCTCTTCGGTTACACCCTGGCGCGCGCCCGCTTCAGCCGCGCCGAACTCGGCCTGACCAACGCCAAGGCGGAGCTGGCCCGCCTGCGCCTGCCTTCCAAGGCCCTGGCCTGGTTCCTGGAGCGCACCGGGCGCGGCGTGGACGACCTCGTCGGCGGCCCCGATGTCTTCCACCACCCGGGTCCGCACAGCATGCCCCTGCGGCGAGCCAAGTCCGTGGTGACGATCCACGACTGCATCTACACGCTCGATGCGGCTGACGCGGGTGAGGAGCGCGGCGGTCACCCGCGAGCCGCGGACCAACGTCCCGGCTACATGGAGCCCGCCGCCGCGCAGCGCATGACCAATCAGGCCCGCGCCGCCGTGGAGGACGCCGCCGTCATCATCACGCCTTCGGAGTACTCCGGCGTCGAGGCGGTCATGGCCCTCGGCGTGCACCCGGGCCGCGTACATGTGACACCCCTCGGCTGCGACCACATCCTGCGCCACCTGGACGGGAACGAGCCAGCAGCGCGAGGACGCCTGCGCGCAACGGGTACGCACGGTCCGGCCCCCACCATCCTGACCGTGACGCGCGTCGACCCGCGCAAGAACCACCTGCGCATGCTGGCCGCCTTCGAAAACCTGGTGCGCGACGGCTTCCCGCACCACTGGCTGGTGGCCGGCCCCGCCGGTTGGCGCAGCGACTCCTTTGCCGCGGCTCTGGAGGCCTCCCCGGCCCGGGAGCGCGTGCGCTGGTTGCGCGCCGTTCCCGAGGCCCAGCTGGCGCGCCTCTACACGGAAGCGGACCTGTTCCTCTTCGCCAGCCTGAACGAGGGCTTCGGCCTGCCGCCCCTGGAAGCCATGGCCTGCGGCACTCCCGTCGTGACCTCCTGCGTCACTTCCATGCCGGAGGTCTGCGGCGACGCGGCGGCCTATGTGGAACCGACGGACGTGGAGAGCATCACCGATGTCCTGCGTTCCCTCTTGCGCGACGGGGAACAGCAGCAGGCCCTCGCGGAGCGCGGCCGGGACCGCGCCCGCCGGTACACATGGCAGGAATGCGCCCGGCGCACACTCCAGGCCTATCGGGCCGCCCTCGCAAACGCCGAGCTAGGGCCGACCCTCAGGCATTCCCTCTGAAGCCTGCCACCAGGCGTCATCGTAGCCGGGCCGCTCGCCCGCCAGGCGGTCGCGGATGCCTTGCAGGCGGCAGGCGCGCGAACCGTGCAGCACACCCGAACTGTCAAAAACCAGCATCAGCCCGTCCAGGTTCGCCCGCCGCCGGGAGAAGTCCAGGGAACCGGAGAGGCTCTCGGCCAGCGGCAGGCTGAGGGAGGCGCGCAGGTGCGTCGCGGCGCGCCAGCCGTAGATCAGGGCCGTGGCGCTGCGCCCGATGGGAGCCACATGCAGGGGCGCGCCGAGCTCCTCCAGGACTCCGGTGAGGTCCGTGAAGGGTGCCTGCCCGCCGGCTTCACCTACCTGGGCCAAGCCGCTGCCAGCCAACAGGGCGTCGAGTTCCGGCAGGGATGGCTGTCGCCCAAAGCGTTCGCGCTCCAGGGTTACCGCGAGGCAGGAGGGCAACAGCGGGAGCCAGCCGAGCAACAGAACCAGGCCCACGCGAGTGGGAATGAGCTGCACGCCTACGCCCTACTCCAAGCCCGGCAGGGAGTACTCGGAACCCTGCGCACCCAGGGTCACGCCCATGTGCGTCAAGACCTCCTCTTCATCGAAGAAGAGCCAGCTGCGATCGGAGCGCGTATCCGTGCCGTGCAAGAAGACCACCACCAAAAACAAGCCCGCTTCCTTGGTGTCCGCGTGCTCGTAACGCCAGGCGCTGCGGCGCCCGAGCTGCACGACCTCCGTCGGAGCGCCGAGCACGCGCACCACATCCCCGGCGGTGCTCGCACCCGGCGTCAGGGAAGCCAGGGCTTCGCCGTCCAGGGGCTCGTTGACGGTGCCGTGGGCCATGAAACAAGCGGGCGTGAGGAGGAGGATCAAGGCGGCAATCGTGCGCATGGTATTTGGCAGTTGGGGACCGGTACGGCCAGGCGTTGGGCGTAAAACCGCCGCGCCCGGGGGAGGAATCCGCAGAGGTTGTCTTATCGGGTCATCGGCGGGCTGACCGCCCAACAATCGGCCGGGCCCGCCTCAAGCGGGCTGAAATGGCGCTCCCGCCGCCAGCCAGGCCTCCACCGCCGCCCGCAAGTCCCCACAGACACCGTCAAAAACGAGCGCCCGCTCCGCTGCCGAACCCTGAGCTCCGGCCGGATCCGGAAAGGGCCAATGCTGGCGCACGGTGCGCCCCGGCAGGCTCGGGCAAGCCGCCTCGGCGGCGGCGCAGACGCTGATGACGAGCTCAGGGGGCCCGCCCTGCTCCAGAACAGCTGCCAGTGACTTGGAGCCCTGGGCGGAGATGTCGACACCGGCCCGCTCCATGGCCGCCACGGCCTGGGGATTCACGCCCTCCGGGTGCGTACCCGCAGAAAGGGCATCGAAGCGTTCGCCGGCCAGTTGCCGCAGCCAACCCTCGGCCATCTGGCTACGGCAGGAGTTGCCGGTACACAGGAAGAGGACGCGGGGTCGCTTGGTCATGGCGAACACAGGATACTGGACCGCAATGGGCACGACCATGAGGATCGGCTTCGATGTCTCGCCGCTGACGCACCCGCACCCGCCCGGCGTGCGGCGCGTGACCGAGGAAATGGTGGGAGCCCTTGAACGGCGCGGCAACCTGGATGTCATACGCCTGGCACCGGAGCCAACGGCTGACCTCCTGCGTTGGCGCCAGTGGGAGCTGCCGCGCCTGGCCGCGCGCCTGGAGCTCGCTGGCATCCACTCGCCGGTCTCCGCCTTCGCCCTCGCCGGGCCGGGACTGCGCCTGCAAACCGTGCACGAGCTGCCCTGGAAGCACGGGGTGGCGGAGAACGCCGGCCTGCGTCATCGCTTCTGGGCCGGCCTGGCCGGGCGCCGGGCCGCTGCGGTCTGCGTACCCACGGAGCTCGTCGCCCGTGACCTGGGACGGCCCCGGGCGAGCGACGGTGGGCGTGTGCATGTGTGCCCCTGGGCGGCGGCCAGTGTCTTCACGGACAAGCCCCAGGACGGCACCTATGACGAGCCAATCCTGGAACGCTATCGCTTGCCTGACACCCCCTTCCTATTGGCGCCGGGCGCCGTGCGCGCCAAGAAAAACCTGGCGGCGATTCTGGCCGGCCTGGCTGAGCTCACGGCGCGCGGCGGAGGGCGTGTGCAGCTGGTCATCACGGGCCCGGATACAGCCGACCTGCGCCGGGACCTGGGGCGCGCCTCGCAGCTGGGCATCGGCGGCCTGATCAGCACCCTCGGCCCGCTGCCCGACGTGGACCTGGCGGCACTGATGCGCCTGGCCGATGCCGTCCTGGTCCTCTCCACCTCCGAGGGCTTCGGCCTGCCCGCCCTGGAGGCGGCGGCCTGCGGTACAGCGGTCATCGTCGGTGTGGGAAGCGCTCCGGCCGAAGTCCTCGGCCCGGCGGCCATCGCAGTCGATGCCGACCGCGCGGCATCGCTGGCGGACGCCATCGAACTCGCCCTGGGCAGCAGGGGATCCCTGGGCGCGGGCCTCATTGAGCGGGCGGCGCACTTCTCCTGGGACAGGGCGGCGGCTACGGTTGAAGACATATGGATGAACCTGAGCTGAGCTGCACCGAACAGTCCGGACGCGCCCCGCGTCTCCTCGTTTCCGGGCTGGTCCTGGGCCAACCCGCCGGCGGAGTGCGGCGCCACAACGCGCAGTTGCTGCCGCGTCTGGCCAAAAGGCTGGCCGCAGCCGGCGGCGGGCTGTCCGTCCTGGAGGGACGGGCGCCGATTCCCTTCCCCCTGCCCGACTGCGTGGAGCGGCTGCGCTCACGCGTTCCCGCTGCCCCCGCTCCCCTGCGCGCCGCCGGCGAGGGCCCGGCCCTGCGGCGCGCCCTGGCCCGCGCCGCTGAACGTGGTCAGCCATTCGATGCGGTGCACCTGGCGCATCTGCCCGTGCCGCGTTCCCTACCGGTGCCGCGCACGCACACCATCCACGATCTGCGTGCCCTCGAAGGAGAGCACACGCCCGCTCACCGGCGGCGCACTGCCCTGCCGATCCTGCGCCGCGCCCTGGGCGAGGCGGCTTTGGTTTTCACGGTTAGCGAAACCGTGGCCGGGCGCGTGCGCGAATTGTTTGGTGTGCCAGCGGAACGCATGGCGCTCCTGCCAAATGGCACCGATCACCTGAGCGTGGCCGAACGCCGCCCGCGCACGGCATCCGCCGACAGTGGCCATGGCTACCTGCTGCACATCGGTCACCTGGAACCGCGCAAGAACCTCGGCCTGCTGCTCGAAGCCCTGGCCGCCGACGGCGGACTGCCACCCCTGGTCCTGGCCGGTGCTGCCAAGGGCGATGAAGCGGAGTGCCTCCGGCGACGGGCCGGGGAGCTGGGCGTGACAGAGCGGGTCGTCTTCCGCGGCCCCTTCGGGGAAGACGAGTTGCCCGGCCTCTACGCCGCCGCCGGTTGCCTGGTCCTGCCCTCCCGGCTGGAGGGCTTCGGCATCCCCGTGGCCGAGGCCCAGGCCGCCGGCGTGCCCGTGGCCATAGCATCCACGCCGGCCCTGGTGGAGGTGGCTGGCCCCCTGGCCCCGGCCTTCCCCGTAGATGATGGAAGGGCCTGCGCTGAAGCCATTCGGCGGGCACTGGACACGGATGCAGAAGAGCTGGAGGCGGGCCGCCGGCGGGCGTGCGCGCGCACCTGGGATGCGGCGGCCGATGCCTGGTTCGCCGCCCTCAGGGGGCTCCGCGCAGGGCCTTGACCGCCGCAAAGACCAGGTAACAGACACCGGTGGCTCCGGCGACCACGCCCAGCCCCACCACCAGGCGCACCCAGGCCGGGTGCTGGGCGAGGTCGGATCCCAGGAATCCGCGCCTCTCGGTCACCTGGCTGTATTGCAGGATCTGGCGGCCGCCGGTGTCGGGTGCCGCCGGACGCAGGCCAGCGCGGGCCCGGGCAACAGCTGCCGGGGAGGGCGGGGCACTGGCCGCGCGGGCCGCCGGGGTCGGCGGGGCCGCCGACGCCAAGGGTGCGGCCGTTGGCGTTGTGGGCTCCCGGGGCACTGATGGCGCCGGGGGCGCCGGGTGCGCGCCCGGCCCCGGCCCTGACAAGGGCGAATCGGCGGCGGCCTCCCAATTACCTTCGAGGACGATCTCGTCCGCGTCTGCCGGAGCGGGCGTGGCAGTCGCCGGTCTCTGCTGCGGCGTGTTCGCGGGTGCCGGGACAGCCCGCGCTGCGCCCGGCGGCGGAGCGGCAGCGGCCGGGGGCGGCGTGGGGCCGGGGACGCTGGTTCCAGCACCCGGCTGATTGACGCCAAGGCCTTCTTCCCGGTGCTCCAGACGCACGCGCAGGCTGACATCACCGAGGGTTACCTCCGTGCCGTTTTCGAGCACCAGGCGTTCAATACGGACATTCGCATGCTGAAGTCCGTTCCGTGAACCGGCGTCCACCAACACCCAACCATCACCATCCCGTTCCAGGCGGGCATGGGTGCGACTCAGGGCATTGCCCTTGAGGCTGACCGCGCAGGTGCGCGCACGTCCAAGGGTGCCTCCCTCCGGGCAGGTGAAGTCCCGCCCCACCTCCGGACCCGAGAGGACGAAAAAGCGCGGCCATGTCTCCATGGGCACCATGCTAGCCATAGATCCCCCCCCGGTGAACAGACAATAGAATTGACCGCTATCAACACCCCCCTGAACGCCAGGCGCTATCCTACTCCCAGGTAGGAACCATAGGGTGCTCGCACAACTCCTCGGGCAAACAAAGGAAGACAGCGCAGACAGCATGAACCCGGACCTGGCCAATGACCTACGCACCCTCGCCCTGATGGTCGAGCTTTGGTGCGAGGGTCAGCACACCGAGCGCACGCGCATCGGCCGCACGGCTGGCATGCTGTCGGCCATCGGTTCCGGGATGCAGCCCAAGACCCTGTGTGATGAGTGCGCTGAGCTCCTGTCCTACGGCTCGATTCGGCGCCAGATGTGCCCACACGAGGAGAAGCCCCTGTGCAAGGAGTGCGAGACCCATTGCTATCGCGCCGGCTACCGCGAGCAGATTCGGGAGCTGATGCGTTATTCCGGTGTCGAGCTCCTCAAGCGCGGTCGCGTCGACCTGGTGCTGGCCCACAAGCTCGGGCTGACGTAGGAAGCGGGCGGACGCCCTGCGCGGGCGCGCTTTCGATCGCGCAATATAAACGCCGGATTCCCGGCGACCCCTGGGCTCGCCGGGAGGTCCACGGACATCCCCCCTTGGGTGGGTGGGGGTTTGGGATGGGCGCGCGTTGGCGCGTGAGATCGCCCCACTCCCCGGCGTATCATGTCCACCATGGCATCCACGCCCGACCTCACGCCCGCCCTCGATACGGCAGAGCTCTGCCGTCACCACCCGACTCACCTCGGCCTGCGGCGGCGCACGGCTCTTGATTCGGTGAACCTGCGAGTTCCGGCGGGAGCGACCCTCGGCCTGGTGGGGCCCAACGGGTCCGGCAAGTCCACGCTCCTGCGCCTGGCGGCGGGTGTCGATCGGCCTAGTTCCGGGCGCATCATGGCCCTCGGCGGCTCGCCCGGCCAGGCCGCCATCCGCCGCCGCACCGGCTACCTGCCGGAGGACAATCCGTTCCCGGGGGAGCTCACCGCGCGGGCCGCCCTGGACCTGCTCGGAGCACTCGATGGCCTCGGCCGTCGCCGCGTGCGTGCGGAGGGAGCGCGCCTCCTGGAAGAGGTCGGTCTGGCACGCGCCGCGGGGTTGCCACTCGGGCGCTACTCCCGGGGCATGGGGCGCCGCTTCGGTCTGGCCCAGGCCTGGCTCGGGGAGCCGGAGCTCATCCTCCTGGATGAAGCCACGGCGGGGCTAGACGCGGAGGGCTTCGCGGTCTTGAAGACGCTCCTGGACCGCTCGCGGGAACGGGGAGCGACGGTGGTTCTGGCCAGCCACATTCTCAGTGACATCGTCGAGCACTGTGACCGGGTCGCGGTACTGGTCGACGGCCGACTGCTCGCGACAGGACCAACGGCGGAGGTCATGGGCAGTGGTGAGCGCCGACGGCTGGAAGTCTCCGGCCTTTCCGACGACAGCCTCGCAGGCCTGCGCCGGTGGCTCGGGGAGCACGGGTGCCAGCTACTCGCCGACGACCCCGCGGGTCGGCCCCTGGTGGAGCTCTTTCACGGCGGCCGCGCGGATGTGGGGGCCGACTGACCCGTGCAGCGCCCACGCCTCCTGCCCCTGGCCTACCTGGAAATGCGCCGGGCCCTGGCGCCGACGCTCCTGGGTACGCTTTTCCTGCTCTGCCTGCTGCTCATCTACGCCGCCGGCGGCGACTCACTCACCGGCCTGGAGCCCGACCCGGCCATCCTGCGGGGCCAGGCGCGCCTTTTCCTGTGGACCGTCGCACTCATGATTGTTGTGCCGGCATCCATCGGCCGCGCCGCCGGCTCCGGAGCAGCCCAGGCCCACCGCGACGCTCCCTGGCTCCGGTCACGGGCCACGGGCCCCGGCGCCACCGCCCTGGCGACATGGACGGGCCAACTCCTGGGCGCGGCGCTGCTGCTGGCCGGCATCTGCTGGGCGGGCGAGGCCTGTGCGGCGAAGACCGGCGTCGAAGCCCCGGTGTCGCTCCTGGAGCGTCCGGCCTCGGTGGCGGCCCCGCGCCAGCTACTCCCGGCCGGGGGCCAGCTTTCATGGACCGTGCCGGAGAGCGCCGCCGGAGACCAACATCACCTGCGCGCCGCCCTGGCAGCCAGCGGTGATAGTGATGTGAACCGGGCCCGACTGACCCTCGAAGCACACCGGGCGAACACACTCGAGCGGCCCACCGCGGTCACGCCCACAGGCGACGGAGAACAGCTCTCGGGGAGCGAGCGCCTCCTCACTGAAACAGACACTCTGATTTGGACCTCGCCAGCGGGAGCAGGTCCGCTGGAACTCACCGTGTTCAATGCGGGACCGGCCACCTTGGTGATCGGTGGCCCGGCGGCGCTCGGGGCCACCGAGGGCCTCTCCCACTGGCGGCCCGTGGCCACCGATAGTGACGGCCCCCGTACCCTCATCCTGCTCTGGCTCCTGGCCCTGGCCCCGGCCCTGGCCCTGGCCCAGGGCCTCGGCTCCCGGATCAGCCCCGCCAGCGCCACCCTGCTCCTGCTCTGCCTCGGCCTGGCGGCGGCCCTCGCCTCCCCGCCCCCCGGATCCCCGACCGCCATCTCCTGGCCCGGCAGCGGCCTCCGGGAAGCCATGCTCACCTTGGGCAGCGGCCGCTCCCCGGCCCCCCCCGGCCCCCTGGCCCTGGTCGGGGCCGTCCTCTGGACCATCCCGGGCCTGGTGCTCGTCCTGGGGAGGAGGCCGTGAGCCCCCGACGCGCCCTGGCCGGGTTTCTCCTCGCCATCCTCTGGTTCCTTTCCCCGGGCCTGCCGGGCTCGGCCACCCGGGCCGACCTGCCAGCCCTGCGACGCGTGCTCGGCCCCCTGGCCGGCCTGGCCGCCTCGGCCCAGTGGGTGCGCGCCGATCTGGCCCTGGAGGCCGGCCGCGAAGACCTGGCCTGGTCCCGGGCCGAGCGCGCCCTGGCCCTCGACCCCTCCGCCACGGACGGCTGGTACTACCTGGCACGACATCTGGCCCTGGACCGTTCCGCCGCCGACCGCTGCCCGGACCAGGCCCAGCGCGCCCACTGGTTCCGCCTGGGGCTTGCGGTCCTCAAGCGCGGCGAGGCCCACGCCGCCAACCCGGCCGAGCTGGTCCTGGACCGCGGCCTCCTGCTCGCCTGGCTGGGTTCGCTCCCGGAGGGCGAGATCCCCTGGCCCGGCGGTGCCGCCGGCGCCTGGGGCCAGGCCCGCCAGGCCTTCCTGCGGGCTGCTGAGCTCGGCCACCCCCAGTCCGCAGAGTTGGCGGAGCGGGCAACCCTCGTGATGGAGGAGATCATCCGGGCGCGTGATCGCCGATAGGCAGCCGGTTGGCAGCC
>DASCNH010000189.1:0-4592 GCA_036011365.1 Planctomycetota bacterium | reverse complement strand
TCTGATCTCGATCTCGCGTCTGGCCTTCCTGCCGGTCTACCTTGTCATGGCCCGGGAGACTGGCCTGGCCCACGCCGCCGGCGACGCACGGGGTGAGTTCCAGGGGCGCCTGTTCTGCGTCGCTGTCCTGGTCCTGATCTGGCTGTCTGATCTGTTGGACGGGTTCGTGGCCCGGCGCTTTGACCTGACCAGCAAGGCCGGCGCGATCCTCGACGCGATCGTAGACAAGCTCGTGCAGCTGAGCCTGGTGGCCTATCTGGCCCTGGACCACGGCGACGTCTTTCCGCGCATGCCCCTGTGGTTCGCGGCCTCTGTCTTCGGGCGGGATCTCGTGATTCTCTACGGCAGCCTGCGGGTGCGCCAACTCAGGGGCGGCATCGACCCCTCCCACCGCTTCCACGGGCGCCTCTCCACGGGCTGCGTCCTGGCGGCAATCCTGGCCACTACCATGGACGCGCCGGTCAGCTGGCTGACGCCCCTGTTCCTGTGCGGAGCCCTGTCATCGTTGATCAGCGTGATTGGCTACATCCAGGTGGGCCGCGAGCAGGTGCGGTGCCTGGACGGTACTCAGGGCAGGAAGTAGATGCTGAAGCCGTCGGAGAGGCTGAAGCCCGCGCCACCGGCGTCCGGGTCGCGGTACCAGGCTTGGAAGTTCCAGGTGGAGCCGGCGCTCAGGGTGCCGGCGGCCGCGGGCGGTGAGCTGTTGTCCACGGGGCGGGAGAGTTCTCCGGCGCCATCGGCCACGACGGGCGGGTAGAGGCGGAAGGTGCCCAGGGCGCCGGCGCCCACGAAGCGGAAGCCGTCGCCGAAGGGGAACAGGATCTGCGTAGGCCCATAGTAGAACAGGCCCAGTTGGGTCGGGGCCACGGGACCGGCGACCAGTACCAGGTCGTTCTGGCTGATGCGGCTGGAGCCAGAGGCGGACATGGGAGCGGGGAAGCCGGTGGAGTTGATCGCGGCGATACAGTAGTTCACGCCGATGGCGTCGTTGGTGACAAGAACGGTCAGGCCGTAGTCATTGCAGTCGCTGGCGGAAAAGGAGAAGACGAATGCCTCAAGGTAGACGCTGGCGGTGCTGCCGGTGCCGTTCGACCAGCTGAGTTCCTCGTTGTTGTTCTGCGTTACGGATAGCGCCAGCAGGCTGCCGCCGCAGGCGTCGAAGAGCTTGAGGTCCAGGTCGCCGTAGGCGTGAACGAAGTTGAGCCCGGCGTTGAGGGAGAAGCCGGCGGGGACCGTAAGGCGATACCAGTCCGCGTCGCCCTTGACGAGGTGCAGGTTGGGCCAGGAGCCGGCATCCGGCGTGCCGAGGTCGGTGGCCGCGGCGCATACATCGTTCTCTTCCAATCCGTCATCCGCCAGGCCCGCGCAGGGATTGGTGGAGGGTGTGATAGAGATGTCCAGCTCGTAGTCGTTGCAGACAAAGGCCAGGCCGTAGCCGGTGACGCGCACGACCAAGTCCGTGGGGGCGGCCCCGTAGTGCGTGGTGCTGACCTCTTCGTCGTCGGTGATGGATTGGGAGGCATCGAGGGTCGTGGAACAGGTGGCGTCGCTCAGGATCAGGTCGATGTCGCCGGCGGCGTGGGTGAAGCGGCAGGTGACCGTCACTTCCGAGGCGGCGGGCACCGCGATGCGAAAGTAGTCATCATCCCCGGAGAGTACGGCCAGGTTGGAGGTCGTGCCCGCAGCCAGGAGAGCAGCTGTGGCGCAGCTGTCGTTGTCCTCCCGGGTGTCATCCCCCGGGCATTGGACGGGGACCAGGCTGAGGAGCAGGGCGGCGGCGAACATGGCGGCCATTGTGCCACGCTGCTGGCCTCCCGGTAGTCAGCAGCTAGTCTTTCGTTGGCCGGCCCTGGCGCTGGCGCAGGGTGTGGGGCCTGTCCAGCTCCAGCGGGCCGAAGGCCTCCGTGGCTCCCTCGATCCAATGCACCCGCACCGAGACCGGCGCGCTGTGGGCACCCAGACCGAAATGCACGCGGGGGTCGTGGCTGGCGCAGTAGCTGTAGGCCACCTGGACGCCGCGCCACTGGGTGGTGGCCGGCCCGCTGGTGCCCGCGGGCAGCTCCACGCGCGCTCCCACGGCATCGAAGCCATGCTCATTCAGGATCCGCAACTGGAGGAAGTGCCCCTGCTCCGGGGCGATGTTCTCCAGCAGGCGCACGGGGCCGTCGTTGTCCACCACCAGAATATCGATGTCGCCATCTCCGTCTATATCCCCGTGGGCCGTGGCGCGCGTGTTGTGCACTAGAGGTTCCGTCACGCCGCCCCGGGGCAGGATCTCCTCGAAGCCACCGCCGGTCTTGCCGCGGAACAAGAGATTGGGCTCCGCGTAACGATCAACCGTGTCGTACTCGGGCATCCAGATTCCCACGCGGCCGTTGGCCACGTAGGCGTCGCGGTTGCCATCCTGGTCGAAGTCGGCGAAGCCCATGCCCCAGCCGGTGAAGCGAATGCTGGGACCCCCGAGGCCGGTGAGTGAGGTCTTGTCGCTGAAGAAGCCGCCCCGGTTCACATAGCAGGTGTTGGTCTCGTCGCGCAGGTGCGTCATGAAGAGGTCCATGTCGCCGTCGTTCTCGATGTCCACGGCGGCCACGCCCATGCCGGCTTCCGCCGTGCCGTTCATGTTGACGGCGCAGCCGGAGAGCAGGGCCTCGTCCTTGAAGGTGCCGTCGCCCTGGTTCATCCACAGTTGATTGGCCAAGAGGTCGTTGGCCACATAGACATCCGGGTAGCCGTTCTTGTCGAAGTCCGCCACGGCCACGCCCAGGCCGTTGCCGAAGTTCTTGGTCAGGCCCGCCTTGCGCGAGGCATCCGTGAAGTGGCCGCTGCCGTCGTTCTCGTAGAGCAGGTCGGAGGTGGGCGAGTTGTAGTTGTTAGGGTGGCAGTAGTCCCGATCCCCGTAGTGGGAGCGGCAGGAGATCTCCACACCGGAAGACCAGTTGACGTAGTTGGCGGCAAAAATGTCCAGGTCGCCGTCGCGGTCGTAGTCCAGGAAGGCGCAGGAGGTTGTCCAACCCTCATGCTCCAACTCCGACTCGGCGCTGACATCCGTGAAAGAGCCGTCGCCGTCGTTGCGGTATAGGGTGTTACGGCCGACATTCGACACGAACAGGTCCTGGTCGCCGTCAGCGTCCATGTCGCCCACGGCGAAGCCCATGCCGTAGCCCGTGTCTCCGACGCCGGCCTCTTCGGTCACGTCAGTGAACGAGCCGTCGCCGTGTCCGCGAAAGAGGCGGTTGCCGGGGAAGGGCAGCGCCTTGAACTTCTCGGGGACCTCCTCCGGCACCAGCACGGCGGACTGCACCAGGTAGATGTCCAGGTGGCCGTCGCCGTTGTAGTCCAAAAAGCCGCCCCCGCCGGCGGCGATCTCCGGGAACCAGAAACGCTTGGGCAGGCCGCGCAGGTGCACGAAGTCCAATCCGCGCTCGGCGGCTACTTCCCTGAACCAGGCGGCGGCCCCGGGGGCAGCTTCCTCGGCGGAGTCGTCGCCGCAGGCGACGAGTAACAGGAGTGAGAGTAGCGGGAGGCGGACGACGGGCTTCATTGGTGTGCGCTTATGGTCGGGTCAAGGCATGGCGGTGATGCGGGCCGCGAGGGCCTGGGTCTTCTGATCCGCCACATCCGCGCCCGAGGCGTAGTCCGGGTTCAGGCGTTGGGCTGCCGCCAGCGCGGCTTCGGCCTCCTGTTTCAGGCCCGCCCGCACGCAGAGGTGGCCCAGGGAGACCTGGCTGGCCAGGTTGTCGGGCTCGATGCGCACGGAGGTGCGGAAGTGCCCGAGGGCCTCGTCCGCGAGGCTCAAACGGATACAGAGCTCAGCCAGGAAGTCGAAGGCGTCGGCCTTGCGCGTGTCCAGGCGCACGCAGGTCTTGAGGGCGTCGTAGGCCTCCTCCAGGCGAGCACTCTTGATCAGGATGAGGGCCCGGATGAAATGGGCCCGACCCACCTTGGGGGCCAGCTCGATGGCGCGGTCCACATGGGTTTCTGCCTCGGGCAAGCGCCCCATGTCGTTGTAGCAGCTGGCCAGATTGAGCCAGATGGCGAACTCGGTTGGCTTCAGCTTGAGGGCCTTGTCCAGCATGCTGCGAGCCTTCTCCAGCTGGGCCAGCTTGATGTGGGCCGCCGCCAGGTTGACCATCACCGTGGTGTCATCCGGGCGCGAACGGTGCAGGGCGTTGAGAACCGTGACGGCTTCCTGGGCTCGGCCGGTATTGATCATCTCCACCGCGCTTTCGATGACCCCCACGAAGTTGACCGTGTAATGGGACAGCTCCCTGGAAAGCTCATCCGGCAAGTAGCGAGTGCTGCTGAACTCCCACTGCAGGCCCTTGGCCAGGGCCACTTCCGCCTCCTCCCGCCGCCCCAGGGCGCGCAGGGCCATGCCCAGGGAATACTGGGTCGGCCCGTATTCTGGGTCGATGTCCCGGGCCTTCTCCAGCTGTTCCAGGGCGCCCTCAAAGTCGTCCAGGCGCAGCAGGCATTCACCCAGCCCCAGGTAACCCTCCAGCCTCTTCTTGGCCATGGCAATCACCACCCGATACTCGACCATGGCCGCTTCCGTGTCGCCGGCCTGGAGCAGGGCGCGCCCCAGGCGCTGG
>DASCNH010000188.1:0-5494 GCA_036011365.1 Planctomycetota bacterium | reverse complement strand
GGGTCGCCGCCCAGGCCCTCGGCCAGGGCCGCGAAGAAGCGGTCGCCGCGTTCGGCGTTCAGGGTGCCGAGGCTGGCCAGGATTCTCTTGCCCTTGGAGAGCCTGTCCCAGGGGAAGGCGCGCTCCGGGTCCGGGGTGGCGGTCGTGGGTTGCGCCGTTGAGTCCGTCCGGGCGTCCGTCCGGGTGTCAATCGGGGCGTCTGTTGGTGTGGGCGTCGTTGAGTCATTCGGAGTGTCAGTCGTTGAACTCGTCGGTGAGTGCGTCGAGGTGTGCGGCGGCGTGTGCGCCGAGGTGTGCGGCGCTGTATCCGCTCTGGCGTCCGCTGGCATGGCCATGGACCTGTCCGAGTCGTCCTCGTCTTTCACTGGGGTTGTCCGGGCGTTGCGTTGGCCCGTGGCCGGGCCGACGAAGCTCCAATGGGCCGGGCGGCTTGAGGTGTCGCCGGCCAGGGCGGGCGTGGAGAAGACGATCACGCGGGAGGGGGAGTTCTCCGGTTCGGCCTGGGGCTCCAGGTCGAGTTCTCGCTGCAGGTCTGCCAGACGCTGTTCTGTCCAGGCGAGGACCTGGGGCAGATCGCCCAGGGAGGCCGGGCGGTCGGCGGAGGTGGTGGCCAGGGTCGCCCAGGGCAGGGAGAGGCGGCGGGCGGCGAAGGCGCCGGCGAAGGCCTGCTGGTCGACGACGAGCACATCGGCGGCGAAGGAGCGGGCGGCCTGCTCCACGCCCGGGAGCATGTCGCGGCCCAGCGGCAAGAGGACCTCCTCCCACAGGAACTTCAGGCCCGCCAGGCCGCGCACGCTGCGGGCGCGGGCGGCCATGTCCGTCAGGAAGGCGGCGGGCAGGTCGCGGTCGAGGGAGTAGAGGGTCGGGGGCGTGGTGGCGGGCAGCAGGTGGCCGATAGCCTGGCCGTAGCCGACCCAGGCCGTCTGGTGTCCGCGGCTGCGCAGGGCGTGAGCCACGGAGAGGGTCGGATGCACATGGCCGGTCATGGGCGGCACGACGAAGAGGAAGCGGGTCATGGTCCGGTTTCGCGCCTAGGGGCGTTCCTCCGCGCCCAGCCAGTCGATGAGCTCGCCGCGCAGCTCGCCCGTGCGTTCCCAGAGGATCGAATGCGTGCAACCGGCGTGGATGCGCAGGTCGCAGTGGGGGAAGAGCTTGGCCTGGCGCGTTCCACGGGCCTGTACATCGGAGTCCGCGCCGTAGAGGGCCAGCACCGGGCAGGTGATGCGGCGCAGCTCGGCGTCCCGCGGCGGGGGTGAAGTGGCCAGGTCGCGCACCATGCTCGTGTCGTAGACCAGGGCGGCGGCGGTCTTGGCCAGGCGGTTGCGCTTTTTCTCGGAGTGGCGCCCGGTCCAGCCGCGAAAGGAGTCGGCGATCTTGATGCGCGCCTCTTCCCCTTCGAGGCCCAGGGTGTCGGTCATCTCCGAGCCCCAGGCTTCGTCGTGGACGGAGCCGTCCACCAGGGCCAGGCCGCTGACGCGCTCTGGGTGGGCCAGGGCGAAGGCCACGGCCAGGAGGCCGCCGAAGCTGTTGCCGATGAGCTCCACGCGGCGTTGTCCGTGACCGGTGGCCTCCAGCAGGCAGGCCAGGTCCGCGACCATGTCCGCCACGCCGTAGCCGGTGGACGGGCGCTCGCTCTTGCCGTGGCCGCGCAGGTCGTAGAGCAGCACTTCGTGTTCGGCGGCTATGGCGTTGGCGATGGTGAAGTACCAGCTGGACAGGTTGTCCATCACCAGGCCGTGGAGGAAAACGACGAGCGGGGGCGCGTCCGTCGGTGACGGGTCGGGTACGGTGGACGAACCTCGATCGGCTGCGGGGCTGCCGGAGTGCAGATGCTGGATGTGCAGGCTGATGCCGTTGGCGGTCGCCTTAGCCACGGAGGAAATCCCCCAGGGCGGCGGCCAGGTCGGCGGGCTTCTCGACGGGCAGGTAGTGGCCGCCTTCGAGAACCGTGAGGCGGGCGCTTGGGAGCAGGGCGGCCAGGCGCTTGCCGGTGGGCAGGCAGGAGGAGTTCGAGCCGTAGACGAGCGCCAGGGGCATGGTCAGGCTGGCGAGTTCCCGGTCGGGCAGGTCGCCCTCGGCCTGCAGGTCGGCGACGAGTGTGGAGTTGGAGAGGAGGCGCGTCAGGGAGCGCATGGTGCGGGCGGCGCGGCGCGTGCCGCCGGTCAGGTTGGCGCGCAGGTTCTCGGGGATGGCGTCGAGGATGGCCTGGGTGCCACCGCTGAGAACATCGCGCACGCGATCGAGGCGCGAGGGGGGCAGGGGCACGTCAACCAGGGCCAGGCGCCGGATGCGGGCGGGGTTCTGGAGGGCCAAGCGCAGGGCGATCAAGCCGCCGTAGCTGTGGCCGACCAGGTCGACGGCCTGGTCGGGGGACCAGATGTCCAGCAGGGCGGCGAGGTCAGCGGACTGGGTGGCCACGTCGAAGCCGTCGGTGGCGTGTTCGCTCTTGCCGTGGCCGCGCAGGTCGTACATGCACTGGCGGCGGCCGAGCTCCTCGGCCAGCAACGGTGCCACGCCGAAGTACCAGGAAGCCAGGTTGTCGAGCAGCAGGCCGTGGACCAGCACGGTCGGCGGCCCGCCGTCCCGGGCCGGATCTGTGGCGGAGGTTTCCGCGGGCCCGGCGCTCGCCCGGGAGGTGGCGGGGTCTTCACCCGTGCGGGGCGAGAGCTCCTGCACATGGAAGGAGTGCCCGTTGGCGATGGCGGTGGCCATGGTAGAGCCGTCAGGCGCCTGTCTGCTTCTCGATGAAGGCCACCAGGGCACCGACCTTGAGGGAGATGATCTCGTCCAGCTCCTTGCCGGAGAGCCAGGCGACGAAATCCACGGAGCCTCCGTATTCGGCCTGGATGCGTTCGGCCAGGGAGACGAACTCGATGGACTCCAGCTCCAGGTCGTCGCTGAAGGAGGTCTCCAGGGTGATCTCCTCGTCGAGATCCCAGTCCTCGCCGATCACCTCGCGGATCATGGCGCTCACGCGCTCCAGGGTTGATTCGGTGCTCACGGGTGTTTCCTTCAGTCGGTTTCGTGTTCGGCGATGGTGTGGGCCAGGACCCAGTCGCCGTAGCGGCTGGTCTGCACGGTGAACAGGTTATCCGCCCCGGGCGCGCGCACGAAGACGCGGCCCTCTTCCAGGCGTTCAATCGTGAAATCCTTGGGGCTGCCCCCGAGCCCCGTGCCCAGGAGCTTGGCCACGGCCTCCTTGGCGCACCACAGGCGGGCGAGCTCGGCGGCTCGGGCCTCGGCCTCTTCGGGGCCGGATGGTAAGAGGGCCAGCTCCTCGTCCCGGAAGGCGATGCCCTCGAAGGATGAGTCACGCTCCACGATTTGTTCGAGGTCGATGCCCACCTCGCGCCCCTCGGCCACCAGAGCCACGGCGGAGCCGTTCTTGTGGGCGATGGACAGGCGCAGGTCCGGGGCCTGCTCGACACCGGCGGCGTGGGGCAGGCGCGAGAGGTCCAGGCGCGGGCGGCCGCTTTCCTCTGAAACGACCAGCAGCTCGATGGGGTAGATGTCCCCGAAGCCCTGCTGCCACAGGTAACGGCGGGCGGCGTCGATGGCGGCGATGCGGCCGGAGAGCCATTCGATCTGGCGCTTGGGGTTCATCTCCCGGTAGGCGGCCAGGTTGGGGCCGTCGAGATAGCGCCGGGCGAAGTAGTCGCGGGTGGCCGTGGCCCGGTAGCCCACGGGCATGAACGCGGTTTGGGGGAGCTGCGGCCAGGGTTCGGTCAGGGTGTTGCTCTCCGGGTGGCGGATGACCGGCCACTGGGCCGTGTCGCTCTCGAAGCGTCGGTCCTGCCAGCCGGCCAGGCGCGCCCACAGGCGGCCGTTTCGGGTGATCTCGATGTCCCCTTCCACCGGGCGTTCCTCGACGGTGCGCATGACGATACGCACATCCAGCTCCTCGCCCACGGTCGGCTCCGGCCCGAAGAAGGTGGCGCGGTCCAGGCGCACGGGCAGGGCCATGCGATCGGTCTCCATGGAGATGGAGATCCAGAGGCCGAAGAGCTGGCCGGCACCGTCGAGCAGGGAGCCCTCGCCGACGGTGCGCGTGATGGAGCCGGTCAGGCCGCCGGGTCCCATGCGGTGCAGCCCGGTGACTGCCTGGTAGGCAGGGCCGTGGAACATCCAGCGTTCGCGGTACATCTCCGTCGGATCCATGGGCACGGGGCTGCTGTCGAGCGGGCCCCGTTCGCTGTCTTCCCCCGGTGGGCGCAGCTCGGCGTCGGGCCATTCATCGGCCAGGAGCACGGTGCCCTCGATGAACTCGTCGATGGAGACGGCGGCCCGGCGCAGGCCGTCGGCCTTGACCTCCTCTTCGAGCTTCGCGCTGATGGTGATCTCGATGGGTTCCTCCAGGGCCATCCAACGCCAGGCGCGTACGCGCTCGATGCCGATCACCTTCAGCTCGCCCGGGAGGCCCGCGGCCAGTTCCCTCCCGGCATCGAGCATCATGGAGACCGACATGGTCATGGGCACCAGGGGGAAGCGGTCGATGGGGTCCGGCCAGTCGTCGGGCTGGGGGAAGAAGGAGTGGTCCTTCAGCGTGGGATCGGTCTCGATGGAGATGCGGCGGGTCTTGGTGAGGCGCGTGGGGTCGGCGGTTCCTGGTGTGCCAGCGCGCCAGGCGTTGAGCACCTCCCGTTGGGTGGCGTCCACGCGGTCTAGCAGGCTGGCGAACTCGGAGAGGACCGGGTCCCCGCTATCGCGCAGGGCGGCGCGCGCGGCATCCGGCGTGGGGCCGGAACCGGGGGCCAGCTCCAGTGGCGTATCGAGGTGCACGATGGGAGCGCCGAGCTCCAACTTGATGGGCGGGGGCCCGCTGCGCTGGCCCGGCGCCGTGTCGGCATCAGAGTCGGCCGGCGCCCCAGGCCCGTCGGTAACCAGGCGCGAAAGGTCGATCTCTGCGCCCTCGGTCCACAGGGCGCAGGCCATCAGGCGCAGTTGGTCGAGGCCCGGGTGGCGCGGGTGGTTGGTGTGCAAGGCCAGGTGTTCCCGTGTTCCCAGGGCATCGCCGGCGAAACCCACCAGGCTGCCGGTGCCCACCTGCAGGAAAACACGAGCGCCGTCGTCGTGCAGGGTTTCGAGCAGCTCGCGGAAGCGCACCGGGCGCGTCAGGTGTTCGAGGAACAGCTGGCGTATGGGGTTGGTGCCGTCCTGGTCCGCGGCTGAGGCCGGGAAGGGCGCGCAGGTCGTGGCCGAGTAGAGCGGCAGGCGCGGGGACTCCATGGGCATGGCGGCGGTGAGCTCGGCGATGGGCTCGACGAACTCGGCGAAGTGGGGCGAGTGGAAGCCGGAGCGAAAGGGCAGCTTCTGGCACATGACGCGGGCGGCGGCCAGGCGCGTCAGGGCTTCGTCGACCGCTTCTTCGGGCCCGCAGAGGATGAACTGGTGCGGGCAGTTGTCGTGGCTGACGGCCAGCTCGTGGGTCCCGTGCGGGCCAGTCTCTGTTGTGTCGCTTGCGGCTGTGTCGCTGGTGGCCTGGTTGCCGGGGACT
>DASCNH010000187.1:0-3818 GCA_036011365.1 Planctomycetota bacterium | reverse complement strand
TGATCGACGACATGGTGGCCCAGGCCATCAAGAACGAGGGCGGATTCGTGTGGGCCTGCAAGAACTACGACGGTGACGTGCAATCGGATGTGGTCGCCCAGGGCTTCGGTTCCCTGGGGCTGATGAGCTCGGTCCTGATGACGCCGGACGGCAACACCATCGAAGCCGAGGCCGCCCACGGCACGGTCACGCGCCACTACCGCCAGCACCAGGCCGGCAATGAGACCTCCACCAACCCCATCGCCTCCATCTTCGCCTGGACCCGGGGTCTGGCCCACCGGGGCAAGCTGGACGACAACGAGGCCCTGTGCGCCTTCGCCACCACCCTGGAGCAGGTCTGCGTGGAGACCGTCGAGGCCGGCTCGATGACCAAGGACCTGGCCCTGCTGGTGGGAGGCGACCAGCAGTGGCTGACCACCAACCAGTTCCTGGACAAGCTGGACGCAGGTCTGCGCAATACCATGGAGAGCGGCGCGCAAGCCTGCGCCTCTTTGAGCTGAGCCATGAACACCGTACCCCAACGCAAACTGACAGTGGTGGGGGCCGGCTATGTGGGCTCCACCTGCGCCCAACTGGCAGCCATGAAGGAGCTGGCGGCGGAGGTCGTGCTGATCGATGTGCTCGAAGGGCGCCCCCAGGGCATCGCCCTCGACCTGTGCCAGTCCGCCGCCGTGGAGGGCTTCGGCGCGCGCGTCGTCGGCACCAACGACCCGGCGGATACGGCGGGCTCGGATGTGGTCATCATGACCGCCGGCCGCCCGCGCAAGCCGGGCATGAGCCGCTCGGACCTGCTCGAGGTCAACGGCGCCATCGTGCGCGAAGTGTCGGGCTATGTGCGTAACCTCTCGCCGGATGCCATCGTGATCGTGGTCACCAATCCCCTGGACACCATGGTCTCGCTCATGCGCCATCACACGGGCTTCCCGGCCCGGCGCGTGATCGGCATGGCCGGCGTGCTCGACTCCTCGCGCTTCAGCTGGTTCATAGCCGAGGCCACCGGAGCCTCCGTGCAGGATGTGGATGCCATGGTGATGGGAGCCCACGGGGATTCCATGGTGCCCCTGCCCCAGTACTGCACCGTGAACGGAGTGCGCGCCGGGGACCTGGTGGGCGAGGACGCCATGCACGCCATGGCGGACCGCACGCGCAAGGGCGGCGCGGAGATCGTCGGCCTGCTCAAGACCGGCAGCGCCTGGTATGCGCCGGCCTCCTCCGCTGTCGCCATGGCCGCCTCCATCCTGAACAACCAACAGCGGCTGCTGCCCTGTGCCTGCCTATTGAACGGCCAGTTCGGCTTCGAGGGCCTCTACATGGGCGTGCCCGCCGTGCTCGGTGAGAACGGTGTCGAGCGCATCGTCGAGGTGCCCCTGAGCGCAGAGTCTCGCATCCAGATGCAGAAGACAGCCGGCGCCATCGCCGCCGACCTCGATGCCCTGCGCGCGCTGGACCTCATGTGACCTTAGACGAACGCAACCCCGGAGCCCCTCCTACCCCAGAGACAAAGGCCATGACCACCCGCACCGAAACCGATTCCATGGGGCCCATCGAGGTTCCCGCCGCAGCTCTCTATGGCGCCCAGACCCAGCGCTCCCGGGAGAACTTCAAGATCGGCGGGCACACCTTCCCGCGGGCCATGATCCGAGCCCTGGGTCTGGTCAAGAAATGCGCCGCCCTCTCCAACATGGAGCTGGGCGAGCTGGACGCCCTGGACGAGGCCCAACGGGCCGCCCTGCTGCGGGCCGCGGACGAGGTCATCGCCGGTGACCACGACGCCCACTTCCCCCTGGTCGTGTGGCAGACCGGCTCCGGCACCCAGTCGAACATGAACGCCAACGAGGTCATCTCGAACCGCGCCATCCAGCTCCTCGGCGGCCAGCTCGGCAGCAAGCAGCCGATCCACCCCAACGACCATGTGAACCGCTCCCAGTCCTCCAACGACTGCTTCCCCACGGCCATGCACGTGGCCGCGGCCGAGGAGACCGTGGGGCGCCTGCTGCCGGCCCTGGCCGAGCTGGAGAACTCCCTGCGCGCCAAGTCCGTCGAGTGGACGGGCGTCGTCAAGATCGGCCGCACGCATCTGCAGGACGCCACGCCGGTCACAGTCGGCCAGGAGTTCTCCGGCTACGCCCAGCAACTGACCGATGCGCGCCGGGCGCTCCAAGCGGCCCTGCCCGCGGTCTACGAGCTGGCCCTGGGCGGCACCGCCGTGGGCACGGGCCTCAACACGCACCCGGCCTACGCGGAGCTGGCCGCGGCGCAGATCGCAGCCGAAACGGGCCTGCCCTTCGTCAGCGCCCCAAACAAGTTCTCCGCCCTGGCGGCCCACGACGCCCTGGTCTTCCTGCACGGCACCTACAAGGTGGCCGCCGGTGCCCTGCTCAAGATCGCCAACGACATCCGTTGGCTGGGCTCCGGTCCGCGCTGCGGTTTCGGCGAGTTGAAGCTGCCCGCCAACGAGCCCGGCAGCTCCATCATGCCCGGCAAGGTCAACCCCACCCAGTGCGAGGCCATGACCATGGTCTGCGCCCAGGTCATGGGCAACGACGTCGCCGTGGCCTTCGCCGGCAGCCAGGGCAACTTCGAGTTGAATGTCTTCAAGCCGGTTATGGTCCACAATGTCCTGCAGTCGAGCACCCTGCTCGCGGACGCCTGCGATTCCCTGCGCAGCAACTGCATCGACGGCCTGGAGCTCGACGCCGAGCGCGTGGAGACCCTGATGCGGAACTCTCTCATGCTGGTGACGGCCCTCAACCGCCATATCGGCTACGACCAGGCGGCCAAGGTCGCCAAGAAGGCCTGGGCGGAAAACACCACGCTGGTCGAGGCGGTCGTGGCGCTCGGCCTGATGAGCGCCGAGGAGTTCGCCGCCGCCGTCGTCCCCGAGGAGATGGTCGGCCCGCGGGCCCTGGCCGCGAAGTAGGGGGCCGGACAGCGCGGGCCGGGGTCCGGCTGGGGGGCTGCCTTGGGGAGGGGGCAACTTCGAGGCCGATCGGAGGCCGAGCGGGAGGGCGATCGGAGGGCGAGCGGGAGGGCGAGCTGAAGGCCGAGCGGGGGGGGAGCGGGGGGGCGAGCGGGCCCCGGTGGGATCCCACCGGGGCCCCGGCGGCGTCCCGGGACGGGTAGGCAGCCCCGGAGGCTGTCAGGGGGGTTGCGCCGCCGTCCCCGGGCGCTAGACTCTTGCGCTCCCATTCGCCGCCGGGGAAGCCCTCGGACCTCCCCCCCAAGCCCCAGATTCCCTCCGCCATGAAGGTCAAGATCCGCAACAGCAAGGCCAAGAAGGCCAAGAAGACCGGCTTCCGCACGCGCCAGAAGACCGTCGGCGGGCGCAGGGTCAACAAGCGCCAGCGGGCGCGCCACGGCAGCTTCTAGGGCGGCGCCCAGGGCGCACGGCGCGCCCGGCGGCCATATCCGCCGGGCCGCACACAGGTTGGCCGCGCCTGGCGGACAGGTCGCAAGCGGCACGCTTTTTCGCCCGGGCCCGGGCTGGGGGACTGTCCCGGTTTACGGCGGGCGGCTATCATGGTCGCCCCGATTTTCGATCCCCCGGCTCCCAAACACCCATGAAGATCCACGAGTTCCAGGCCAAGCAGCTTTTCGAGCGCTTCGGCCTGCGCGTGCCCGCGGGCCACGAGTGCACCACCGTTGACCAGGCCGTGGCGGCCTACGAAGCCCTCACCACGGACCTCTGTGTCGTCAAGGCCCAGATCCACGCCGGCGGGCGCGGCAAGGGCGGCGGCGTCAAGCTCGCCAGGTCCCTCGACGAGGTCCGTTCCATCAGCAACGAAATCCTCGGCATGACGTTGGTCACGCACCAGACG
>DASCNH010000186.1:0-2867 GCA_036011365.1 Planctomycetota bacterium | reverse complement strand
TAGCGTTCCTTGAGGCCGCGCAGGATAGCCACCGTGTCATCCACGGACGGTTCCCCGATCATGACCGGCATGAAGCGCCGCTCCAGGGCCGGATCCTTCTCCCCATACTTGCGATACTCGTCGAGGGTCGTGGCCCCCACACAGCGCAGGTCACCCCGGGCCAGCGCCGGTTTCAACAGGTTGGCCGCATCCACGGCGCCCTCCGCGCCTCCGGCACCCACCATGGTGTGTAGCTCATCGATGAAGAGCACCACTTCGCCGGCGGCCTCGCTGACCTCTGCCAACACAGCCTTCAGGCGTTCTTCGAACTCGCCGCGGTACTTGGCCCCGGCCAAGAGGGCCCCGATGTCGAGGGCCATGACACGCTTGTCCTTCAGACCTTCCGGCACATCGCCGTCCACGATGCGGTTGGCGAGACCCTCGGCAATGGCGGTCTTGCCCACGCCGGCCTCGCCGATCAAGACCGGGTTGTTCTTGCGGCGGCGTGAGAGCACTTGCATCACGCGCCGGATTTCCTCGTCACGACCGATGACCGGATCGAGCTTGCCGTTGCGGGCCTCGGCGGTCAGGTCCCGGGCGTACTTGTCCAAGGCCTCGAAGGTGGACTCCGGATCGGGAGTGGTGACGGGTCGGTCCCCGCGCACCTTTGTGATAGCCGCCTCCACACGCTCCGGAGTAACCTGTCGCGCCGCCAGCAGAGCGGCCAAGCCTGGCCCGCCGGAACTGGCTAGGCCATGCAGCAAGTGCTCGGTGGAAACGAACTCATCACCGAGGCGCCCGGCCAGGTCGTCGGCGGCCTGGAGAGCGGCCTGCAGAGTGGGGGAGATGGCCAACTGCCCGCCCGCCGAGCGCGGCAGCTTCTCCAGGGCGCGCCCTATTTCGGCTGCCAGGGTCGTGGGCTCGGCGGCGAGCTTCTCAAGCACCGCGGCGGTGAGCCCAGTGGCTTCGGCCAGGAGTGCGCTGGCAAGGTGCAGGGGCGTCAGCTCCGGATGCCCTTGGGCCGTGGCGGTTTCCTGGGCGGCTTGGATGGCGGCCTGGCTGCGATTCGTAAGGGGCTTTTGCATAGTGTTGTCTCCGGTCAGTGGTGAGCCCATGGAATGCAACGCTTGTGCCAGACGTTGATTGGCCAGAAAGTGCCCTGGCAATGCTAGTAAGGCGTGTATGTCAGTCTGTGAAGTCTGATAATGTGCCAAGAAGGCAGGCCGCTGGCTGCCAATACGGCATGCTGGCGGGGGCGATGAGACCCTCTGCGGCCTCCCTGGGCGGATGCGCCGCAGCTATCGGATGACCCCGCAGTAGGTCGGTGCGAGGCCGGCCGAGGCCTTGCTGCTGCTGAGGCAACCTGAATTCCAGTTGGCGTATACACTTACAAGGGCGGGGAGCGCCCAGATGGGCGGACGGTCAGCCGGCCGCTGGTTCTCAGCCAAGTCCGCCGAACCCGCCAGATCCAAGAACTCCAGCCCCCTGGACCTCCGGTTTCCACCGCGAGATCCCCTGCCACCGAGACAACTCCCATGAACACGATCATGCTGCCCCTGCTGCTCGCTCTCTCCACGCCCCTGCCCACGCCCCTGTCCCCGCCCCAGGCCAGCGTCATGCGCACGCGGGCCACGCACCTTGAGGTCACGCGGACCGGCGTCCAGACAGAGGTGCGCTACGGGACGCAACAGGGCAGCAGCGCCGGGGCCACATCCCTGACCCAACCGCTTACCAGCGGCGGCTCACTCTGGACCCATACGGACGGCGGGGCGGCCTGGATCGCGCGCGCAGTGTCTATCGGTGATGAGGCCGGTCAAGTCTTCGCCGAGCATGACCTCAACGGCGAATGCAGCGAGCTGCTCTCAGCCTACGACAGCGACCCCCCGACGGTCGTGTGGAACGATCCTTCACCTTTAGGTAACGACTTTCAACGCGTGGATTCGGCCCGCACGACGAACACCCATGTGGCCGTCAGCCAGGTGACCCTGGGAGGCAATCCCCAGACGCGCCAGGCGGTCGTGCGCAAGTACACCTCAAGCTCCGCCACACCCGACTGGAGCTACACCTTCACGCCGGTCATCAACGCAAACGCCAAGGTAGGCATCGCCCGTGACGGCTCATTGATCGTGGCCGCCATCATGAACGACGGCGCCGGCACGATGGAGATAGCCATCTTCGATCCCGGTTCCGGAACGCCGACTTCCTACACGGTCGTGGCGTCCACCGGTTCGACTTCCTTCCGCGGCTGGGATCTCTCGGCCGACGGCTCGACGCTGTACTACACCGTCGGCAATGTCGTCCACATTTTCGACACGGCGACGCAAACGGTGGTCTTCACCACCAGCATCGGTAGTGGCTTCGACAGCCACGCGATCTCTGGTGACGGTTCGATCTTCGCCTATGGACGTTTCAACGCGATGCATGTCTGGGAGCGCAGCGGCGCCTCCTACACCAACACCTTTACGCACAACCTTTCCGGCCAGGTCTACTGCGCGCAGATCGACATCTCCGATGATGGTTCGACAGTGGCCTACGGTTGGTACTACTACTCCCCGGGCCTCACGATACAGGTCAACGCCTACCACCTGCCCACGGGAGCGGTGACGATGACCGATGTCGTCAATGGCATGGGCGCCTATCAGAATCTCATGTCAGACGTCTCCTGTGATGCGGCTGGTGAGCGCTTCGCCGTCGGCCTGTGGGGTGATCAAGGCAACATTGCCGAGGAGGTGCGCGTCTACTCCACCTTTTCCGACACCCCGATCATGACCGAGAACCTGCCCGGCTCGGTCTTTGACCTGGACATGTCCGCCGATGGCCAGCGCGTAGTGGCTGGCAGTAAATCCGTACACGCCAATACCTTTGGCAACGGAGGCCAGGTCGACCTG
>DASCNH010000185.1:0-8350 GCA_036011365.1 Planctomycetota bacterium | reverse complement strand
CGTGAACGAATTCGAGATGACCGTCGCCCTGGCGTTGCAATCCGTCGACCGCCTGGATGAAGCCGAGAGCATCCTGCGCGCGGTGGCCAGCAACCGCGTCAGCCTCGGGCAGGAGACAGACCCCACGCTGCGCCGCTGTCGGTTCTACCTCGGCAACCTCCTCCTCGCGGCCGGTCGCCATGCTGAGGCCGACGAGGTTCTCTCCAGCTTGATCTCCACCGAAGAGTCGCGAGCCGCCTGGACCTCCTTCGAAATCCACCAGATCACCCGCGACAGAGCACTAGCACGCAGCCGCATGGGCATGACCGAAGGCGTTCAGCAAGATCTCGAGAGTTCGTTCCTCGCCCTGCGCTGGGCCGTGGGGCCTCGGCACCGGGAAGTGCGCACAGCCCACGAGGCCCTGCTAGAACATCTCGACACGACAGATCGCCCAGAAGCGCTCCGCAGTTGGCTGGACATCTCGGGGGAGCCGGACACCAGGTGACCGACATCGTGCATCGCCAGCAGGTATCCGCTATCCTGCTCGCCATGAAGTTCATCCTCCCCCTCGCCCTCTCCTTCACACTCGTCGCCTGTTCCTCAGAAGTCTACTTTGACGAGCATCCCACACAGCCTTCCGAAGACGCCCTGGTATCGGACCGCACGGTTCTCGTCGCGGAGCACACGGTCAAGTGTGGCTGCGTCATCGACGAGGTTGGACACTGCGGCAACTACATCTCCATCGACGGCGCGTTCCTGCCCATCGCCAACGGCAAGGACATGGGCCTGGGGAACATGGAGTGGTGTGGCCAGGGTGCCGTCAGCATCCAAGCCGCCGGCAGTGTGCAGGACGGTGCGTTCATCGCCACCGCCCTGGACACCGACGGCTGATCAGGCCCTCGCCTGGGAGCGTTTTCTGATGCGCAGGTTGAGCATCTCGACGGCGAAGGAGAAGGCCATGGCGAAGTAGATGTAGCCCTTCTCGATCTCGCGGCCCAGGCCCTCGGCGGTCAGCAGCACGCCCACCAGGATCAAAAATGAGAGGGCCAACATCTTGACCGTGGGATGCCGCTCGACGAACTCGGCCACGGGCGTGGCGAAGATCATCATGGCCCCCACGGCCAGCACCACGGCCACGATCATGACGGCGATCTCGTCGGCCATGCCCACGGCGGTGATGACCGAGTCGAGGGAGAAGATGGCGTCCAGCAAGGCGATCTGCACCAGCACCGCGAACATGGAAGCGCGCGTCTTGCCGTGGCTTCCGTGGTCATCCCCTTCCAGGGTCTTGTGGATCTCGACCGTGGCCTTGGCGAGCAGGAAGAGACCGCCACCGAAGAGCACCAGGTCACGGCCGGTGACCGTGTGGTCGATCAACTCCATATGGAAGATTGGCGCCGTGAGCCCCATCACCCAACTGATGGCGAAGAGCAGCAGGATGCGCATGCCCATGGCGAGCGCCAGCCCCAGGCGGCGGGCCAGGGGGCGTTGTTCCTCCGGCAGACCGCCGGTGATGATCGAAAGGAAGACGATGTTGTCGATGCCCAGGACTATTTCCAAGGCCGTCAACGTCAGGAGGGCGATCCCGTTTTCGGGTGTGAGGAGTTCATTCATGGTTGAGCTTCGTCCGTCGGTGGCAGATATGCCTGATAGAGGTCTTCGCTGCGGCGCACCAGGTCACGGGCCAGCAAGATAAGGGAGAGATCGGTAGCTGGATCGCCAAGTCCTTCCTGATTCTCACCGGCCTGGCGCCCGCCGATGAGATCACCCATGCCGCGCAGGGCGAGGTCAGCCTCCGCCAGTTCGAAGCCATCCCGGGTGCGCTCCAGGAGTTCGAGGCGCTGGGCGGCGACCTCATCACCAAGCAGGTAGCAGACTGCGTCCGCGCTGCCGCGTCCCACGCGCCCGCGTAGTTGGTGCAACTGCGCCAGACCCAAGCGTTCGGCGCGTTCGATGACCATGACGGTGGCCGCGGGGACATCGACGCCGACCTCGACAACGGTCGTGGCTACCAAGAGGCGCGAGGTGCCATTTCGGAAACGGTCCAGGCGGCGCGTGCACTCAGCACTGCCGAGCCGACCGTGGACGAGCTCGACACCGAACTCCGCCAGATCGCTGGACCCCAAGCGCTTGAAGGCGGCTTGGGCATCACCGGTTCGTTTTTCAGTCGCGTCCTCTCCCGCGTCTGCTCCGATGCGCGGACAGACCCAGAAGACCTGGCCACCGGCCGCAAGCCGTTCACGCAGCAGACGGGGCAGGCCACGGCGCTCGGCCCCGCGCAACCAACGGGTCTGCAGCTTGCCCCGCCCAGGTGGCATGCCACCCAGGATGCTCACATCGAGATCACCGTAAACCGTCAGCGCCAGGGTGCGCGGAATCGGCGTGGCGGTCATGAAGAGGGCGTGCACATGGGCGCCCTTGTTCAAAAGGCGCGTGCGCTGCTCGACACCAAAGCGATGCTGTTCATCGATGATCGCCAGATCCAGACGGCGGTAGCGCACATCCGTGCTGAAAAGCGCGTGTGTTCCGAAGACGACCGCCGCTCCACTGGCCTCCGGTTCCGCCACCAGGCGCGCCAGGGTCGAACGCCGTTCCGCGGCGGAGAGTGAACCGGAGAGCAATACAGCTGGTGCACCGGCTGCCTCCAAGAGTGGCGCCAGGGAGGCATAGTGTTGCTCCGCCAGCAACTCCGTGGGCGCCATGAAGGCACTCTGCCCGCCGACGGCGGCCACGCGCAACACCGCCTCCAGGGCGACCAGTGTTTTCCCCGAACCCACATCTCCCTGGAGCAACCGTCGCATGGGGCGTGTCTGCGCCAGGTCTGCGGCAATCTCGCCCATGACCTCGGCCTGGTAGGTGGTCGGGACAAAGGGCAGGTGCTCGCGCAGTTGTGCCTCTTGGGTGGTGCGGAGATCGGCCACCCGCGCCGTCCCTGCCCGGCGGTTGCGGCGACGGCGAAGGAGCTCCGCCTGCAAACGCAGCAGCGCCTCCAGAGCCAGTCGCCGAAGAGCATGGCCATAGGATTGTTCGCAGCGCGGGTGGTGCACCTGCACTACGGCCTCCGGCAGTGACGGCAGGTTGTGCTCTTCCAGGAGTTCAGGGGCGAGTGGATCTTCCAGGCGTTCACTGAACTCCCCCACTGCCAGGGATATGAGACCCGCCAGGAAACCCTGGCCGACACCTTCGGTCAGGGGGTAGATCGGCTCCAGGGTTCCCGGCCCGGGTAGCGGGGCGAGGCCGGGAGTGTTGTCCCCGGCTGCGGTACCCGATTTCCCGGCATTCCCGGGCCCACCGGTCGCCACCTTTTGGCTGGTCTGGCCCACCGGCGGCGCGGCACCTGGCAGGCAACCCACACGGGGACTGGCAAGGGCCGGGCCCTTTGACTCCACCACAGAGCCACAGGCTTCGATGGACGCGCCCACCTGGAAATGCTCGCGCATCCAGGGCTGGTTGAAGAACAGGAGGGAGACCTCGCCGCTGCCGTCGCCGAGCGTCACACGCACCAGGCTGCGACGCCCACCCAGGCGGCTGAACCGGAGGGCCCGGACCTCGCCGCGCACGCGCGCCGCTGCGCCCGTTTTGAGGTGCCCGATCCGCTGCACATGCGGCCAGACGCGCAGGCGCGCGGGCAACATGACGAGCAGATCGCAGATATCGAAGAGTCCCAGGCGCGCCAACTGCCCGGCCCGAGCCGGACCGATGCCGGAGAGGCCGGTCAAGGGCCCCAGGTTTCGCAGGGGCCTGTCCGTCACACGCGGGGGGAAGCTCATGGAAGCGATGAGGTTAGCCAATCGGACGCTCCACTCAACCGGTTCCCGTCCCGGCTTCACTCGCTGTCGCGGAAAGGCGCCGCTCCACGGGCTTGAGCAGTATCCAGGTCGAGCAGCTGGCCAGGCCGTAGAGCACAACGGTGCATGAGAGCAGGACCGTGTAGTCATTGCCCGTGGCATCTAACACGCGCCCGCCAACCCAGGGGCCGATCACCCAGCCCAAACCCCATAGGAGAGCCTGCAGTCCGTTCATTGCCGTGCGCGCCTCCTCGGGGATGGCAGCCATCATGAAGTTGCGCTGGATCGGGCCAGAGCTGTTCATCAGGGCTCCGCGCAGGAGATAGGCACCGATGGCCAGCGGGAGTGTGTTGGTAAAGGCCAGACACAGAAAGAAAGGAATCGAGGCGACCTCGAAGGCGACCATGGAACGCACAAAACCAAAATGGCGCAGGACCAGCGGACTGATCAAGAAACCGGTGGTCATGAAGGCCTGGGCCACGGCAAAGAGGTCCCCCACATCTCCCGGTGCGAAGTCGAAGCGATCCTGGAAGTACAGAGCCAGGAAGGGGACCGTCGCACCGGAACCCAGGCCCAGGATCAAGGCCGGCACTGAGAAGCGGGCAATGGTGCCGCGATACTTGCGGATGGCCGGCAGGAGCGGTGTGCTATCGGCGGAGTTGGGCGCGTCCTCGCGGATGCGTCCATAGAAGATGACGCCGACTAGCGGCAGGAGGCCCGAGATGGAAATGACCCAGGCCAGAGCGCTTGTCTCCGAGGCGAGCCGTTCAGTGAGTACGGACACCAACCGCCCCGCGGCGAAGGAGCCAATGACGGCCATGGTGGTGTGCACCGCATCCACCAGGCCGAAGACCGTGCCGCGTTCCTCGCTGCCCGTGTTGCGAAAGAGGAAGGGCGCTACGACCACATAGTGCACGGCCCAGGAGAGGCCACCCAGGAAGGCGACCAACGCGATACCGGCGAAGCCCCCGGCCCAGGGCAGAAGTACACCAAAGCAGCCGGCCAGGGCGCCGAAGACCACCAGGATCAGCCGCGTGGGGAGTCGGCCGAGCAAGACGGCTGCCGGCAAGGCGATCAGGACCTGGCCCCAGGACCAGGCGGCCTCCGTGGCACCGATCTGCTCCTTGTTGAAGCCCAGCCGGTCAAGGTAGAGCGTCAGCAGCGTATAGGGGATCGCCCCGGCCAATCCCATGAAGGCGCTGCCGAGCAGGAAGTGGCGCGCGTTCGGACTGATGCGCGCCAGGTCGGCGCGGTAGCGTGCGAACACGGTGGGTCAGTCGTCGACCGCCGCCCGTTGCCCAGCCCCGTCGAGGGCCCTGGCCTCCGCATCGGCGACTGCGGCGCCCGCCTTTCCACCCGAGCGCGCCGCACGCACCTGGTTAGAAAACAGGGGATTCGCGCCGCGCAGGAAGCGCTGCTGGGGCACACTCGGCTCAAGACCGGCGAGGCCCAGGACGCGTTCGAGCAGGCGCGTGCGTTCCTGCATGGAGAGGGACTCCACTGGAATGTAGGGGATCGAGAACATCTCGAGCATGAACTTGACCATGCCGTCGATGCGCACCACGTCCTCCCAATCTAGACCAGCGCGCACGCCGTCCGGAACGATCAGTTCCTTGTGCGGACGCAGGAAGAAAACGATGCCTCCGCGTACGCGGTCCATGTAGTCGAGCAGCCGCGGATCTCCGGCCACCTCGCCCATGATGCGCGAGTGATGGGCCGCGTAGGCCAGGTTGCAGAAGGCGCGGTCGGAAACATAGGGACCGTTCTGGTCCTCCTCGGCCTCCATCTGGCGTTCGAAGACCTGGGCCTGGTAGTGGTTGACGAGGTCCACATTCGTGCGCAGTGCATCGAGCTGGGCTTCCATCTCCGCCAGTACGCCGCGGGCCACCTCCGAGATCATCGGCAGGCCGTAGCAGTCGCGAATCCAGCGGGCCAGGGTGGTCTTGCCCGTGGCGTGGGCCCCGACGAGGTAGATGCGCGTGGGTGTGGTGGTTTGGCTGGCCGGGGGCGTGGGCATCGCTGGATGGGTTGCTGGGGCCTGGGTGGGGTAAAAAACGCCTGCCGCTGGCTCTGGGGGCCACTTCGGCCACCAGGCACAGTGATCTTGGCGCGGGGCGGATACTACTGAATGGGTGCCCACCAAGTCCAGCCCCCAACATGTGGTAGGCCGACCGGCGAGAGGCCCCAGGCATGCCCAGGGTCCCGGGGGCCCTGGCGGGCGGGGCCTAAAGCTTCAAGATGGCCGCCGCACTGCCCAGGGCAGCGGCCGAGGCCGGGCGCCAGGGGTCCGGCCCAGACAGGCGCAACTCCTCGCCCGGAGCGCCCGGACCGCCCGGAGCACCGGGGGCGCCGAGCGGCGGCCATGACCAGAGCGTCACGCCCGCCAGGTTTTCCAGGCGCGTGCCACGGCGGCTGAGCACCCGGGCCAGGGCGCCGTACAGGCGCTCCTGTTCCGCCGGGGAAGCTTCCCCCAGGCCCAGGCCCGGCGCCACGTGGGCGCGCGCCGTGGCGGGGAAGCAGACCTCCACCACCAGGGCTGTCTTGCCCAGACCCGCGGCCAGCTCCGCGGCTTGTACCAGGGCTCCCTGGAGCCGGTTCAGCACCACGCTGTCCGCCGGCGGCTGCCCCGGGGCCTTCCGGTCGCGCAGGGGCGCCAGAAGCTCCACACCCACGAAATCCATCTGCTCCCAACAGGGAAAGCCCTGCGCCTGCATGGGCCAGCGGGCACCGTAGGTCAGGCCGCCGGTAAAGGCCGCCCGGGTGCGGGTGATGAGCTCCTGCCAACCTCGCCGCCGGCGGTCCAGCAGGTCCGGAGCATCCCGCCGGCCAGCGCCCTCCTGGGGCACGACCCGCGTCGCCTCGGGCATGCCCTCGCCCATCACCAGCAGTCGGCAACCGGTGAGTTCCGCCAGCAGCCCCGCGTGGATGAGGCCCTCCTCCATGTCCGCAAAGAACTCGTCCCAGGCGGCCAGCGTCGTGCGCTTGCGTTCTCCCGAGCGGTTCCCGGACGGCGCCGTCAAGACCTCCAGGGCCAGGACCGGTGCCAGGCCCTCGCCGCGACCGGCGGCAATGGCCCCGGCCACCAGGGCATCACCCTCCAGCGTGCCCAACCTGCGCGTCACGCCCGCCGGCAGACCGGGCCAGGACTCCGGGGCGCGGGTGAAGCTGACGCGCAGGGTGAATGAATCCGCACCAGCGGCTCGCGCCAGCGCCAGGCTCGCCCCCAGGGAAGGAGCAGCTAGCTCACCTCCGGGAGGCACCAGACCCACACCCTGGAACAGATCGCCGCCCGGGGCCGCCAGCTCAGCGATCAGCCCGTCATAAAAGTCCCTCCGTGCGGCCAGCCGTGCGCCCTGCCGCTCCAGGGCTCCCGCCGTCCAGCTGGTGAACAGTTCCTTCAACTCTTCCAGAGCGGGCAACTCCCTCTGCTCATCGCCAGTTCTGTAGCGGGCGCGCATCTGCGCCGCCCCGTCACGCTCCCTGAGGGCGCGAAAAAGCGCTCCCCGGGCAGGCAACAGGCGATGGGGCGAAAGCCACAGATGGCTTTCTTCCGCCAGCAGCTCTTCCACAGTCGGGAGCAGATCACCGGCGCTCAAGAACGCCACCCACTCCTCCAGGTCGCGCCCCCACCAACTGCTCGCAGCGTCCAGCGCCGCCCCGTCCTCCAGCCACCTCGTCCGCGGTGTCCCCAAGAGCCCCCGCAACCGCGCCCGCGCCGCACCCCGGCCACCGTCGTCGGCCACTCCGGGTGCTAGCGCCGTCTGCACCGCACCCGTTACCGGGTTGATGCGCCACAGCTCCGCGCCGGCCCCCTGCCCGGCGAGGAAGGTCAGATCGTAATCGACTTCCAAGGCGAGCGGCCCACCTGGCACTGCATCCAGCGCCCAGCCGTTCACGCGCCCGAGCACCTCCCCCACGGTTTCCGCATAGAAGTCCAGGCGCTCCGCGGAAATCTCCGGATCGGCCCGCAGTTCAAAAGTCTCCCCGGTCCGCACACTCGCCGCGCTGCCCTTGGCCGGACGCGCCACCGCGAACATCTCCCAGGTATCCGGCCGCGGGCTGCCGTCCACATTCAAACGGAAATGCCCCAGCCTGTCGCCCACCTGATAGAGGTCAGCGGATGGCTGCCAGCCGATCCCATCCCGGTGCACCAAAGCCGCCGCCATGGCCGGGTCCGCCGCCACGGAGAGCAGGAGCGGCAGCCCCTGTCGCTCCGGATCAGCGAACCGCGCCACGATGGCAAAGTGCGGCATGGAGGTCAGCAAAAGCCCTCCGTCTCCACCGCTGTCCTCCCCCGTGGGTCCATCCGACGCCGGCCGCAGTCCGAGCCGAGCCGCCAGATCCGCCGCCAGCCCATCCTCCGGATGCCCCACCACAACCCGCGGCCGCCGTCCGCCGGGGATGCCGGTGGCAAAAACTGACTCCCCTCCGCGCTCCATCGCCGGAACCGGGGCTCCCCCAGGCGCCAATACCTCCCAATCCCCGGCCCGCTCCAACCCGGCCCGCAGATCGAGGGCATCGGAGGGGGAATGTTCAGGGTCTTCGCAAGCAGCCAGCCCCAGGCCCAGGCCCAGGCCAATGAG
>DASCNH010000184.1:0-9693 GCA_036011365.1 Planctomycetota bacterium | reverse complement strand
CCACGCCGCGGGGCCAGCACTCTCCTATGCTTCGGCCAGGCGGCCCTCCAGGCGTTCCAGCAGGGCCCGGGGGTCGCGCTCGCGCAGCCATGCCTGGCGCTCTCCGTCCACCAGGCCGCCGGCGGTCCAGTGGGCCAGGAGCTGCTTCACTCGGGCGGCGGCTTTGGTCGGTCCCATGGCCTGCTCCGCCGCAAGGGCGGAGGCGTAATCGAGCAGGAAGCGGGCCGCCTGGGCGGTGCTGGCCCGGTGGCCGCTGAAGATCCATGGGTCGGCCAGGGCGCCGTGGCCGACCATGATGAAGTCGCAGCCGGTGGCCGCGCGCAGGCGGTCGAGGTCGTCGTGAGTCCGGACGCCGCCGTTGCCGCAGACGGGAATTGAGACGGAAGACACGGCCCGGGCGATGCGGTCCCAGGCGCGGGTGGGGCGGTAGCCCTCGGCGCGCGTGCGGCAGTGTACGGTGAGCAGGTCGGCGCCGCCGGCGTCGGCGGCCCGGGCCAGGTCTTCGAGCAGGGAGTCGTCGCTGAAGCCGGCGCGGATCTTGGCTGACAGGGGCGTGGTGGGCAGGGCTGCGCGGCAGGTGGCCACCATGCGTTCCAGGGCTCGGGGATCCTTGAGCAGGGCGGCGCCGGAGCAAGAGGCCAGGGCGCCCGGGGCCGGGCAGCCGAAGTTGAGGTCTATCAACGGCGCGCCAACTTCCACGGCGCGGCTTGCGGAAACAGCCACGAGGGCGGGGTCGGAACCCATGAACTGCAGGCCGACGGGGGCGGTGAAGCGCCTCTCTCCCAGGTGGCGGCGGAGCTGGCGGCGCGCCGCCGGGTGGTTTGTCACCCGCACGAACTCGGTGAAGGCGCCGCCCAAGATACCGGGTGGGTTGCGTGCGAGGACGAGGCTGCGGAAAACCGGCTCCGTGATGCCCTGCATGGGGGCCAGCAGGTAGGGGCCGGTGAAGGGCAGCGGGAGGTGTTCGCGGGGCGCAGGCACGCCCTCAGTCTAGCCCGCGTTCCTCAATAGGCTTCACTCCAGAACGCGCAAGCGACGGGCTGCGCCTACCTCCGGCCATCTAGGGAGCAGCTGTCTCCGTCGGATGCACTGGCGGCGCCCCCGGGAGGGTCGGGGCCGGTGCGACAGGCGGTACAGACAGCCAGGGGGATCGGGCAGGAATGGGGCGATGCCTTGAACCAGTTGGCGCCCGCTTTCGGGGGAGCCAATGGCTGACCTGGAACCCGCCATGCGGGGCCTGGGGAGTCGACCTCGGTGACAGGCGAAGAGCGCCTCGGGGGCCAGCAGCCAAGGGTCCCGCACGGAGGCGGCTTGCACGCTGCTGGAGCAGAGTCCGGCGATGGGGCGGGCAAGTCGCCCGGGCCTCCCCGGGCGGCGGTGAAGGGGCACTTGGTCGTGCCCCGGGCACGGGAGGCAGCCGCCAGGTGCGAGCTGGGAAGCCGACCTGCGTTCTGCCCGGGCTCGGCCCGGGCGCGGCCCGGGCTTGGCCCGGGCGCGGGCGGACCCTTGCGCGTAGAATGGCGCGGCTCCCCAGGGAGCACCGACAGCCATGACCCCTGATCAAAGCCCCGAAGCCGCTGCCCCGGACGCAGCCGATCTCCTGCCGGAGATCAGGCCAGAGGACGCCGCCGTGCGCCTGGCGGGTGTCGTGCGTCGCACGCCGCTGATCCCGTTCGCCTGCGACAACCAAGCCATCGAACTGCGTATCAAGGCGGAGCACCGCCAGGAAACCGGCTCCTTCAAGGCCCGTGGGGCCTGGAATCAGATCAGCGCGCTCGACGCCGTGGAGGCCCGGGGCGGAGTGGTTTGCACGAGTTCCGGCAACCACGGTCGGGCCCTGTCCTGGGCGGCCCGGCGCGCGGGTGTGTCGGCCACGGTCTTCATGCCGGGCGATGCCTACCCCAACAAGATCGAGGCCTGTCGGGAGGCGGGGGCGGAGGTAGTGCTCTGTCCCACGCGGGAGGAGTGCGAATCCCGTTGCGCGGAGGCCGTGGCCGCCGGAGCCCGGCTCATCCATCCCTACGATGCCGCGCGCACCCTGGAGGGCGCGGGCACGGTCGGCCTGGAGATCGCTGAGGATTGGCCGGAGGTGGAGGTCGTCATCGTCCCGGTGGGCGGGGGCGGACTGATTTCTGGCACGTCCCTGGCCCTCAAGCGCCGCCTGGGATCCAGCGTAAAGGTCGTCGGCGCGGAGCCCGTCGGCGCTCCGTCCCTGACCCTGGGGATGGAGTCGGGGGCACCCGTTTTTCTGACGGACATCACGACCGCCATCCAAGGTCTGTGCCCCCTGAACTCCGGTCAGATCAACATCGATATCTGCCGCAGCACAGTGGATCTCATGCGGCTGGTGGAGGACGAGGCCATTCTCGGCGCCCAGTCGCGTCTCGTGCGGGCGGGGGAAATCGTCGAGCCCGCCGGTGCCGCGGCCGTGGCCTTGGTGCTTGCCGATCGCCTGCCGCGGGAGTGGTGGGCCGGGCGAACAGCCAGCGAGCCCCTGCGCGTGGCGGCAGTTGTTTCCGGTGGCAACGCGGACCCTCGGCAGCTGGCCTCCCTGGAGGAGCTGGCTTGAAGCGTCTGGTCCTCGTGCGCCCGGCCGGGCCTCGCAATGTGGGCATGGCCCTGCGGATTGCGGCAAACTTCGGCCCCTTGGATTTCGTGATCGTTGCCCCCCAACGCCCTTCGCTGCTGATTCACCCGGAGTTCGAGCAGATGGCCCACGGAGTAGAGGGCATGGCCGACCGCATCCGGGTGGTCGCTTCCCTGCCCGCAGCCCTGGAGGACATCCAATACGCCGTGGGTTTCACCGCCCGGGCCCGGGATCAGCGCCTGCGACTTGACTGGCGCGAGGTGCGCGACGAGTTGGCGCAACGCCAGGAGAGACTGGCCCTGGTTTTTGGCAGCGAGGTGAACGGCCTGACCGGGGAGGAAGCTGATTTGCTCCAGGATCTGATCCACATTCCCACTTCCACCGAGCACACATCGCTCAATCTGGCCGTGTCCGTGGGCGTGGTGCTCGCGTACCTGTTCACCGAGCGCGTGGAGCGGGTGGATTTCGATGGTCTCAGCGCCGTCACTGCCCAGGAGCGGGAGTTCCTCAAGGCGCGCCTGCGCCGGGTCTTCGGCGGCCAGGTCGCGCGCTCTGTTTCCGCGCGCAAGGATATCGAGAGCTCCATCGAGCGCGTTTTCTCCCGCGCGCCCCTGGAGACCCGGGACGCCCGGGCCTGGCACAAGATGCTGACGGCCTTGGGGGACAGCTCAACACCCGCGGATTTCGGCCTGAACCCCAATCCCCGCCGCCGGGCCCGGCGGGAGGACGCCAAGGAGCGTGCTAGCGGGGAGGAAGGGCAGCAGTAGACCTCCCGGGGGGGGCGGCTCCGGGTCCAGACAGCGGAAGCCTCGCGGGGGGCTTGTTCCGAGCCCGGCGCAGCCCGATGATCCAGCACCATGGTGCACCTAAAGCGGATATACACCGGCGCCGGGGATGACGGTCAGACGCGCCTGGGGGACGGCCAGGACTGTCCCAAGCACGCGCCTCGGGTGGTGGCCTATGGGGAGGTGGATGAGCTCGCCGCCTTGCTCGGGGTGACCCGCGTGCAGGAGCTACCCCCGGGCCTGGCAGAAGAGTTGCTGCGCGTACAGAACGACCTGTGTGATGTGGGCGCGGACCTGTGCGTACCCGGCAGTGCGGGTCCAGGGCTGCGCCTGACCGCGGCCCAGGTCGAGCGTTTGGAGGCGGGCATCGATGCCACGAACTCCGGTCTGGAACCTCTGACTTCTTTCATCCTTCCCGGCGGCCAACCGGGTGCCGCCTGGTTGCATCTGGCCCGTACCGTATGCCGACGCGCCGAGCGTGCGGTATCTGTGCTCATGGCGGAGGAGGGCGAAGCGGTCAACGCGCAGGTGCTGCGCTACCTCAATCGTCTCTCAGACTACCTCTTCGTGCTGGCGCGCCAGGCTAACGATGCTGGGCGAGCAGATGTTCTGTGGAAGCCGGGAGACGGCGGCGCGGAGTAGCCGCCGCAGACAATCCCACGCGTGTATCAGTGAGTAGCTGCCCACAACCCAAAGACCTCTGAGATGATCCTGGAGCATCAACGGCGATACTGGGACCTGGCGACGGTAGTTTTTCTGGCCCTGTTCCTTGTAGCCCCGCTGCTGGCGGCTTTGACTCGCGAGCCTCTCGGGAAGATGCTCGTTAACGAGCGGCGGCCGGTGGAGCAGGCACCGGAACTCAGGGCGGATTGGAACTCTATCGCAGAGTTTCCCGAGCAGTTTGAACGCCACTTCTCAGACACCGTTGGTCTACGCACTGCTTACTTGCACCTGCGCGCCCGGCTCATGTGGTTTGTATTCGGAGTCAGCCCGACTCCCGTTCTCCTGCGTGGCCGAGACGGTTGGGTCTTTATGACCTCAAGTCACTCGCTTGAGGTTTATCGGGGCATGAAACCACTCTCCGAGGTCGAGTTGGCGGAGTGGTGTTTGAAGCTAGAGGAACGCCAGGCCGTGCTGGAGGCCATGGGCGTGAAGTATCTGTTTGCCATTGCCCCGAACAAGAATCAGGTGTATGCAGACTACCTGCCGCCGCAGTTGGCGCAGGTTGGTCCCACACGCCTGGATCAGCTGGTTGGCTATCTTGAGCAGCATTCGGATTTTCGCATCCTCGACCTGCGTGAAACGCTACGAGCGGAGCGCAAACGCGATGAAGGCCAGCGCCTGACCTACTACCCCCTGGGTACACACTGGACCAATCGCGGCGCTTTCGCCGCGCATGTGGCCATCACAACGGCCATGGGCGAGTTGCTGGCCCCTGGTTTTCCCAGTCTGGCTCACTTCCCGGCAGCACACTGCCGGCGAGCTCCCCAGGACAAACAGGCGGATACCTGGGCAGGTCGCATGTACCTCGAGGATGTTCTCTTTCAGGAGGTCTACTCCCACAATCCAGATCGCCGGCACATGCGGTCTAGCACCGTGGATGGGGAGTCAGTGGGAGACAGGGATCTCGTTACTACCACAGGAGATGGGGGCTTGCCGACCACCGTCATGTTCCACGATTCCTTTGGTATGCAGCTGCGGCCGTTCATGGCGGAAGTCACCAAAAAGATGACAAGTTACCGTGACACGGAGTTCACGCCCTCCCTGGGTGCGGTACGCGAGGCCGACCTCGTGCTGGATCTGTGGGTCGAACGTATCCTCGTTACACAGTCAGCGGGCCAGCCCTGTTCCTGGGATCAGGCGGGGCTAGGCAGGCTGTTCCAGGCCTCTCGCCTGGTGAACTATGAGCTCAGCCCCGCTGAGGCCAAGGCCTTCTCAGACTTCCGTCAGTTGAGGGTGTCCGTGGCCACGGAGGATGCCGCGGAAGAAACTGCCGCCGGCCCGATCGGCCGCGGTGACCTGATCCTGGGAGGACTGGTCGGGTCACGGTCTCAAACCTACATAGTTGCCGTGGATCTGGAATGCCAGACCCCGGGACGCCTTGCCATGGCCTGGCGTACGCGTCGCGACCCTGGCTTCAGCGGCAGAAACAAGACCATCACCCAACTTGCGGCCGGCCGGAACACCGCCTTCTTCCACCTGCACGCCCCTGACCTGGAGGGCGACCTGCGGTTGAGATTCTCCCCGGACCTGGGCGAGTACACGCTCTACAGGCTTGAGATCAGGGCTATTAATCGGTGATGGTGAGATAGCCGCAATGGTCTTCAGCTCCCAAGTATTCCTGTTTCTCTTCCTGCCCCTGGTGCTTTGCCTGTACCTCGTGCTGGGGCGCTGGTTCAGAAACCTCGTCCTGCTCACAGCCAGCCTCTTCTTCTACGCCTGGGGTGAGCAGGAGGTGGTCCTGCTCATGTTGGCCTCGATCGCGGGGAACTACGCCTTTGGGCGCTGGCTGGGGGCCACCTTGGAGCGCGGGGCGCGGGCCAAGGGCGTCGTCGCCCTGAGCCTGGTGTTCAACCTGGGGCTGCTTGTGGTTTTCAAGTACGCGAACTGGATCTGGCGGACGCTCTCCGACCTTTCAGAAACCCTGGGGCTGTCGCCCGAGGGGTGGCCCGCCATTGGCGAGGTCTGCGGGCCGGTCTTGATGGCAATGGGCTTGATCGAGTCTCCCCTGGCGGCGGACTGGGAGATACGCCTGCCGATCGGCATCTCGTTCTTCACCTTCCAGGCCATGAGCTATGTCCTCGATATCTACCGACGCGAGGCACAGGTTCAGAAGAACCCGATCCACTTTGCCACCTATATCGCCCTCTTCCCGCAACTGATCGCCGGACCGATCGTGCGTTACCGGGACATCGCCCTGCAGCTGGTGGAGCGCACGGTTACCTTGGCCGGCTTCTCCTACGGTGTGCGGCGCTTTGTCGTCGGCCTTGGCAAGAAGATGCTCATCGCCAACATCGTGGCCCTGCAGGCGGATCGCATCTTCGAGTTGCCCCTAGAGCAAGTCTCAGCACCTTTGGCCTGGTTCGGCACCCTGTGCTACACGCTTCAGATCTACTTTGACTTCTCTGGCTACTCAGACATGGCTATTGGTCTCGGCCACATGTTTGGTTTCCGTTTCCTTGAGAACTTCAACTTCCCCTATATCTCCCGTTCGATCACCGAGTTCTGGCGCCGCTGGCACATCAGCCTCTCCAGCTGGTACCGCGACTACCTGTACATTCCCCTGGGCGGCAACCGCTGCTCGCCCCTGCGCGTTTACTGCAACCTGCTGATCGTCTTCGTCCTCTGCGGACTGTGGCACGGCGCCAGCTGGAGCTTCCTGGTGTGGGGCCTGTACCACGGCCTGTTTTTGGTTTTGGAACGCCTGGGACTGCGGCGCAGTTTGGAGAAACTGCCGTCCCCCCTGCGCCACGCCTACACACTGGTCGTAGTCATGATCGGCTGGGTCTTCTTCCGCGCTACTGACCTTGAACAGGCCCTGGGGCTGCTCGGTACCATGGCTGGCATGGGGGCTGAGGGCGCCGCGCGCCTGCATCCCGTGGGCCTGTTCATCGATCCGGTTCTGGCCCTGGCCCTGGTCGCCGGCTGCATCGGATCCATCCCCTGGGTGCGGGCTCTTGGTCAGCGATATGAACGTCTGCGTTCCGAAGGACGAGGCGCAGGTCAGTGCCTCACCATGGATGCGGCGGCATTCCTGTCCGTGGTCCTGATCTTCTTGCTATCAGCCATGGAAATGTCCGCCAACACCTACAACCCTTTCATCTACTTCCGCTTTTGATGGGCGGTGAGCGTTGAGCACCGGCGATTATCCGACTGGAGCGGGTGTGTCCTTTAACCGCGTACTCAGCGGCCTGTTCCTGTTGGCCATCTGTGGCCCCCTGCTACGTCAACTCAGTCACGAAGAGGTGGCGCCCGAGCGGGCTCGGGCGGAGTTTCGCAAGTTGGCGGAGCTGCCAGCGTGGCCCAGCGGAACAACAGCCCTGGGGGAGTACGCTGCCGACTTTGACGCCTGGTATAGCGACCACTTTGGCTTTAGAGGTCAACTCCTGCGCTGGCACAACGGCCTCAAATGGCTGGGCCTGGGCACCTCTCCAGCGCAGAGCATGGTCCAGGGCAGGGACGGCTGGATGTTCACCACCGATAGCCGTTCAATCGCCATGTATCGCGGGGCGATCCCCTTCACGCTGCGGGAACTTGAGGACTGGCGCTGGTCCCTCGAAGCCCGCAAGGAGTCCCTCGCGCGCCACGGCATCGAGTACGTCTTCGCCATCGGCCCCAGCAAGTGGGAGATCTATCCGGAGCAGATGCCGGCGAGGTTCACCCGCATGGGGCCCAGCCGCCTTGAACAGCTGACCGCTCACCTGAAACGGCACTCATCCGTGCGGATTGTCGATCTGCGGCCGGACCTCATGGAGGCCAAGGCCGCCGATGGGCCCGGTGACCTCACCTACTATCCCCTGGGTACCCACTGGACTGAGCGCGGGGCCATGGCTGCCTACCGGCGACTGGGCCAGGAACTAGCTGAGTGCGTGCCTGCCTATCGCGGCCAATCAACGACGAACTTCCAGCTCGTGGCGACGGACAATCCAGGGGATTCCTGGGCGCGCCGCTTGTACCTGGAAGATGTGCTTGTGCAGAAGAGCTTCAAGTACCGGCGCAGGGCACCGGGCGTGGCGGTGGAGGTGGCTGCCCCGGGGACTCCGCCGCGCACCTTGCGCACGGAACAGGCGAACAGCGAGCTGCCCCGGGCCGTGCTGCTCCACGACTCATTCGCGGAGCAGATGCGCCACTGGCTGGCTGAGGATTTCTCGCACTTCTCCGCCTACTGGCGCTACGAGTTTGATGCAGAACGCATTGTGGCCGAGCGACCGGATGTTGTCATACAGATCTGGGTTGGGCGTGCTCTGGAGTTCATGCCACCCACCTTCATGCTGCAGGAGAGCAAGGGCATCCTGGGGGAGTTGTTCGCGAGCAGTGATAGGACGCTGCTAAACATGCGTGAGGGTCTGGGGGCGGCGCAGGAGGACAGTGGTCTGTGGCGTCTGCCGCCCTTTTCCGCCGCGCCCGGGGAGCGCGTGCTCGTCCACCTGAGGATTCAAGCCAAGCGCAAGGGGACGCTGGTTTTTCTGGAGGAAGACCCGCTGCATCCGGGGCATGGGCGCATTCGCCTTGGAATCTTGCGTCTGGAGTCGGGCCTGAACGATCTGCATGCCATATTGGATGCCATGGCGCCAGGCATGCGGATGCTGGTCGGTTCACCGGTGCCCGTGGCTGCTGGGGACCTGGCCGTGCGCGGACTGGAGCTCAGGGAGATGCCCAGTAGATGAACCCTCCCCGGGCCTGCACCTATCGGGCGCTTCCAGTAGTTGTGGTCCTGGCTGTTCTCTGTTCCTGCGCCTCCTCCTGGGGACGCACGGTTGAGCCGCTGGCGAAAGTGCGGGGCCCTTTGCCGACACGCATTCAGCAGCCGGTCTCTCTCACACGCCTCTCCTTCAGGCCCCGGCGTCCCTTGGCCCAACCGCGAGGCAGTGTCTGGTACGAACTCCAGGGAACCTACACGAGTATCTACGAGGTGGACCAGGAGCCGGGCGAACACGTGGGGCTTGATGGAGAGTACGGCCGTCTGACGGCCAGGGGACGCTGGGCCCTGGGGCGCGACTCTGATCTGGAGGTGGAGGTTCCCGTGCAGTACGCCACCAGCGGGTTCCTGGATAGCATCGTCAACAGTTTCCATGAGTTCTTCAATCTTCCGGTGGGTGGGCGTGACAAGGCCGAAGACGAGCAATACGAGATGCGGTTGAGGCGCGCTGGCCAAACGGTCTGGAGCCTGGAAGAGAATCAGTTGGCTCTGGGAGATGTACCGGTGATCTACACCAAGGTGCTAAGGCAAGAAGATGATGTTGGTCCGGCACTCGCCTGGCGACTGGGCCTGGAATTGCCCCTGGGTGACGAGGGTCTTGGGATCAGCAACGGTGGCCTGGATAGTGGCCTGGGCATCCTGGCAGAGCGCAATCTCGGGCGCTGGACTCTGAGCGGTGCCGTTGATCTGCTCTTTGCTGACACGCCGGCTTCCTTTGATGGTGCACCGGCCTCCTTTGGCGAACAGCTCTGCCTGCAGTTCGGAGGCGAATACCGTTGGAATGATCGAGTGTCGCTCTTGGGGCAACTGATCTGGGCCTCGCCGCCAGTCACGGGCTACGATCTTGAGGAGATAGATGCAGAGATCATCGACCTGGGCCTGGGCGCTGCCTGGGATCTCAG
>DASCNH010000183.1:0-9243 GCA_036011365.1 Planctomycetota bacterium | reverse complement strand
CCATGCGGGGGAGGGTGGACGCTTTGGAAATGAGGAGTTGGAGTTCCTGAATGACGCGGCGGAAGAGGCGCGGGGAAGGGGCCTCGATGTGCGCGGTCCGCTCTCCCCTGATTCGGTCTTTCGGGACGCCCTGGAAGGCCGCCTGGACGGCGTGCTGGCGCTTTACCACGACCAGGCCTTCATTCCCCTGAAACTCGTCGGCGGTCAGCGGGCGGTGACGGCCCTGGCGGGCTTGCCATACCTGCGCCTCAGCCCGGTGCACGGCACTGCCTTTGATATTGCCGGAAGGGGCTTGGCCTCCCACGCGAACCTGTTGGAGACGCTGCTGTTGGCCGCGGCCTGGGCGCGCACTGGAGCCGCCTCTCCGGGACTGACTGCGGAGCTTGGGAAATGAGCGCAGCCGGCCGATGAGAGAGGCTCTCTCCCCACACCGGCGCCTGATCGTCGCCGCTGGTGCTACCATCAGGCCCATCCAGGATCACCCACGGCCTCGGAACTGACCTCCATGATTCAAGCGCAGAAGAGGATTGTCCTCTACCAACCGCAGCAGGTGAACGAATCCCTGGGCCTGCCCTCCAGCAAGGACATGCTGCCCCTGGAGATGCTGGCCATCGCCGCCTGGCCCCTGGAGGACGGCTACGATGTCGAGATCATCGACGGCAGCCTCTACAGCCCGGAGGAGGCCCGCCGACGCGTGATCGAGGCCTGTGCGGGTGCCCTCTTGTACGGCACGACCGGGATTCTCGGGTACATGATCAACGATGGCCTGGCCTGCACGCGGGCCGTGAAGGCGGCGCACCCGGATCTCCCAGCATTTATTGGTGGCTGGTTTGCTTCCGTGCGTCCCGCGCTGCAGTTGGAGACGGGACTATTTGATGCGGTTGTTCTGGGACAAGGCGAGCTCACCTTCCGCGACCTGGTGCGCGCCGTGGACTGCGGCGCGGCGCTGGACGACATTCCGGGGCTGGCCCTGTGGCGGGATGGCAGTCTAGTGCGCACCGAACGCCGGGCCGTTGTCGGTTGGGACAAGCTGCTCAACATGCCCTGGCACTTGATTGACATCGAACCCTATCGCGAGCACCAGTTGCGCGCGAGTAGTTGTGGGGATGTGCTGCGCATGCCGACGCCCTTCTCCATGGGGGAGCGCAAGCCGTACTTCGGGATCACCTACTACTCCAGCTTTGGCTGCCCTGAGCCGTGCACCTTTTGTTGTTCGCCTGAGGTCACCGGCCGCCGTTGGAAGTCAATGCCGGCGGAGCGCATGCTCGACGACCTGGAGGAATTGAAGAAGCGCTGGAACTTCGATGTGGTGCGATTCCACGATGCCAACTGGGGTGTCATGGAGAAGCGCTCCCGCGCCTTTGCGGAAGGCATGCTCGCGCGCGAGCTCAGCTTCTCCTGGAATGCCTTCATGGAGACCGATTCCATTCTGCGCTACGACCCCACCACCCTGGACATGATCGCGGAAGCGGGCATGTATGTGGCGGAGATCGGCGCCGAGGCGGGTACGGATGAGATGATGCGTAAGATTGGCAAGCCCATAACTGGTGATGACAACATCACTGCTGCCATTGAGATGGACCGGCGTGGCATTCAGGGGTCGATTACCTACATAATCGGATATCCGGGTGAGGATGAATCGTCCATGCTGGCGACACTCGATCAGTGCCGACGCCTGCATGTGGCCTGTCCCCTGGCGCGCCCGACGGTTTGGCCCTACCGGCCAATTCCGGGGACCGTGATGTGGGATGAGGCGCTTGAGCTTGGATATAAACCGCCGCTTGGGCTCGAGGACTTCGGCTCTATCGGCGAGTACCACATGGAGGAGACCTGGCCTGGCAAAATCCCTCCACATGTTGCCACGGCGCGCAAGATGTACCAGCACTTCGTCACCCTGGACTACGGTCTGGCGCGGGGGAGGATTGGTTTCTGGGAGAAGCGCGCAGGCAAGCGGCTGGCCCGGGGCAACTACCACTCCGGTGGCGCGCGCGTGGAAGCCAAGGCTTTTGACCTGTGCAACCGGCTGGCGCGCAAGCTGCGACCGCAGGCCGAAGTATCACGCTCCTGGGTGGACCCGGGGCACAAGACCGGATCATCCTCTCGCAGCGATCAAGATTCCCCGGAAATGGTCAGTGGTGCCTGACTGTTGTTGCGGCGACGCACCTGATTGGGCGGGGCGCTACAAGGCCGGTGAAACCCGCTGGGACCTGGGCGGCGCCCATCCGGAACTCCTGCGACGCATCGCCGCCGGTGAACTGGCGCCGCGGAACGGTCGACGGGCCTGGGTGCCGGGCTGCGGGCGCGGACACGACCTGGTTGCGTTGGCCAGTGCTGGTTGGTGTGTCACGGGTCTGGACATCGTTGAGGATCTGCGGGGCATGGTCGGGCCCGGGTGTGTGGCTAGTGGTGGGCGCTTCCTCCTCGGCGATGCCCTGCTGAACGCGCCGCCGGAGCCGGTGGAGCTGATCTTCGACCACACGTTCTTTTGTGCCCTGCCTCCGACCCGCAGAGCTGAGTTCGGAGTCTGGGCGCGCTCGGTGCTCGCTCCCGGGGGGCAGCTTTGCTCCCTGGTGTTCCCTGCGGACCGCCCCCGGGAGCTCGGCGGCCCGCCGTTTCCCATGACCACGGCAGACCTGGCCGAGGCCCTGGGAGGGAGCTTTGCGCTGCTCCTCGATGAGGCCGTGGACGAGGCCGGCGCGGGGCGGGCCTGGCGCGAACGTTGGGCCATATTCGAACGCACTGAGTAGCCTCGCGCAGGCGAGCAGCACGCTCCAGGCAGTTGCCCACTAACCTCTAAAGGGACGCGTGGGTATTCACGTTCCCACCACACCCCACTCTGAATGGCCTCCAGGGGCTGTTTATTGGCCGCTGTTGCAGTTTGTCTTTACGAAATGGCCCTGCTGTGAGATACAGGGGGCGCGTGCGTGTCCAAGTGCCAGGTCCCGCGCTCCCCTTTCCCCGCCCCCCCGTCCCGCCACCGCAAGAGGCAAGACAAATGAGTTGTGCCGGTGTTCTCTTCCTGACCGCCCTGCTGATCCCCGCGCCCCAGCAGTCCTCCCGCTTCAATGTCGAAGGCGACTTCGCCTACAAGGAGCTGCTCAGCAACCCCACCGCTGAGGGCATCACGCTCAGCGTGATGCCCCGGGTCGACCTCGACCTCTATGTGGAGTATGGCCTGGACTCCGGGGGGCTCAACAGTCGCACGCGGATGCTCACAGCGCCGCCCGGCAAGCGCTGCAGCATATCGATCAAGAGTCTCGAGCCGGGCCGCCGTTACAACTACCGCCTGCGGTATCGCGAAGTGGGAGCAGCGGCCTTTGGGGCCGGTGAACAGTACAGTTTCAGGACCCTGCGCGAGTCTGGCAGCACGGTGAGGTTTGCCTTCGGCGCCGACAGCCACCTTTACAAAAACTGGGCCAATGATGTGTGCAGCCCCCGCCCAACGGGTTCCACCGCCTACTTCCGCAAGACGATTCAGAACATCATGTCCTGGGATCCGGACTTCTTCATCACGGCGGGTGACGAGGCCATGACCCACTGTCTGGGCTGCGCCCCCTGCACCGTCGATGGTCTCTACGCCGGTGCGAATACTGTGCAGAGCATCGAGCAGGCTCGCCTGCGCTATCGCAGAATCATGCAGCCTGATCTCTACGGCGCCATGACGCACTCCGTACCGTTCTTCATGGCCCTTGGCAACCACGACGGCGAGATGGCCTGGGGTGGAGCCAACGGCTTCTGCGAGCACTACGACGCCACCGATCCATTGAGCGAATCAGCGCGCTTGGATGTCCTGCCGAACCCCTACTTCACCTACTCCGGCAGCTCCACGGGCAACTACTTCTCCTTCGAAACGGGCGATGTGCTGATAGTTGTCATCGACTCCCATAAGACCATCTCTGACTTCCCCATGGTCGTAGAGGATTGGACCCTGGGGCAGCCTCAGCTGGCCTGGCTCGATCAGACCTTGGCGGCCAGCGACAAGCGCTGGAAGGTGATTGTCTCACCCCACATCATCGGCGGCCAGGACGGAGCCAACTGCTACTACTACGGTCGCGGGGGCGTGCGCTCCACGGTGGACGGCACGCCGCGCAGTGCCTTCTTGGGCGAGCAGGATGCCATCCACAAGTTGATGGTGAGGCACGGTGTGCAGGCCTTCCTCTACGGGCATGATCATGTGGCCGTGGCCGGTGAGAAGCAAAACGCAGCCGGGGAGGGCGAGGGTGTGCACTACATCCTCGGCGGACAGCTGGCATTGAATGCCAGCCCCTGGCGCGGGGAACCATGGTTCCAGAACGAGATGGATTGGGACGAAGACGGCGTGGCCGACTATGACAATGGCTACAGCGGCAGCCGTTCCGTGGGCTTCTATCGCGTGACGGTCTTTGGCAAGGATGCCATGGTGTTCGAGTACATCTGCTCCGACCCTGACGATCCGGCGGCCAACAATACGGTGGAGTTCACCTACACCATCATGTGAGCCACAGGCGGCCGGCGGCTGCCGGTCAGCGGTCGATAAAGAAGCCGTGCTCGGGCTGCTGCCGCTCCTGGTCGTTCAGGTCTTCGGCGGCGTAGATGTCGTCTGCTCCTCCCTCATCCAGGAAGAGGGAGAGGCTCGTGCCCCCGTGGTAATCGTTGCCGCCGGCCCGGGCAGCCGCTCCACGCAGGTAGGTGTCCCGCCCGGCGCTCTCGTGGAAGACGCAGATGCCGTTATGGGCAGAGGCGCCCAGGGAAAAACCGCCGCCGCGGTAGCGGTCGTCACCGCGCTCATCGATGAAGAACGAAACCGATTCATCCCAGGCCAGGCCATGGGCAACGGAGTTGCGCGTCTCGTAGCGATCATCGCCGCCTTCCTCCAGGAAGAAGCCAGCGGCCTGGTGGGCGGAGAAGGCCTGGTTGTAGCGTGAGCCGATGTAGATGTCGTCGCCCCTCCCGCGGTCGAAGAGGGCGCCAAACCCAAAGTAGTAACCGCCGCCCTGGGCGAAGTTGCCGGCCTCGAAGCTGTCCTCCCCAGCGCCATCGATGAGCAGGCCCACGCCCCCGGAGGCGTTGCCCCGGAAACCAATGCCGCAGCCCTGGCCCCAGCCCTCGAAGACGCCGGGTGTGCCGTAGCCCGTGGGCCAGCGCCCCTTGCAGTAGTAGCTGTCGGCTCCGGAGCGATCGGCAAGGACGCCCGTGCCCCCGGCCAGGCCAACGCCCTGCCCGTAACGCAGGGCCCGGTAGGCATCCCGGCCAGCGCCATCCACCAAGATGCCCAGGCCCCAGGCACCGATGCCCTGGGCCATGGTTTGTGCATTGAAGCGATCGTCGCCGCCCTCGTCCAGCAGCAGGCCCACACCCATCCAGCCGGCGCCCTGCCCCCAGCGGCTCGTGGTGTAGGAGTCGTTTCCGGATAGGTCGCGCAGGATTCCGAGGCCGAGCACACCGGCCCCCTGGGCTGCGTCCTGTGTCGCTTCGTAGGCGTCGTCCCCAGCCAGATCGATCAGGATTCCCACGGGGATTACCGGCCGTCCAAGGGCGTTTGTCGTAGTTCCCCCGGCCGTGTGGAGGTCGTCGCCGCCCAGGTCGATGAGCAAGGCGTCCAGGCTGGTGGCGGGGGCATCCGTTTGCTGATTCCCCTGGCGGTGGACATCGTCGCCCGTTCCGGCGATTCGGATGCGTCCCAGGGGCGTGTCGCGTTGGAGAACGGTGGCCAGCGTCGTGTCGAGCCCGGCCGCTTCCAGGTCCTCGCGCAGGGTGTCCAGCCAAGCGCCTGTGAACAGCGGCAGGGCACTGGCCGCGGCCCGTAGCATGCCCTGGCGATCGATCTTCTCCCCCAGGTGCAGGGTCTGTTCATTGCGTGTGGCGCGTTCCGTATCTGGGTCGTTGTAGAGGTAGATGTCGCCCTCGAAGCGGTCGATGAGATCGCGCCAGTGCGTCTGCACATGGGTACGGTCGGCCTCCGTGAGCCGGGCCAAACTCCGCTCGCGTAGGGCGGACAGGTGCACAAGGTGCTGTTCCAGACTGTCCAGGAGGATCTCTGGCGCTAACCCGGAGACGGGCGCCGCCGGTGCCTCGCCCGACTCCGTCAGCGGGCCGAGTCCTTCGGTGGCGGCGGCGTGTTCCAGCAGGCGACGCAGGCCGTCTCCAGCTCGGTGCGTCAGCTTCTTGCCCTCGAAACCCCGGGCCAGGTACTCAGCCAGGGCCGGCAGGGCCAGGGGCCGCCGGTGAACAAAAGTCATGGCGTGGGAGCGGGAGGCATCGCCGTGCTCCGCCAGGCGCCGCAGACGGGCCAGCAGGTCCTCCTGGTCGGTGGCCAGCCCCGCCTGGGATAGACGTTTCTCCAGCAGGCCCGCCAGGTTCCAGTCGCGCAGGCGCTCACCGGGGAACAGGTCAGCGGTCTGCGGCAGAGCAGCGCCGGAGGTGCCCGGTCGCTGGCCGAGGGTGGCCACCAGGTGGGAGAGTTCCCACTTCTTGGTGGCCTGGACACCCAGGGAGCCCCCCGGCGGTAGCTCGTCGAGGATCTCCATGAAGCGCCGCGCAGCGTCGGCGGCATCGGCGGCCTGGGCGCCATCGCGTGTCCCCGTGAACTCCACGCTCTGGCGCAGGACATCGAGGGCCATGCGATCCCCTGGCTGGCTCTGCCCCAGGCGCTCCATGAAGCCCGCCAGGGCCTGCTCGGGTGCTGCCCCGAAGGGTGTTCCATCAAGGGTCAGCAGGATGTCTCCAGTGGCGAAGCCGCTGCGGTGGCAGGGTCCGCCATTCACAACTCGGACGAGGTGGACGCCGGCGGTTCTGCCGGAGAGGGCCGCGGCATCTTCAGCCAGGGCCTGGCCCTCCAGCTGCGCTCCGAACCAGACCTGTTCCTCGGCACTCGATCCGAAGGCGGCCAGGATGGCAGGCAGGCCCATGAGCAGTACGGTTTGGATAGGTGACATGTGATTGTTCAGCCGAGGGAGATGAAGCATCAGTTTCGGTGGCCGGGAGCTAGTGACCTTGGGATCCGGGGGGGGCCTCGCCCTTGCGGCCTGTCACCCGCCGTCGCAGGGCGGAGGCACGCTCTTTGTACCGGTCCTCTTGGAGGTGCTGTGCTTGAAGCCGCCCGGATTCCAAACCGCGCAGCAACTCGCGAGATTGACCCGGGGCCAGGCCACGGGCGTGGAGCAGGCGCCGGTGGCGACGCCGGCGGCGGTTGCGCTGCTCAAGACCGCGCAGGTGGCGCGTGCGTGACCGGACTTGTGTGCGCGTGCCGACCAGCGTGAGGGCAGCGCGCAGGCTCTCTCCGCCGCGCGTCAACTGGGTCAGGGCGCGACCGCGTTCGACTGTGGCGTGGCCCAGCTGCGTCAGACGGATGGTCTCGCGGGTGGGGGTGATGGTGGTGAAGCCGGCCTGTTCGACGGTCACTCCCCAGGCCTCCAGTCGCCGGGCCAGGTTCTCTGTCAGAAGCCGATCGAGGGTTGCCCCGCCGCGGGCCTCCTGTTGGCTGGCCGTGCGCAGCACCTCCTGGACGCCCAACCCCAGCATCTGTCCCATGCCCTTCTGCAGGTCGTCGATCTCCACCAGGGCCTTGCGCAGGTCAGCAACCCGGTAGACCAGGTTGGCGTCCACGGTGAAGACGAAACCCGCCAGTGTGGTCACCCGTTGGGCGGGCAGATCGATCGTGCGCGAACGCGTGGGCACAGGCCGGGCCACCTGCAGAAAGGGGATCAGCCAATGGAAGCCAGGATCCAGCACCGCCCCGGCGCGGCCGCCGGTAAAGCGCAGGGCCCGCTGACCGCTCTTGACAGTAATCCCCATGGCCCGCACCACCGCCCCGAAAAGGGCGAAGAACGCCATCATGAGATCGCGCCGGTGCTCCTCGAACAGATCCCTCAGCCAAGTCAGGTCCACGGGGTGCATCTCCTGCGGAAGCCGGGGGGGGCCACCGCCTTGCTCCCGCTAGGGGCGGTGAGCATCACTCCTCGGCGTCTTCGGTCTCCGAGCCCTCGCCGCCCTCGGCTTGCTCCCGCTCCAACCGAGCGCGCTCCTCCTCCAGGGCCTCGATGGAACGGGAGAGTACCTGTTCCTCCCGGTGCAGCTGGGCGCGAGAGGGATGGGACTCGTCCGGTGTCAGGGAGATGACGGCGCCCGCCAGCAGGGCCACGGCGGCTTCCTCACCCAGGCCTGACCCCCGCATGGTTCCGAAGAGACGCAGCTTCTCCCGGGCCAGGAGCTCCATCTGGGTGATCTCCAGGGTGGCCGGCGAGGGCGAGATGTTGGAGAAGCCGAACTGCAGGATGCGCACGCCCCATTGCTCCTCCACCGGCGCCAGGGCCTGTTGGATCTCCAGCGAGAGGGCCTCCGTGTCCTTGATGGACTTCCGGTCCTGGGCTCGCAGGATTGTCTGCACCGCCAGCACCACACGGTTCTGCAGACCGGTGACCAGCTCATCAATCTCGATGATCGCCTTGCGCAGGTTGACGATCTGGTAGACGACCTTGGCGTCCACCTCGTAGACCAGGTCGTCCTTCAGCTGGATGACCTGTGGTTCGAGGTCCAAGGTGGTGTGCTTGGTATCCTCCGTGCGGAAGGTCTGGACGATGGGCAGCTTGAAGTGGATGCCCGGGGGCACGACAGACTTGGCCCGGCCGAGGGTGAACTTCAGGGCGTGCTGGCCGTCATAGACCACGACGAAGATGCCCGTAACGGCCTGGAGGATCTCGAGGAACATGGGGGAGGGCCTTGTTTTTTTGGGGGGGATGGGCGCTGGTGGGCAGCTAGGGCTGCCCCGAGTGGCGCGCGGGCTTCCTACGCCTCGATGATAATAATGAAGAACCCCAGGGGAACCCTTGACGGGGAGGCCAATATCCGTAGCCTTTTACGGCTCGAATTCCTCCCGAGCCCAGCCGTGCGAAGAAATTGCCCGTGCCCGGTCCGGGGGATCCGTTTCCGGCCTCGCGGCCACCGATTTTCCTCCGCTCACGGGGGAGCCCTCCACTCAGACAGACCATGACCGCCGTCCTCAAGACTGAATCCCCAGCCCGTACCAGCTCCCAGACTGGTGGCCACCTGCGCCGCAACATCGGCATCATGGCACACATCGATGCGGGCAAGACGACCGTTACCGAGCGCGTCCTCTTCCTGACCCAGCGCATCCACCGCACGGGCGAGGTCCACGACGGGGCCGCGACCATGGACTACCTGGAGGAGGAGCAGAAGCGCGGGATCACAATCCAGTCGGCGGCTACCACCTGCGAGTGGCTGGACCACACGGTCAGCATCATCGAC
>DASCNH010000182.1:0-2183 GCA_036011365.1 Planctomycetota bacterium | reverse complement strand
AACTTCCCAACTGGCATCTCCTTCCTGAACGACGCGGCCTGGCACGAAGACATCAGCGAAATCGATGGCGCCGCCTGGTACCAACTGCGCCTGACCTTCGTCTCGAACCCGGAAACGGGCGAGACGCCGGAATTAGCTGGCCTCGGCGTGGCCTATTGGCAGTAGGCCTGGCCGCGGCCAATGCGGCGGAAGACACCGGCGGACGCTATCCACAGGGAGGGCAAGCGGACCGGGCAGGCGGGCCGGGCCGCGTGCAAGCCCGGCCCAGCCCGTAGAATCATTCCATGATCCACACCAGCCTCTTCCTTCTCTGCCTCCTGCCCGCCACGCTCTGCCCCATGAACGAACAGCCCGGGGACGACCTGCGCGGAGAGCGCGTCACCGCCAGCCAGATCGCCACGCGCTCGGAGGTGATCGCCCCCCATGGTATGGCCGCCACCAGCCAGCCCCTGGCGACCCAGGTGGCCGTGGACATGCTCCAGGCCGGAGGCAGCGCAGTGGACGCGGCCATCGCCGCCAACGCGGTGCTCTGCCTGGTGGAGCCCACTGGCTGCGGCCTGGGCGGCGACCTGTTCGCCATCCTCTGGGATCCGCAATCGAAAAAGCTCCACGGCCTGAACGCCAGCGGCCGTTCTCCAGCCAGCTTGACGCGGGATGAGTTCACCCGCCGCGGCCTGACAAGCATTCCCGCCACGGGTCCCTTGCCGGTCTCCGTGCCCGGCTGCGTTGACGGCTGGGCGCAACTGCACGAACGCTTCGGCAAGCTGCCCCTGGCCGAGGTCCTGGCTCCGGCCATCCGCTATGCCAAAGAAGGCGCGCCCATCAGTGAGGTCATCGCCTACTACTGGGCGCGGAATGCCCGCGTCTTGAAGGACTTCCCGGGCTTCGCGGAGGTCTTCATGCCCGACGGCAAGGCGCCCCAGAAGGGTCAGCTTTTCAAGAATCCCGATTTGGCTGACACCCTCACAGCCATCGGCAAGGGCGGGGCCGACGCCTTCTACCGCGGCGAACTGGCAAAGACGATCGCCGCCTATATGAAGGAACAGGGAGGCTTCCTGACGGAGGACGACCTCGCCCGCCATCGCTCCGAATGGGTCGCACCGGTCTCCGCCTCCTACCGCGGCTTCGATGTCTGGGAGCTGCCCCCCAACGGCCAGGGCATCGCCGCCCTGCAGATTCTCAATGTACTCGAGGGCTTTGACATCGCCGCCATGGGCTTCGGCAGCGCCGAGTACATCCATGTCTTCGCCGAGGCCAAAAAACTCGCCTTCGAGGACCGGGCGCGCCTCTATGCCGATCCTGACTTTGCCGAGGTACCCGTGACACGCCTGATCTCCAAGGAATACGCGGAGGAACGCCGCAAGCTCATCGACCTGGAGCGGGCTGCCACACGCTACCCCGCCTGTGAACTGGCCATCGACGAGGGCGATACGGTCTACCTGACCACCGCCGATGAGAGCGGGATGCTGGTCTCGCTCATCCAGAGCAACTACCGCGGCATGGGGTCCGGCATGACTCCTCCGGGCCTGGGCTTCATTCTCCAGGACCGCGGCGAGCTCTTCGACCTGACTGGCCAGTCCCTCAACGCCTACGCCCCCGGGAAGCGCCCCTTCCACACGATCATCCCGGCCTTCGTCACCAAGGACGGCCAGCCCTATCTTTCCTTCGGTGTCATGGGCGGCGCCACCCAGCCCCAGGCCCACGCCCAGATCATCGTCAACCTGATCGACTTCGGCATGAACCTGCAGGTGGCCGGAGACGCGGCGCGCATCCTGCACTCCGGCTCCTCCCAACCCACGGGGACGCGCATGACAGACGGCGGCTACCTCTCCATGGAGGCGGGCGTCGGCGCCGAAACGCGTGCGGCTTTGGAGCAACTCGGTCATCGTATTGGCGCCACACCCGGCGCCTTCGGCGGCTACCAGGCCATCCGGTTGGACCGGGAACAGGGCGTCTACTACGGTGCCTCGGAGTCGCGCAAGGACGGCCAGGCGGCGGGCTACTGATGATTGAGCGCGCCTGCGCAGGCCCCTCCTCAAGCGCCCCCCAACACGCGGCCCAGCGCCCCATCGCGGTCCTCTTTCTGCTCGGGACCTGCGACATGTGGTGCGACTTCTGCATCAATGAAACGAGCATCAGCCCCCTCGACCCCGGGCGCGTGGACCAGGTGCTCGACGAGCTGG
>DASCNH010000181.1:0-9180 GCA_036011365.1 Planctomycetota bacterium | reverse complement strand
GGGCGAGGGCGAGGGCGAGGAGGGATGGGCGGTAGACGGCCGAACCGGGCCAGTCTCATTGCCGACGCGCCGATCCCTATCTATACTGTTTCGCCATTCTGGCGTGCACTGCGCCCGGGCCCAGGCCCGCGCTCCGCGTCATTATCCCATGCTGCTCCTCCTCCAAGACAAGCTGCCCTCCGACCAACTGGAGACCCTGATCCTGCTGGCCCGGGAGTTGGGCTACACGCCCCGCTTCCTGGACGAGGAACGGCGGCTGCTGGAGCTCACTGGGGAGGGAGCCCCGGATCACCGAGCCCGTTTCGAGGACCGGGCCGCCGTGCGCCAGGTGTTGGACGCGGGCGCAGCCCGGGAGCTCCACCACCGGGCCTCGGGGGCGGCCGATTTGACCGTGGCCGTGCGCGAGGCGCGTTTCGGCGGCGGCCAGGCCTCCCTGATCGCCGGTCCCTGTGCGGTGGAGAACGAAGAGCGTCTGCTGGAAATCGCCCGCGCCGTGCGGGCGGCCGGGGCCACGCTCCTGCGCGGGGGCTCCTACAAGCCGCGCACTTCGCCCTACTCTTTCCGGGGCCTGGGCGGCGCCGCCCTGGGAATGCTCTCCCGCGTGCGCGCGGAGACCGGTCTGGGCATCGTCACGGAGGTCCTCGACCCGCGCGATGTGGACGCGGTGGCCGAGGCCGCGGACATGATCCAGATCGGCGCCCGCAGCATGACCAACTCACCGCTGCTGCGCGAGGTGGCGCGGGCTGGCAAGCCCGTGCTCCTGAAGCGCCACTTCGCCGCCACGGTTTCCGAGTTCCTCTCCGCCGCCGAGACGATCCTGGTCCAGGGCAACGAGCGCGTCATCCTCTGCGAGCGCGGCCTGCGGGGCTTCGATTCGGTTTCGCGTAACCTGCTCGATGTGGCCGCCGTGGCCCATTTGAAGCTGGTCACGCACCTGCCGGTGATCGTCGATCCGTCCCACGCCGCCGGGCGTCCGGAGCTCGTGCTGCCCCTGGCCCGGGCCGGCCTGGTGGCCGGAGCCGACGGCCTGGTGGTGGAGGTACACTCGGCCCCCGGGGAGGTGCGTTCCGACGGGGAGCAGGCCCTGCACCCGGACGACTTCGCACGCCTGGCCCGGGAGGCCGGCGCCCTGTTGGCCCTGGAGGGCCGCAGCCTGTGTACTCCCACCCCGGAAACCCGCGGACGCGGCGCAGCTCCCAGCAACCTGAAGAACACCCCATGAGACGCCCCTATCTGGCCGGTAACTGGAAGATGAACCTGGACCGTCGCTCCGCGGCGGAGCTGGCCGGCGCCCTGCGCGATTACCTCGACGCCAATCAAGGAGGCGCGGACATCGATGTGGGTATCTTCCCGTCCTTTGTCCATTTGGACGAGATGGCCCGCGCCATGGCGGGCTCCCAGCTGATCGTCGGCGCCCAGAACTGCTGCGACGAGGAGTCCGGGGCCTTCACCGGCGAGGTGAGCGTCGCCATGTTGAAGGATGTGGGCGCGAGTTCCGTGGTCCTCGGCCACTCGGAGCGGCGCCACATCTACGGCGAGGCGGACGAGCTCATCGGTCGCAAGGTGGCCCTGGCGCTCCTGGGCGGCCTGGATGTGATCCTGTGCGTGGGGGAGACCCGCGAGGAGCGCGAAGCCGGATCCACGGAAACCGTGGTGGCGACGCAGCTGCGCGGCGGGCTGGCGGCGGTCAGCGCCGCCGACATGGATCGCGTCACGATCGCCTACGAACCCGTCTGGGCCATCGGAACCGGCCTGACCGCCACGCCGGACCAGGCTCAGGCCGTTCACGCCTATCTGCGCGGCCTGCTATCAAGCCTCTACACGGATGAGGTCGCAGACAGCGTCCGAATCCAGTACGGTGGCAGCGTCAAGCCCTCCAACGCCGCGGAACTGCTCTCGATGGCCGACATCGACGGAGCTCTTGTGGGGGGCGCTGCCCTCACCGCGGAGAACTTCATCCCCATCCTCGAAGCCGGCCAGGCGGCCGCAGTCTGATCCATGTCCCTGCTCATCACACTCCTCTACATCCTCTTCGTCATCTCGGCGATCGTCCTGGTCGTCGTGATCCTGCTCCAGGAGGGCAAGGGGGGCGGCTTCGGCGAGGCCCTCGGCACCGCCGGCCAGCAGACCTTCGGAGTCGGCGCTTCCGGGATCCACAAGTTCACGGCGGCCACGGCCACTGTCTTCCTGGTCAGCGCCCTTTTGATACACGTGCTGAACCGCGTGGAGGGCGGCAGCACCGTGGTCGATGACCTGGGCCTGCCGGGCCTGGATGCGCCCGCGGACAGCGCCGCTCCCGCCGAGGCTCCGGCCCCGACCGGTGGGGGCACGGAGGGCCAGTGACCCCCGAGGAGGTCCTGGGGCTCTTCCGCGCCAGCGGGGCCCTGCTTGAGGGACACTTCGAGTTGTCCTCCGGCCTGCACAGCGAGCGCTACTTTCAGTGCGCACGGCTGCTGGAGGATCCCCGCCGCGCCGGAGAGCTGGCCGGCGCCCTGGCGGATCAGCTGCGGGCCGCGGATCAGGCGCCCATCGAGCTGGTGGTCGGCCCGGCCATCGGCGCCGTGGTCTGGGCCCAGGAAATGGGGCGCGCCCTCGGCACACACGCCATCTTCACGGAACGCTCGGGGGGCGAGATGACCCTGCGGCGAGGTTTTGAGGTCAGGCCGGGGGAGCGGGTTCTGATCGTGGAAGATGTGGTCACCACCGGGGGCAGCGCCAGGGAGGCTCTGGATGTGATTCGGGAGCGCGGGGCCGAGATCGTGGCCGTGGGCACGATCCTAAACCGCTCCGGCGGCAACCCCTTTGCCGGCGATGAAGGCGAGGGAGGCGAGGGCCTGCCCCTGTTTTCCCTGGCCGAGGCACAGGCTGTGGCCTGGGAACGGGACGCCTGCCCCCTGTGCGCCGCCGGTGGCCAGGCAGTCAAGCCGGGCAGTCGACCCGGAGCCGCCGCCGCCTCCTCCGCCGCCGGAGGTCAGCCCGCGTGATCCGGTCCATGACCGGTTTTGGCGCCGCCGAGGGCGCTCGCGCGGGCCTCTCCGCACGCATCGAGGTGCGCTCGGTGAACCACCGCCACCTGCAGGTCAAGGTGCGTCTGCCCGGGGACATGCCCCAGGAGGAGAGCGAGCTGGAGGCCCTGGTGAAGAGGAATCTGGGGCGCGGCTCGGTCAGCGTGTCCGTGATCCTGGAGCGGGAGCAGCGGGCGGGTGATGTACATCTGGATGTGGAGCTGGCCCGGCGCTATACGCGCCTCTTGGGCCAGCTCGGCAAGCAGGCTGGAATCGATGGCGAGCTGTCACTCGAGGCCCTGGCGCGTTTCCCCGGCGTGCTCACGGAGGAACGACCCAACCATCCCAAGGGCGCCGGTAAGCTGTTGCGCGAAACCATGACCGCGGCCCTGGGCGCGTTGGTCGCCATGCGCGAGAAGGAGGGGGCGCACCTGGTCCGGGATCTGGACAAGAACCTCAAGGCCGTGGAGCGCATCACGGCCCGCATCGCCAAGCGCATGCCGAAGGTTGTGAAGGAGCACTTTGCCGCCACGCGTCGACGGGCGGAGGAACTGATCGGTGGCCAGGGCAGCCTGGACCGCTCCGAACTGGCTCGGGAGCTGGCGCTCTTGGCGGACAGGCTGGATGTCAGTGAAGAGGTCAGTCGCCTGGCCAGTCATGTGGAGCAGATGCGTTTGCTCTTGGACGGGGATGCTCCCGGCGGCCGGCGTCTTGAGTTCCTGATCCAGGAGCTCCTGCGCGAGGTGAACACCATCGGCTCCAAGTGCAACGATGCGCAGGTCGCGCACCAGGTGGTGGAGCTCAAGACGCATATCGAGCGCCTGCGCGAGCAGGTACTCAACGTGGAGTAGCTGTGGACACGGGGCGCGGTCGCATGCTCGTGCTTTCGGGTCCCTCGGGTTGTGGGAAGAGCACGCTGTGTCGCGAGCTGATCAAGGATGCGCGCGTGGAGTTCTCCGTTTCAGCCACCACGCGCCCGAAGCGCGCCGGGGAGGTCGATGGACGCGATTATATTTTTCTGACGCCAGAGGCCTTCAAAAGCCATGTGGATGCCGGCGATTTCATCGAGTGGGCCGAGGTGTTCGGCAACCTCTACGGCACCCTGCGAGCGCCCATGGAGGAGACTTTGGCGGCCGGGCGCGTGTATCTGCTGGAGATCGATGTTCAGGGGGCCTTGCAGCTAAAGGCCCTGAATGTGCCGGGAACCTATGTGTTCATCGCCCCGCCGGATTCCGATGAGCTGCGGCGGCGCCTGGTCGGGCGCGGCACGGAGAGCGCTGAGGCGGTCGAGCGGCGGCTCAAAAAGGCGGAGGACGAATACCGCGAGCGCGTCAAGTACGATCATGTGGTCATCAATGACGAGTTGGAGCGCGCCCTGGACGAGGTGCGCGCCATCGTCGGCCTGCAGCCCGGACGCGGTTCCCCCGCGGACCAGAACAAGGAACAAATATGAGCAAGATCCTCCTCTGCTGCGGTGCCTCCGCGGCCCTCCACAAGGGATGTGATTTGGCGAGTCAGTTGACCCGGGCGGGCCATGAGGTGCGCGCCGTGCTGACGCCGCGGGCCACGGAGCTGGTCTCCCCGCAGCTCTTCGAAGCCCTGACCGGGCAGCTGGCGGCCAGTGCCGAGTTCGGGCCCGAACGGGGCGGGGCCATGGATCACATCGAGCTCGGTGCCTGGGCGCAGCTCGTCATTGTGGCGCCCTGCACGGCGGACCTCCTGGGGCGCATGGCCCTGGGGCTCGGGGATGACCTCCTGACCAGCGCGCTGCTGGCCACGCCGGCGGATGTGCCGCGTCTGGTGTGCCCGGCCATGAACTCGAACATGCTGGCTCAGCCCGCCGTGCGCCGCAACCTCGGGCAGTTGCGCGAGGATGGCTGGAGCGTGGCCGAGCCGCAGGAGGGTCAGCTGGCCTGCGGCGTGAGCGGCCCCGGGCGCATGGTGGAGCCCGCGGACATCGTGGAGCTGGCGGCGGAGCTCCTGGAGCGGTGAGGGGCCCGGGGGCGGAATACAAGGTGGCCTGTGAGAGGCCCCGCGGCAGGGGGCGATGAGAGCTCGGGGGGAGCGCCGCAGCGTGGTCGTGACCGCCGGGCCGACCCGCGAGCATGTGGACCCGGTGCGCTACATGACCAACGAGTCCAGCGGGCGCATGGGATTTGCCATCGCCGCCGCCGCGGCCCGGGCGGGACACCGGGTGGCGCTGATCGCCGGGCCCGTGGAGCTCAAGACGCCCCCGGGCGTCAAGCGCGTGGATGTGGTCAGCGCCCGGGATATGCTGGAGGCCGTGCGACAGGCCTTCCGGGGGGCGGACGCCCTCTACATGGCCGCCGCCGTGGCAGATTGGCGTCCGGCCCGCAAACGGGCGGGAAAATGGCGTGAAAAGGACCAAGGGGCCGAAGTCGCTTCCTTGGACCTGGTGCGCAATCCCGATATTCTAGCCACCGTCGCACGGGGCAAGGGCGACCGGTTGGTGGTGGGCTTCGCCCTCGAAACCGGATCCGGCCTGCGCCGGGCTCGGGCCAAACTGGTGAAGAAGGGCGCGGACTACATCGTTCTGAACGATGCCTCGGCCCTGAACGCCGAGCGCACCAGCGTGACCATCCTGGCCAAGGGCGGCGACCGCCAACGCATCGTGAACAAACCCAAGCAAACCGTGGCCGAGGCCCTTGTGGCGCTCATGGCCGAGGCCTGATCCCCATGGCGAAGAAAAAGAACAAGCAGAGCCCTCGCCGGCTGGGTGCCATCTTGGGCGGTTTCCTGTTCGGGCGGCCGGTGGGGGATGAGACCTCGGCGCGGCTGCAGGAGATCAAGGGATTGGCCATGACGGGGCTCTCCCTTTGGCTCCTGATTTCCATGGTCAGCTACTACACGCCCTTCGACGACCCGCGCGCAGTGGGACGCAACTGGGGTGGGCAGGCGGGTTTCTACCTGGCGAACTGGGCTTTTATCGCCATTGGGTTGGCGGGCTATCTGTTCGGCCTGCTGGGGCTTTTCTGGGGCCTGGTCACCATGGCTCGCAAGCACGTCAGCTGGCCCGGTATCCGGCTCTTTGGCGCCGTGTGTCTGGTGGGGGCCGTGGCCTTCATGCTCCAGGCGGCCTTTGGGCCGAGTCCGGCGGAGCTCGATGCCGGCGGTCGCTTGGCGGGCCTCGACTCCTACCTGCCCTACGGGCCAGGCGGTTGGTTCGCCCTGCAGACGACGCCGTTTCTCGTGGAGAAGTTCGGCGGGCCGGGGCTTTGGATTCTCCTGGTGACGATCAGCGCGGTCTCGTTCCTGTTGGCGACGGAGATGGCTTTCTACCCGGCGCTGACGGCCCTCGGTGGCTGGTTGCGCGAGCGCCGTGAGCGCTGGGGAGAGGGTATGGCCGGGGCCATCTGGGGCTGGACCCGGGGCCTCCTGAGGGGCCTGTGGGATTTCCTGCGCGGGGCGGATCTGGAGCCCGTGGCGGAGCAGGGGAATCCGAATGCGGTGCGGCGCAAGGCGGCGCCGGTGACCGAGGCGGAACTCTTCGAGGACGATGACGTCGAAGAGGAAGAGGAGGACGAAGAAGAGTGCGAGGACGAAGAGGAGGAGTACGAGGACGAAGAGGAGTACGAGGACGAGGAGGAGTACGAGGACGAGGACGAGGACGAGGAGGAGGAGGAGGAGGAGGAAGAAGAGGAAGCGGTCGTGGTTCCCCCGGCGGCCGCCAAGCCCAAGTCAAAGCCAGTTCCCGCCCCCGCCTTCCAGGAGCCGCCTGCCCCGCCGCCGGGGGATTGGACGCTGCCGTCCCTGGACCTCCTGAAGACTCCCAAGGGATCAGTGAAGGGCAACGAGCCCTTCCTGGAGCGTTCCGCGCGCAGCTTGGAAAACGCCCTCAAGAGCTTCCGTGTCGAGGCGGAGGTAGTTGGTGCCCAGGTGGGGCCGGCGGTGACGCTCTTCGAGCTGACCGTGGCCCAGGGCACGCGCATGAACAAGGTTACACAGCTCTCCCAGGAAATCGCCGCCACCCTGAAGGCCAAGAGCGTACGCATCATCGCACCCATCCCGGGCAAGTCGACGGTCGGCATCGAGGTGCCCAACAGCGAGCGGCGCACGGTGCGCATTCGCGAGCTGATCTCGCAGAAGGCCTATGACAAGGGCCACATGGCACTGCCCTTGTTCCTTGGCATGGACGCCGAGGGGCACGCCATTGTCGAGGACCTGGCGCGCATGCCGCACCTCTTGATCGCGGGCACCACGGGCTCGGGCAAATCAGTCTGCATCAACACCATCCTGGTCAGCTTGCTACTGACCCGTTCGCCCCACGATGTGAAGCTGATCCTAGTTGACCCCAAGATGGTCGAACTGCAGATCTTCTCGGATATGCCGCACATGATGCTGCCGCTGGTGACGGACATGCGCCAGGCGACGAATGTGCTGTTGTGGGTGGTGGAGAAGATGGAATCCCGCTACGAGACCCTGCGCCGGGCCAAGGTCAAGAACATCAAGTCCTACAACGGCCTGGGCGAAGAGAAGCTGCGCGAGCGCCTGGGCGATGAGTTCGACGAGGAACGCACGGCGCGCCACCTGCCCTATGTGGTGGTGGTGATCGACGAGATGGCGGACTTGATGATGGTCTCCAAGAAGGAGGCCGAATTGGCCATCACGCGCCTGGCTCAGAAATCCCGGGCCGTGGGCATCCATGTGATCGTGGCCACCCAGCGACCCTCCACAGATGTCATCACCGGCGTCATCAAGGGCAACCTGCCCACGCGCATCGCCTTCCAGGTGGCCAGCAAGGTGGACAGTCGCGTGATCCTTGATGTGATGGGCGCGGAGAAGCTCCTGGGGCAGGGGGACATGCTCTACACGCCGCCCCAGTCATCCCAGATCCGGCGCGTACAGGGGGCCCTGGTGGAGGACGACGAGATCAAGGGGATCGTCGCGCATGTGCGCGATGTGGCCGCGCCTTCCTTCAGCCAGGAAATGGTCCAGGCGGCCACGGGTACCGCGCCGGCGGGCAGCATTGGAAATGCCGGCGAATCTGATCCCCTGTGGGACGAGGCGGTGCGCGTGGTGCTCAAGAGCCGCCGTGGATCCGCCAGCCTGCTGCAGCGGGCCCTGGGCGTGGGCTACACGCGCGGCTCTCGCCTCTTGGATTTGATGGAGGAGGCGGGCATCGTGGGAGAGCACAAGGGGAGCAAGGCCCGCGAAGTTCTGATGGACCTTGCGGATTGGGAGGAAATGCACCCTACACCTTTGGAACAGGCAACCTCTGATGAATGACCAGCGACAACGGGCCAACGGCGAGTGGATCGGTCTGACTCTCTTTACTCTAGGCGCCTTCACGGCGGTTCTGGTGTGCATGGTGTTGTTCAAGGACACCCCGCGCGATGCGGCCTCCGGTACGGCCGCGCTCGGTTGGTCCGTGGTGGGAGGGTTGGGCACCAGCGCCGCTCTACTGCTTTCCGTCGGGCTCGCGGCGCTCGGTGCCATGGCATTTCTGGGTCTGGTACGAGCCGGGTTGCTGCGCCACGCGGGCGGAGTGGCCGGGAGCGCCCTGGGGCTCTCCGTCCTCTTGGGCGCACTCTCCATGGAAGGCGGCGGCAGCCTGGGGGCCTTCACCGGAGGGAACCTGACCGCCCTTGGCTCCGTCCTGGTGGGAGCCGGATTCGGCCTTTGCGCCCTTCTGGCACCCCTTTGGCTGGCCTGGGGCTCGCTGCTCCCGGAGAGGCAGGCAAAAGGGGGACGGCAGGAGGGGATTGTTGCCGTCCTTTCAGAGAAACACGCCGATGGGGTTACGGAGGCCGAAGCGGCCGCCCTGATGCCCGCTGCACAGGATAAAACAAATCTCCGCAGGGGCCCTGAAACACCACCCAATGGGGCCCAAACGACCGAATTCGCGGAAACAGAAACAATTCAGGCCCCGGCCCCTAGTCCCTATCCGGAGGATGTTCGCCGACGTGGCGGAATCTCAAAGGGGGCCACACCCCTGAAACCAGATGCGACAGCACGGACAGTCACTACAGATGAGCCAATCGAATCAAAGAGTACGCATGACCTTGCAGCCGTCGAAGCTGGGCCTGCCGAGGACGACGACGAGCTCCTCGCCCCTGGCGAGGATCTGGTTGCCCCGTCCCCAGGGGAGGACTTCGGCGCAGATGAGGAGCGTCGCGCGCGTTTGGGAGACCCCGAGTCCGAACCTGAGCCCGAG
>DASCNH010000180.1:0-8005 GCA_036011365.1 Planctomycetota bacterium | reverse complement strand
CGATCGTCGAGCCGGAGCCGGTGCCTAGCGTTGAGCCGGAACCGAGCGTCGAGCCGGTGCCTAGCGTTGAGCCGGAAGCGAGCGTCGAGCCGGTGCCTAGCGCTGAGCCAGAAGCGAGCGTCGAGCCGGCGCCTAGCGTTGAGCCGGAAGCGAGCGTTGAGCCAGAGCCGAGCGTTGAGCCGGAACCGGTCGTTGAGCAGGATCTCTTCGGGGGTCGCCTCAAGGGCCTCGACCTGATGGATTGGGGCATGGCCCGCACGGAGCGGGCGACTGGTCTCGAGGTGCGCGCCCTGGGCGGCGGGCGCTGGAAATTCCTGCTCGAGCGCCGGGCCCCCCAGGAGGCCCGCGTCTATGGAGTGCAGGAAGACTTCCTCCTCAGCCCCGGCGCGGTCTTGGTGCTCAATGCGGAGGGGAACTACGACTCAGCCTTCGGCGCGGTCAGGCGCGAAGCGATCGAGCAGTAGGCCTGGACGGGTACACCCTCCAGGCGCCAAAGACGCGCAGCATCACAGACGCGCAGCATCACAGATGCGCAGCGTCTAGGTGGAGGTCTCGCTGCCCTGCACGTAGGACTTGAGGGCCGCCAGGTCTGCGGTCCTATCTGCAAGCATGGCGCGCAGCAGATCGCGCAGGCTGATTTGGGCCAGGATCTCGCCATTCTCCAGCACCGGGGCGTGGCGGATGTGGCGCTCCTGCATGGCTGCCAGCAGTGATCCGAGGGTCTGCTCCGGTGTGGTGGTAAAGAGGTCCGTGGACATGACCTCAGCCAGGGGAGTCTGGTCCGCGTCGCGGCCGGCGACCAGGACGCGGCACATCAGGTCACGCTCGGTGAAGATGCCACTCAACCGTCCGGCCTCGTCGATGACCAGAATGGACCCGACACCGCACTCGGCCATGGTGGCCGCGGCTCGGGCCGCGCTGGCTTCCGGGGACAGGGTTACATTCTTCTGCGGAAGCAGGATGTCTCGGACGGTGCGATGCATGGTGGGGTAGGTGCATCATAGGACATGGATATGGCAAATACCCCATGCATGCCAAAAACGGCCCCTGTTGGTCTTCTGGGCCTCCCGAAAGGGGTGGTGAGCCCGGGACCGAGGGCCCCCGCGCCTGACGCTTTTCAGGCCGGGTGGCGCTGGTGGCGGGCCGGTGCCCGGCAGGCCCAGTCCAGGGCGGCGGGCAAATCACCGAAGACATGCTCCGGGGTCACGCGCAGGTTGTCCTGGCGGAAGGTGCAGTCTGCGGGTGTCTCGGCGGTGCGCATGGCAGCGAGATTGCAGCCCGCACGCCAGCCGGCGACCAACTCCAGGGGGCCGGACCCGATGACCCAGCTGCGGGACAGGTCGATGCCGTCCTCCTGGGCCGCGTGGTAGAAGATGCCCGTCCCGGGCAGGCGGAAGACTGAATCCCGGTCGTGCTTGCCGCTGCCTCCGGGGCGGTCCAGGCAGGCGTAGTTGCGCTTGACGCGGACACCCTGGTGGCTCAGGTGGGCCAGGAGCTCTGCCTCGAACTTCTGCCAGGAGGAGTCAGTCCAGCGGCCGCTGGCCACGCCATCTTCGTTGCCGATCAGATAGATGGTCCAGCCCCGCTGCCCGGCGCGGAAGAGAGACTCCAGGTTCCCAGGCCCGAAGCGGGTCGCCGCGAAGCTCGCGCACCAGCCCTTGCGGCTCCTGTGCGGGGGCGTGAATAGCGTCTGCCAGCGCTGGATGAAGAGGGCCCTGGGGGGCGTAGCCTGGGACTGATCTGCGAGGGGACGCGGGTATGTGGGGTGGCTCATGAATATGGAGTGGGGGTGGGCCGGCGGCGCGCGGGGGCCAGCCCGCCGACGCGGCCTACCTGGGCCGGTGCGCCTCCGGGGCTGGATCCGCCGCCGGCCCGCTGGGAGAACGCGCGGCCTGCGCGACCTCCGGGCCGGTTGGATTGGGATACGCCCCGTTTTCGGCGCCGCCGCCGGGGCCATGAGGGCTTATGATTGAAATGGGGTAGCGCCGATAAAAAGGACGCGCAGGGGGCCTTTGCCCCCCCCGCAGGCGACCCCTGGCCCCCGGCCACGGGCCACGACAACCAGCCATTCTCCCTCCAGAGCCCTTGAAACCCTCCCTGCGCATCGCCCTGCTGGTCGACCCCCTGACCCTGAAGCGCATGGATTCCAACCATGCGCCCCAGTTGGCCCGGGAACTCCTGGGGCGCGGCCATGCCGTGCGGGGCTTTTGGGCGCCGCCGGGCACCATCCCGCGGGCTGCGCCGGAACCCACAGTTGACGGGGGAACGGCCCCGGAGTCAGGGCCCGGCCTCTCGGGCTTCGAGCCGGATGTGAGCGTGGCCTACGACGCTCTCTCACCGGCCGCCTAGCTGGGCACCTGGCGGGGCAAGCGCCTGGATAAGCCCCTGGTTCTGGTGGAGGAGGGCGTCTCCCCGGCCTCGCCCTTCCCCCTGGGTGCCCTCAGCCGCCTGGGGGAGCTGCTCTGGGGGCGCTATGTGCGCAAAAACTCCGCCGCTGTGGCTGCCCTGGATCCCGTGGCCCGGGACCAGGCCCTGGCGGAGGGCTTCGCCCCCGAGCGCGTCCACATGATCCGCACCGGCGTCGACCTGGCCGCCTTCCGCCCCGGCCTCAGCAGCCACCTGGTCAGTCGCCACGGCATTCGCGGACGCATTCTGCTCCATGTGGGGCCGCTCAGGGAGCGGCGGGGCCTGGACACCCTGGTCCAGGCCTTCGCCCGCACCGTGGGCCAGCGCGGGGACTGGTCCCTGGTGCTGGCCGGCGAGGGACCCGGCCGCCGCCGCCTGCGGGCCCTGGTGGAGCGCCTGGGCGTGGCCGGGCGCGTCTACTGGATTGGCAAGCCCCGGGAGGAGGAATTACCGGGCCTGATGGGGTCCAGCACGCTCTATGCGGCCCCGGCCCTGGGCAACGAGGAACGCGGCTCCGCCGTGCGCCGGGCCCTGGCCTGTGGCCTGCCGGTGCTGGCCTCGGATCTGCCGCGCCTCTCCTACCTGGTGGACGACGACGCCTGCGGTCTCTTGGCCCCGCCCGGAGACACGGGCGCCTGGGAGAGAATCCTGACCCGCGCCGCCATTTCTCCCATGGCCCGTCGGCGCTGGGCAGGCCGCGCCCGGGAACTGGCCCGGGACCGCTTCGACTGGTCCTCGGTGGCCGAGGACTTCGAGGACCTGCTATACGCCGCCCTCGAACGCGGCGAGGCCGGAGCCCGGGTGCGCACCGCGGACGGCTAGGCCGCCGTCCATGGCCGGGTAGAGCCGGGTAGAGCCGGGCCGGGCTAGGCGTCCGTGGCCTTGCGCAACTCGTCGCGCAGGAAGGCCATGTCCTTGGCGTACTGGCCCACGGCGGCCACGGTCGTTTCATCGATCTCGGAAAAGCGCAGGCCGACTTTCACACCGTCGGCGCGCTCCTCCAGGTCCTCCACGCGGCACAGGGCCTCGCAGTAGCCCTTCTGCAGGAGCGGCAGCCGGAACTTCAGCTTGAGCTCGGAACCCCGGGCCAGCATCTGCCCCATGTCAAATGCACTCAGGCCGGTGTTGCCACCGTTCCATGTGAAGGCCAGGCCGCTGGTGTCCAGGGCGGCCATGCGCCCGACACCTGACCAGTTCTTGCCGAAGCTGTGGCCGTGCACGGGGTTTGCCTTCTTGGCCACCTCGACGAAGTGGGCCGTGCGCTCGGGATCGGTCAGGGAGAAGAGCACGGACGAGGGATCGTCTCCGAACTCGCCCTCGCCATCGGCCAGGGCCGCGGGGGCCTCGGTGGACAGGTTGGCGCAGGCCTCCTCATCGGTCTCGAAGACCGTGACCACGCGGTCCAGGCCGATCTTCTCGATGATGTCACGGCAGAAGGGCGACGGGCGCGCGATGACCAGCTTGCCGCCCTCGGCGGTCAGGGCCTTCGAGGCCTTGATGATGGCGCCCAGGGCCGTGGAGTTGATGAACTTCACCAGGCGCAGGTTGAGCACTGCACGGCAGACGCCGGCCTTGATGAGAGCTTCCACCTCCTCCTGGAGTTGGGGGCAGTAGTAGGTGTCGAACTCGCCGCGCAGGTGGAGAATGGCGTAGTCGTTGCAGGGCTCTACCGTGATGTGCATGTCGTTGAAGATCGCCCGGAGGCGAGCGGTGCTGTGTTTGTGGGTGGGGCCGGGCCGGGGAAGGTGTCGCGGGCGGGGATGGCCGGAAAGGCGGCCGGGTACCGGGCGCGGGCCGGGTGGGCGTATTGGAATGCTCTATTGTGCCGAGCCACACATGGTATCCGCAAGAGGATGGGGGCCCCGCGTGGCGCTGCTGCTAGACTGCGTCCATGGCATTCTGGCGCAAGCAGAAGGATCTCCAGGCCACCCGGGCTTCCGCCGGGGAGGGCACCGGTGCAGAGTCCCGCGAGGTCCCGGGCGGGGCAAGCGGGGACCTGGGGGGGGGGCCGGGAGGCCCAGAGCAGGCCGCCAGCTCGGTCTTTTTGACCGGGGACGAGGCCAAGGACCGCCAGTCCGTACAGATGCTCCTGGATGCCATCGCCCAGGTTTCGGAGTCCCGGGACCTGGAGGCCCTGTTGGATTACGTTGTGGATCAGGCCGTGGAAATCACCGGGGCCGAACGCGGCCTGCTGGTGGCTCGCGAGGGAGGCGAGCTGACCTTGCGCACGGTGCGCGGGCACTCTGGCAAGGTGCTGGACGAGGAAGACAGGCGCTTCTCCACCAGCGTAGTCAGGAAGGTGCTGGACAGCGGCGAGCCCCTGCGCACCACCGTCAACAGCCAGGCGGAGGCCATGGAACTGGGCGAGTCCGTCTTCGACCTCAAGCTGCGGGCGGTCATGTGTTCGCCGGTCGCAACGGATGACGCCACGGAAGAGGAGAGCGGAGAGCTCGTCCTCTATGTGGATTCCCGCGCCGCCTCCCGGGAGTTCCGCACCCGGGACCTGGCCATCTTCGCCGCCCTGACCCAACACATCGCCATCGCCCTGCGCAACTCGCGCCTGCACGCACAATCCCTGGAGAAGGTGCGCCTGGAGGAGTCGATCCAGATCGCCAGCACCATCCAGGAGGGCCTGATGCCTTCCCTGCCCGAGGACATAGGCGAGCTCGACGTGCACGGCTGGTACAAGCCCGCGGAGAAGACCAGCGGAGACTTCTACGACTTCGTGCGGTTGGACAGCGGCGCCCTGGCCGTGGTCGTGGGCGATGTCACCGGACACGGCATCGGCCCGGCCCTGATCACAGCCACGGCCCAGGGCCACCTGCGCTCCTACCTGCGTTTCGTGGAGGATCCCGGCAAGCTCGTCACCATGCTCAATCAGGACATGGCCCGACACCTGGACCCGGGCCTGTTCGTGACGCTCTTCCTGGCGATCGTCCAGCCCGACGGCAGCCTGCAGGCGGTCAACGCAGGCCACACGCCGCCACTCTGGTACCACCGGGCCGACGGCCGCATGGACACCATCCCCGGCCAGGGCCCGGCCCTGGGCATGCTGGATGACTTCGAGTACAGCTCGCCGGAGCCCGCCGTGCTGGAACCCGGAGACACGCTGATCGCCTTCACCGACGGATTCGTCGAGGCCCGCCACCACACCTACAACGAGCGCATGTTCGACGAGTCCGGCATGCGCGCGGTCCTCTCCGACCTGGCCCGGGAAGGCACGGCCAGGGAAATCACCGAGGGTATCATCCAGAACATCCTCGAGTTCACCGGCGGGATCTACGAGGACGACATGACAATCGCCTCCGTGCGCCGCACCCTAGTTGGAACCAGCGCACCCGGAACCGGCACACCCGGAACCGGCACACCCGGGGCCGGCACACCTGGGGCCGGGGGAGCGTGAACGAGCCGGCGCGGGGAGCGAACCTCTTCCTGCGCGGCGCCCGCCTGTGGCCCGCGGGCGACGAGGTCGACATCAGCGTGCGCAATGGAGTCATCGAGGCCCTTGGCGCGCCGGGTGGAGCATGCCTCGCCCCGCCGGCGGAGACCCCGGTCCTCGACGGCCAGGGCCTGTCCGTGATCCCTGGCCTGGTGGATGTGCATGTGCATTTCCGCGACCCGGGCCTGGCCTGGAAGGAGGGCTGGGAGCGCGGTTCCGCCGGGGCCCTGCACGGGGGCGTGACGAGCGTGGTGGAGGTCCAGAACAACCCGCCCCTCAGCACCAGCCTGGCGGCCCTGGAGGAACGCCTGGCCCATGTGGCCGCCAGCTCCCGGGTGGACTTCGGTTGCCTGGCCAACCTGCTGCCGGATTCCCTGGCGGAGCTGGAGGCCATGGCGCCCTTCACGCCGGCCTTCAAGTGCTTCCTGGGAGGCTCCACGGGCATGGCGGGCCAGGGCGACCGGGACGTCCTGCGGGAGCTCTTCGCCGGCGCCGCCCGGGCCGGGCGCATGATCGTGGCCCACTGCGAGGATGTGGCCCTGCTCAAGGCCGGGGCGGCGGCCCATCCGAATGCCAGCGCCGCCGAGCACCATCTGGTGCGCTCCAGCCAGGCCGAAATAGAGTCCGTGCGCATGGCCCTTGAACTGGCGGCGGAAACCGGCGTTGAACTGCACGTGTTCCATGTCTCCTGTGCCGGCGCCGCCGAAATGATCAGGGCCGCCCGGGCGGCGGGCCAGGCGCTTTCCGCCAGCACCGCGCCGCACTACGTGCTGCTCTCCTGCGAGGACGCCGCGAGCCTGGGCAACCGCATCAAGGTCAATCCGTCGGTCAAGACGCCGGCCGATGCCGCCGCCGTGCTGGCCGCCCTGGCGGACGGCACCATCGACGCCATCGGCACGGACCACGCACCGCACCCCTTCGAACACAAGGACCGCCCCTACGCCAAGGCTCCCTCGGGCATGCCCTCCATCGACCTGCTCTGGCCCCTGACGCTGGAGTTGGTGCGCCGCGATCTGCTCGACGCGCAAACGGCCCTGGCCTCGGTCACCTCCCGCGCAGCCGAGTCCCTGCACCTACCGGGCAAGGGGCGTTTGGAGGTGGGCTTCGATGGCGACTTCGTGCTCTTCGATCCGGATGAAACGCGCACCGTGGACGAGGCGCGCCTGCCCTCCACCTCCAAGTGGTCCGCCTACCACGGCTGGTCCCTGGCCGGCTTCCCGCGCACGGTCGTGCGCCGGGGCGCGGTGGTCTTCGCCGACGGCGAGGTCTGCACCGATTCCGGGGGCCGAGCTTCGGCTGGGGGCCGGGCTTCGGCCGGGGGCCGGGCCTTGGTCCTGGCCAAGACGCGGCCGGTCGACAACGGCGCCGGGAGTCCGGGCTGATGAAAGCCACCCCCGAGCGTCGCCGGGCTCTTCCCGGATGCCCATGAGTCAGCCGCACCTGCCCTGTCCCGGTGTGCATTTTTCCGCCGCACTCCTGGCGCGGGTGGAGCGCTGCGTGGCGCGCCTGGGCGCCGCGCGCACGCGCCGCGAGGGGGCCGGTCGCGGTCGCCTGGCCGGCGTCGGCGAAGAGTTCGTCGGCCACCGGCCGTACCGACCGGGCGAGGACCTGCGCCGCCTGGACTGGAACCTCTACGCGCGCCTGGATCAGCCCCATGTGCGCATCACCCGGCGCGAGGCCAGCGAAGCCTGGGTGGTCCTGCTGGACACCAGTGCCTCCATGGGCGTCGGTCCCCCGGGCAAGTTGCAGCGCGGGGCGGAGGTGGCCCTGGCCCTGGCCTCCCTGGGCCAACGCCGTGGCGCCCGCGTGCGCCTTGTGGAAAGCGGCGGTCGGGCCGGCAGCGCCGGGCCGGAGGTGGCCGCGCCGGGCCACATGGCCGGCCTCGTTACCTGGCTGGCGGGCCTGCGTGCGGACGGGGGCGTGGGCATCGGCGCCGTACTGGGCGGGGCGCGGGCCAGAGGACCCGGGAAGCGCCCCGCCAGTTCCTGGGCCGGGCGCGCCGGGCGCATCTTCCTGATAGGCGATCTGCTCGATGTGGAGCCCGCCCAACTGGGCGCCCTGGCCGGGGCCCGGCGGGGCACCGAGTGCCATGCTCTGCAGCTCCTGGCGCCGGTGGAGTTCGCCCCGCAGCAAGCGGTCGGCGCTGACGGAACTGGACAG